>CAKZQI010000110.1 GCA_937139515.1 uncultured Armatimonadota bacterium | reverse complement strand
ACGGCAACTTACTACATCGAGGAGCTCCTCACCGAACTCAAGAAGAGCTACACGATTGTGATTGTGACGCACGGGATGCAACAGGCGGCACGCGTGTCGGACTATACAGGCTTCTTCCTCAACGGCGTGCTCCACGAGTACAACACCACCGAAAAGATTTTTACTAATCCCGACAAAAAAGAGACCGAGGACTACATTCGCGGGCGGTTCGGCTAAACCACAACATCGGGTATAGTAGAGGGCAAGGAGGCGCACGATATGGAGATCAAGCTTATTGCGCTCGACCAGATTGTTGAAGACCCCGATCAACCGCGCAAAGGCTACGATGAGGAGAGCTTGCAGGGATTGGCAGAGAGTATCCGCCGCTATGGACTGATTAACCCGATTACGGTACGCATCCTGCCCGACGGCGAGACCTATCAGATTGTGACAGGCGAACGGCGCTGGCGAGCCGCCCAAATCGCAGGACTTCAAGCCATCCCCTGCATCATCAAAGAACTGGATATTGAGAATGTTACGACCGAGCAGTTGATAGAGAACCTTCAACGCGAAGACCTCGCCCCGATTGATAAAGCGCGCGCGCTCAAGCAACTCAAGGACAACCGACGGCTGAGCAACCGTGAACTGGCGCAGATGCTCGGGCTGAGCGACCGCACCATCAGCATCTGGCTTGGCTTGCTGGAACTGCCTGAGGAGGTGGGCGAGCAGATAATCGCCACGCAAGGACGCCCTCCTGCAGGAAGCATCACCGAAAGCCATGCCCGAAGCCTGTTAGAACTGGACGACCCCGAACTTCAAACCCGACTCGCCGAGAAAATCCGCGAGGAAGAGCTGACCAGTGGCGAGACCGCCGCGCTGGTACGCACCCTGCGTGAAGACCCCGAACGCGCCGATGAACTTCTGGAGCAACCTGCTGAGCAGGTGCTGGCGTCTGTCCCAGAGGTGCGCGGACCGGCGATTGAGGTGCGCAAGTTCCGACGCTATCTGGAAGGCTTGGATGTGGAAGCCCTGCACCCCAGCCACCTCAGCCCACTGGAAGAGGAACTGGAACTCTTGCTGGAAGTGATTGCGGACCAGCTCCAGACCCTTCGTGCCGAAATTGGATGAGAGTGATTGCGATAGACGGTCCCGCTGGCTCAGGCAAAAGCACTTTAGCCAAGCGGGTCGCTCAGGCGTTAGGATTCGTCTATTTGGATACTGGGGCGATGTACCGTGCGCTGGCACTGAAGGCACACCGCCACCAGATAGACCCTGACGACGAGCCTTCCCTGAGCGCGCTGGCGCAGTCCACCCAGATTGAGTTCGTTCGGGAGGGCGACGAGCAGAAGGTGTTGTTGGATGGCGAGGATGTGTCGCAGGCAATCCGAACGCCCCTCATCAGCGACCTCGCCTCCCGAATCTCTGTTCATTCGAGGGTACGACGCGCGATGGTACAAATGCAGAAGGCGATTGCCCAACAAGTGAACGGGCTGGTTGCCGAGGGGCGTGATACCACCACCGTCGTGTTTCCGGATGCCCTATTAAAAATCTTTCTGACCGCCTCGCCCGAAGAGCGTGCCCGACGGCGCTGGGAACAACTCCAAGAGCAAGGGATTGACCAGCCCTACGAGGCGGTGCTGGCAGACATTCTGGAGCGCGACCGACGAGACACCACCCGCGCCGACTCGCCCCTCAAGCAGGCGGACGACGCGATTGTGGTGCGAAACGACGGTTGGACGAAGGAACAGACCCTTGAACATGTGCTGATGCTCTGTCGAGAGCGACTAGGTGAGGGATGACCTAACGGGAGTAGGACACTCGTGGCTTGGGCATCGTTGCCTAAGTACTCTTAAAGCCTCTTTCGTGGCTTGAGCATCCTTGCCTAAGGTGCCCTTTGTGGCTTGGGCGTGTTACGCGCTTGGCTTGTTTGGATGAGATGTTAGACTGTCAGCCAGCAAACCTTGCTATACTTAATGCCAGTTTATATGCAAACTGCCCATCACCTGTAACGAAAATCTGTGGCTTTGCAGACTGGGCATCCCTATGTATACCAAACCCATCTTCGTAGGGCGTGAACGACGCTATCTTATTGAGGCGCACACGAAATGCTTTAGATTTTCCACTGAAGTAAATATGCTTTGTGGTAAATAACAAAGTCCCTTTGTCAACATAAACGGTTTCTGTATACTCCACAGATTCTGAATCGAAAGAACTCGTGCGCAAATACACTCCCCGCGCGACCCGAATACTCACGCTACTCGACGAGCCAACTCGTCTCCTTCTCGTGACTTTTTCATAATACTCAACGCCACGAAATATCCAAACAAGCGACTCATCTCGTTGCAGGTTCACGGGTAATCCACCTAAAGGACCGCTATACCTTGGTATTCTGCCTTCCATGACTTCACGAAGAACAATTCCCTTTATGAACTTTTCATAAGATTTATGAAGTTTTAGTTCTTCTTGGTTTATTCCAAAGTAATTAGCAAAGTAGTGCAGGTAAGCCTCTTCTTGACGGCTTAGATAGCCATCAGACATAAAATGGTCTACAGCTTGTCCCCAAGCAATAATTAGGGACTCGCGAATTTCTGCTTCGGAAACGAAAAAGTTATTGGCAATCTTTTTCATAGAATTATAGAGATTTTCAATGGACACTTCTTGCGAGTTCCCTTGTGCTACAGAGGTCGCTAAGCTAATAATCTGAGACCGTCCCCAATCGTGCATTTCTGCGCATGCGCTGTGCTGATTGTTGGCTAGACCAGTCGGTTTTCCACAGTATATGCAAATACCTCCTCCATGAAATCTCTCCATCTCGTGATTTCGGTTGCTCTTCATCTCAATTTCCCCTCTTCAAAGAATATACCCTACCTATCAACCCTATGTCAAGAGTTGGTGAGGGTGTTTGAAAAATCAGTTGTTGCCCTCACCCCCTGCCCCTCTTCTGATAAGGGTACATCACTTGAGTTCAAAATTATGCCAACCTGTCCCTGCTTTGGCACCTACTCGTTAGCCTCCTCGCCCCCTGTTGTCATTCTGAGCGGAGCGAAGAATCTTTACGAAACTCAAGACTGAGACCCTTCGCTTCGCTCAGGGTGACAGGGTGGGGGATTGTCATTCTGAGCGGAGCGAAGAATCTCTGTGCCGCCCAATTCCGAGACCCTTCGCTGACGCTCAGGGTGACAGGGTGGGCTTTTCGGGTTGAACGGAAGCTCGCTGTTGGGTGCTACCGCCTGCATCTAAAAACGACAGGCGTTTTACCAACTTGAACTCAACAAGTGTACCCTTGTCAGCTCTACCCCTCCCTATGACTTGACAACATCCCACTCAAGTCAGGTATTATAAAGACACTTAGAAAATGGGAACTCGGAGCTTGCAGGGGGCGTATTCTACCCTGAAGCGACACGAAGTGCAAAAATCTGAACGATGGAGGATTATACAATGGGTAAGGTTGTTGGGATCGACTTAGGGACGACGAACTCGGTGATAGCCGTGTTGGAAGCGGGCGAGCCAGTCGTGATTCCGACGGCAGAAGGGGGACGCTTGTGCCCCTCCGTGGTTGGGTTTACCAAGACGGGTGAGCGCTTGGTGGGGGCGCCTGCGAAACGGCAAGCCGTCGTGAACCCCGAAAACACGATTTTTTCTATCAAGCGGTTTATGGGGCGACGCTATGACGAGGTGGAGGACGAGCGCAAACGCGTGCCTTACCAAGTCGTGCCCGATAGCAAAGGCGACGCAGCGGTCAAAATCCCCGCTATAGACAAGGTACTCCGCCCCGAGGAAATCTCGGCGATGGTGCTTCAAAAGCTCAAGGCGGACGCCGAAGCCTATCTGGGTGAGTCGGTGACCGCAGCAGTAATCACGGTGCCCGCCTACTTCAACGACGCTCAACGCACTGCCACCAAGAACGCAGGCGAAATCGCAGGGCTAAAAGTTCTGCGCATCATCAACGAGCCGACCGCTGCCGCACTCGCCTACGGCTTGGACAAAAAGTCCAACGAGACCATCCTCGTGTTTGACCTCGGGGGCGGAACCTTTGATGTGTCCATCTTGGAGGTGGGTGAGGGCGTGTTTGAAGTCAAGTCCACCGCAGGCGATACCCACCTTGGGGGCGACGACTTTGACCAGCGCATCGTGGACTACCTCGCTGACGAGTTCAAGCGCGAGCACGGCATCGACCTGCGCCAAGACCGCCAGGCGCTTCAACGCCTGAAAGAAGCCGCCGAGCGCGCCAAGATAGAGCTCTCCACTGTGACCACCACCACGATTAACCTGCCCTTCATCACGGCGGACGCCAGCGGTCCCAAGCACCTGGATATGACGCTCACACGCGCCAAGTTTGAAGACCTATGTGCCGACCTGTTTGAGCGAGTCAAGGGACCGATGTTCCGCGCGCTGGAAGACGCAGGGCTGAACCCGAGCCAGGTGGATGAGGTCGTGCTGGTGGGTGGCTCCACACGCATCCCGAAAGTGCAGGAGATGGTGCGCCAAATCACAGGCAAGGAGCCTCACAAGGGCGTCAACCCCGACGAGGTGGTAGCAGTCGGCGCAGCCATTCAGGCGGGCGTGCTCGCCGGCGAAATCAAGGACATCGTGCTGTTGGATGTCACCCCGCTCTCGCTGGGGATTGAGACCAAAGGCGGTATCTTCACCGTGCTCATCCCGCGCAACACCACGATTCCAACGCGCAAATCGGAGATTTTCACCACCGCTGCCGATATGCAGACCAGCGTGGAGGTGCGCGTCTATCAAGGCGAGCGCCCGATGGCACGCGACAACAAACTGCTCGGCGTGTTCCACCTGGACGGCATCCCCCCTGCACCAGCGGGCGTCCCGCAAATCGAAGTCGGGTTCGACATCGATGCCAACGGTATCCTGCAGGTCTCGGCGAAAGACCTCGGCACGGGGCGCCAGCAAAGCATTCGCATCAGCGGTTCGACCAACCTCAGCCGTGAAGAGGTGGAGCGGATGGTGCGCGAGGCGGAGGCGAACGCCGAACGCGACCGCCAAGCCCGCGAGCGCGCCGAAGAGTTCAACCGCGCCGAACGCTTCGCCATAGAGACCGAACGCCTGCTGAAAGAGCAAGGCGAGAATATCGTACCCACCGACCGTGAGCGCGCCGAGAGCCTCGTGCGCGACCTGCGAACCGCCATCCAAAACCAGGACTACGACCGAATGAAGTCCCTGCTCAGCGAGCTGGAGACGGTGAGCTATCGCATCACCGAGCAACTGTACCAGCGCGCTTCTGCCACAACGGGCACGAGTACCGCAGGCGACTACGGCTCAGCGTCGGATTACGGTTCCACAAGCTCCTCACGAACCGACGGCGATGATGTGATTGACGCCGAGTATCGGGAGGAGAAGTAAAACCGAGCACTTGCGCCTCTCTCGACGGCTCTGCCCTCGGGAGAGGCAATCGAGGGGGTGAACGACCGTGCGAGATTACAAAGACTACTATGCGATTCTTGGGGTCTCACGGGACGCCACCGAGAAAGAAATCAAGGCGGCGTATCGCAAGCTCGCACGCCAGTACCACCCCGATGTGAACCCCGGCGACCGTACCGCCGAAGAGAAGTTCAAAGAAATCAACGAGGCATACCAAGTGCTGTCGGACCCTGAGAAGCGCGCCGCCTACGACCGCTACGGCGAGCAGTGGCAAGCCTACCAGCGGATGCGCGAGCAGTATGGCGACAACTTTGACCCGAATGCCGGCTTCCCAGGCGGTAGCCCATTCGGAGGGTTCGGTAGCTTCTCCGAGTTCATCGAGAACCTGTTGCGTGGGGGTGGGTTTGATACCGATTTCGGTTTCCAGAGCCAAATGTCCCGCGATGTGGAGCAGGTGCTGGAGATTAGTCTGGAAGAGGCGATTCGCGGGGGCAAACGCACTATCCAGCTCACCCTGCCTGACCCCTGCCCCGACTGCCGAGGTACGGGGCGCGCCAACCAGAAGGGGCGCACCTGCCCGGCGTGTGGCGGGAGCGGACGACGCCGATTTGCGATGTTCGGGGTGGAGATGCCCTGCGACGAATGCAACGGCACAGGCTATGTGGCGTCGCCCTGCCCTAAGTGTCGCGGGCGAGGTGCGGTCAATCGCACACGCACCCTGACGGTCAATATCCCGCCGGGCGTTGCCGACGGCACACGCCTGCGCCTTGCAGGGGAAGGCGTCGCCGATGCACACGGCAGACGGGGCGACCTGTACCTGAAACTGAAAATCCACATCGACCCCCGCTACGAACGCAAAGGCGACGACCTGTACACGGAGGTGGATGTGAACTACCTTACTGCCATCTTGGGGGGCGAGGTGGAAGTGCCCACACCCCACGGCAAAGTCACGATGAAGGTTCCTTCGGGCACCCAGAGTGGCACCCGCTTCCGGCTGACAGGCAAGGGGCTTCCACTGGGAGGTCAACGCCTCGGCGACCTGTATGTGCGCACGCGTATCACCGTGCCCAAGCACCTTAGCCCCCGCGAACGCCAACTGCTGGAGCAACTGCGCTCCCTAAGCCAAGCTCAGGAGGTGAAAGCCTAATGAAGCGCGAGGGCGACCGCTCGCACGAGCCAGTCTATCTGATTGGGGTCGCCGCACGAATCTGCGGAATGCACCCGCAGACCCTGCGCCTCTACGAGCGACTGGGGCTGGTGCAACCCCACCGAGTGGGCAACAGCAAACGGCTCTACTCAGAAGCCGACATCGCACGGCTCAAGCGCATCCAACATCTCACCCAACATCTCGGCGTGAACCTCGCAGGCGTGGAGGTCATCTTGCGCCTGCTGGAGCGTATTGACCAGATGAACCGCGAGATGGAGACGATTGTGCGTGAGACGAATGCGCGCATCCTGCAACTGATTCAAGAGCATCAACTGCCCGTTGACCCCGAAATGCTCCTCATCCGCTTTGAGCGCTACGACGATGAGACCGACTGAGCCGTGCGAGTGGCTCAGCCACAGCCCCGAAGAGACCGAAGCCGTCGGCGCACAGATTGCCTCGTGGCTTGCACCCGACACGCTCATCCTGCTGGTGGGTACACTGGGCGCAGGCAAAACCACTCTCATACGGGGGTTGGCACACGCGCTCGGTATCACCGAACCCGTGCGCAGCCCCACCTTCACCCTGGTTCACGAGTACCGCATCCAACAGCCCGAAGCTCTGCGCGGGCTACCCCTCTATCACTTAGACCTCTACCGAATGCAAAGTGCGTCCGAACTGCACACGCTGGGACTTGACGAACTGCTGGAGCGGGGCGGTATCGTCGTGATAGAGTGGGCAGAACGCCTGCAGATGACAGGCGTGCCCTATGAGCCGAGCCACCTGTGGCAGGTCACCCTCACCCCTCTGTCCGATGAGCGTCGTCAGATACGCTTTCAGTCGCTCGATGCCAACACGCGGTAGAGCAGTTGCCCACCACTGTTGGCGACGCGCTCAATCACCCTCTGCGTGCTCAGCTCTTCCAGCAACTCGCGCGACTCGGCGAGGCTCAAGCCTGTCGCAAGGGCGACATCCGAGACGCTCACGACGCCCCCGCTCGCTTTGGCGGTCTCTATCAGGGCGCGCTCGCGCAGGTGCTGTAGATGAAGGCGCTCTTGGCTCCAGCCCCAGCGCATTAGAAGAAAGCCGACCACACCGACCACCGCACCAAAGAATCCCACGAGCACAAATTGGGGGATGACCTGCGTCCAGTTGAAGCCCCAAAACAGAGTTGCGTTGACGAGGTGCATGAGCACACCCCAAGCGAGACTGACCTGCAGACCTGCCCCCATAAACATCCCAAGCAGACCCAGCGTGAAAGCGCTGAGCGCCATGCTGGCGCGCTGGTTGAGCCACTCGTTGAGCGGTTGACCCTGCGCCACGAACGCCTGCACCGCGTTGCGCCAGTGGAGCAGATGCACCATCAGCAGAAGCGCCCACCAAACGCACGCATAGAACGCAGAGCCATCTAAATACCCACTCCAAATCAGGAGTGTCCACAGCGCAAGGCTCGTGCCCAACCACAACAGAGCGCGAATCACTTGACCGCGCAGTAGCGACACCGAGCCAGGCAACAGAAGCGCCACATACACCCACCGTCGATCTGTTATCACTGAGGCTGTGTGTTCCATCGTTTGCCACCCACTTCAAGTATACTCCAAAATCTACGGAGACAGATTCTTGGATTTCCATTCCCTCAGCAGTTCGGGCGCGTAGGGGTCTAACAGCACGCTCTCCACAAACAGGGCGTACAGCTGGTCGTCTTTCAGTTGGGACACATCCACCCGCGCCGACTCCAAAACCTCTTTACTGCGCTTGACCATGTAGCTGAACTGCTCATCGGTGAAGCGGGGCTTGAGTTCGGTAGCGACCTCGCTCACCACTTGGGCGCGCAGTTGGCGACGCTTTTGCGACGCCTCGCTCTCCAGACGCTTGATGGTGTCCTGAAACTCTTTGGGCAGGCTCTTCCCGCGGGCGGTGTCCTCGCGCACACGCAGGATTTCGTCTTTGCGATTGCGCAACTCGCGCGCCTCCTCTTGGATGAGCGCTTCCAGCCTCTGATACGCTTTCTTGTGCGTCTCAATCAGCGTGTCAATCTGGGGGGCGGTGAGCTTTAGGGGGCGGACATTGTTGAACCAAGTGATGTCGGCAAGCGCTTTGAGCAACTGGTCCACCTCCGACGGTGGGGGCGGGGTCGCTTGCTGGGGCACGGCTAACAACAATCCCGACAGAAGCCCAATCCAGAACATCCGCATCGTCATATCTGCAGTATACCTGTGGGTGGGGTATACTCTTAGCGCAAACCGTACCGTGCTGGACGCGCTGGGGTGCTGACCCGAACGGGCAGTGGAAGGCGCGAGTGAAGGCACGGGTGGCAATCAACCCTAAGGAGGTAACTGTCTGTGGCAACGCTGAATATGCGTGAGTTGTTAGAAGCGGGAGTCCACTTCGGTCATCCGACGCGCAAGTGGCACCCGAACATGAGACCCTACATCTACGGCGCACGAAGTGGTATCCATATCGTTGACCTACACAAGACCGTTGAGATGTTCGACCGCGCCCAGAAAGCCGTCAAGGACATCGTCAACAATGGTGGACATATGCTGTTTGTGGGTACCAAGAAGCAAGCCCGCGACCCCATCAAGGAAGCGGCTCTGCGCAGTCGGCAATACTACATCACCCACCGTTGGCTGGGTGGTACGCTGACTAACTTCCGAACCATCCAATCGCGCGTCCGACGGCTCAAGGAGCTGGAGCGCATGATGCAAGAAGGGGAGTTAGACCGTATCCCCAAGAAAGAGGCGTCCCGCCTGCGTAAGGAATACGAAAAGTTAGAGCGCAACCTCGGAGGTGTCAAAGATATGCCCGGTCTGCCTTCCGCCCTGTTCCTTGTGGACCTCAAAGAGGAGCATACGGCGGTCGCTGAGGCGAACCGACTGGGGATTACCACCATCGCCATCGTGGACACTAACTGCGACCCGACCGAGGTGGACTACCCCATCCCCGCCAACGATGACGCTATCCGCTCTATTCGCCTGATTGCTGGGCGGATTGCCGACGCGATTATTGAAGAGAAGCAATTAGAGTGGCAGGGCGCGGAAGTCGTCGCTCCCGAAGAGATGCCCGAGATTGAGGAAGAGGCACCGCTCTCGCCCGAACAGGTCGCCGAGTACGGCAAGATGTTCGGCGAAGAGATTGATGCCTCCACCGCCGGACGCCAGCCGACCGACGAGGAAATCATGGGCAAAGAGTGGGAGCTGATGAAACGCCACCGCTTAGAAGACTTAGAGGAGGACTACTGATGAGCATCACACCGCAAATGATCAAAGAACTGCGCGATGAGACCGGCGCAGGCTTTATGGACTGTAAGAAGGCTCTGGAAGACGCTCAGGGCGATATGGAGAAGGCACGCCTCATCCTGCGGGAGAAGGGCGCTATTATCGCCAGCAAGCGCGCCAGCAAAGAGGTCAATCAAGGGGTCATTGCTGGGCTGGCGTCCGAAGATGGGCGTACTGGCGTGCTGATCGACCTGCGCTGTGAGACCGACTTCGTCGCCCGCAACGAGGAGTTCCTCGCCGTCGCCGACGAACTGCTCCAACAGGTGATGGCAATAGGCGAAGAGGGCAAGCTGGACGAGATTCTCCAGCGCCCCTCGCTAACTGATAGCACGCTCACGGTGGAGAAGCGCATCGAGGTGGCAATCGGTAAGACGGGCGAGCGAATCGCCTTCCAGAACTACGCCGTAGCGCGCGTGCCCGAAGGCGAAAACGGCGTGGTGGACATCTACATCCACCACAACAAGCTCGTCGGTGTGATGGTGGTGCTCACGGGCAGTGCAGACACGCAGACCCTCCAGCAACTGGCACACGAGGTCGCTATCCAGATTGCTTGGAGCACGCCCAACTACATCAGCAAGGACGAAATCCCCGCCGAAGAGCTGGCGAAGGAACTGGAGATAGAGAAACAGCGCGCCATCAACGAGGGTAAGCCCGAGAGTGCGGCGGAGAATATCGCCCGCGGGCGCGTGCAAAAGGGCTTCATCCAGAAAGTCGCCCTGCTGGAACAGCCCTACTACCGCGACGACTCCAAGACTATCGGCGCGATGCTCGCCGAGAAAGGAAGCGACATTCAGGTGCGACGCTTTGTGCGCTTAGAAGTGGGCGCATCGTAAGGAGGCAACTATGGCGAACATTGGCAAAGTGGTTCAGGTGATGGGACCCGTCGTGGATGTCCGATTCTCCGACGGAAACCTGCCTGCCATCAACAACGCTATCAAAATCAAGGATGAGAGCAAGGGTATCGATCTGACCTGTGAGGTGGCTCAGCACTTGGGCGACGACATCGTGCGCACGGTCGCCCTATCTTCTACCGATGGGCTGATACGCGGGATGGATGCGCTGGACACTGGCGCCCCGATTAGCGTGCCCGTCGGACGCGCCACGCTGGGACGCCTGTTCAACCTGTTGGGCGCCCCCATCGACGAGCGCGGTCCGGTGCAGACCGACACCTACGCACCAATTCACAAGCCCGCCCCCTCGCTGGACGAGCAGAATGTGCGTACCGAAATCCTGGAGACCGGGCTGAAGGTGATTGACCTGCTCTGTCCGTTCAACAAGGGCGGTAAGATTGGGCTGTTCGGCGGCGCAGGATTGGGCAAGACGGTGCTGATTCAGGAGCTGATTCGCAACATCGCCACCGAGCACCAAGGGGTGTCGGTCTTCGCAGGCGTGGGTGAGCGCACGCGCGAGGGCAACGACCTCTATCTGGAGATGAACGAAACGGGCGTTATTAGCCAGACGGTGCTGGTGTTCGGGCAGATGAACGAGCCACCTGGGGCGCGCCTGCGTGTGGGGCTGACCGCCCTCACGATGGCGGAGTATTTCCGCGATGAGGAAGGGCAAGATGTGCTGGTGTTCATCGACAACATCTTCCGCTTCGTACAGGCAGGTGCGGAGGTGTCGGCTCTGCTGGGGCGCATGCCCTCGGCGGTAGGCTACCAGCCCACGCTCGCTACCGAGATGGGCGCCCTGCAAGAGCGCATCACCTCCACTCGGCGCGGTTCGATTACCTCCGTGCAAGCCATCTATGTGCCCGCCGACGACCCCACCGACCCCGCCCCTGCAACGACCTTCTCGCACCTGGACGCTTATGTGTATTTGGAGCGCCGAATCGCCGAGAAGGGCATCTATCCTGCCGTTGACCCGCTGGCGTCCACTTCCAAGAACCTTGACCCTGCTATCTGTGGCGAAGAGCATTATCAGGTGGCGCGCAGTGTTCAGCAAATCCTCCAGCGCTACCGCGACCTGCAGGACATCATCGCCATTCTGGGCATCGACGAGCTGTCGGACGAGGACAAGCTCATCGTGGCGCGCGCCCGCAAGATAGAGCGCTTCATGTCTCAGCCGTTCTTCCTCGCCGAGAAGTTCACGGGCAACCCCGGACGCTATGTGCGTGTGGCGGACACCGTGCGCAGTTTCAAGATGATAGTGGACGGCGAGGTGGACGACCTGCCCGAGCAGGCGTTCTATATGTGCGGTGCGATTGAAGATGTGTTTGAGAAGGCGAAGCAACTGTCGGGAGTGTCGTGATGCGTGAGTTCTTGCTCTCTATCGTGAGTCCCGAACGCACCGTGTTGGAGGAGCGTGTGGTGCAGGTGCGCCTGCCGGGTGCCGAAGGCTCGTTCGGTGTGATGGCAGGGCATGTGCCTTTAGTGGCGGAGCTTCAGTACGGTGTGGGCGAGTATCGGCGTGCCGATGGCGTCTCGCGCAAGTTCACTGTGTTCGGAGGCTTTGCGGAGGTGCTTCCCGACCGCACGATTGTGCTAGCGGACGGCGCCGAGCTGGCGGACGAGATCGACCCTGACCGGGCGCGCGTGGCGCTTCGCAAGGCGCTGGAGGTGCTTCAGAACCCCCTCTCAGAAGAGGAGCTCGCCGAAGCGCGCTTAGCTGTGGAAC
>CAKZQI010000109.1 GCA_937139515.1 uncultured Armatimonadota bacterium | reverse complement strand
TCCCGCCAGAGAAAATCCATCTGCACGGCGTGTTCAAGACCGAAGCCGAACTGCGCATGGCGGTCGAGGCAGGTGTGGGCGCTATCGTGCTGGATAACTTCGACGAAATCGCCCGCCTTGTATCCCTTGCCTCTGAGAGGCATATCCCGCGCGTGATGATACGCACGGCACCCGAAGTGGAAGCGTCGACCCACCCCCTGATTCGCACAGGACAGCGCGACAGCAAGTTCGGCTTCCACCTGTTGAACGGCGATGCGTTCCGTGCTGTGGAGCAGGTGCTGAAAGAGTCGAGCCTGCACTTGCGGGGTTTCCACTGCCATATCGGTTCGCAAATTGCTGACCTGACGGCGTTTGAAGAGGCGGTGCGGGCGATGGTGCAGTTTGCTCATCAGGTGCGCCAACACACAGGCTACACCGCCGAACTGCTGAATGTGGGTGGCGGGCTTGCCGTGCGCTACATCGCTGACGACACCGTCCCCGACATAGAGGTTTACGCACATGCCTTAGTAGACACACTGCGTACCGAATGCGCCCGCTATGGCTACCCAGAGCCTGCGCTGGGGATAGAACCCGGTCGTTCGCTGATTGCGGAGGCGGGGCTGAGCCTCTACCGCGTGGGCGCAGTCAAACAAATCCCACACGAGCATCCGAACCTGCCCACCGAGTACCTGATTATTGACGGTGGCGTCTCGGACAACCCTCGCCCCCAGATGTACGGCACGCGCTACACCGCCGTGCATGTGAACCGCGCCGACGAACCGCATCAGCACCCCTACCGAATCCTCGGCAAGCACTGCGAGACCGACCCCGTGATCGATTGCGCGCTCTTGCCCAAGACCTATGCAGGCGACTTGATAGCGGTGCTCAGCACGGGCGCATATGCCTACTCGATGAGCAGTCAGTACAATCGCTACCCGCGCCCTGCGATGGTCGCCGTGCGGGATGGAAATGCACGGGTGATTGTAGAGCGGGAGCGGTATGAAGATGTGCTACGCCAAGACCGCCCACTTTAGGGAGCCATCCCCGCCATAGGAAGCCCCAGAGTCGGCTCCCAGCCCATCATCAGGTTCAGGTTCTGGATAGCCTGCCCCGACGCGCCTTTGATAAGGTTGTCTACGGCGCTGATGATGACTGCCAGCCCCGTGCGGGCGTCGATGGTCAAGCCGATGTCGCAACGGTTAGAGCCATAAACCTCGCGCGTGCTGGGGAACTCACCCAGCGGACGCACCTGCACGAAGGGCGCACCGTCATAAAAGGTGGCGTAGAGGGTGTGCAGGTCGCAGAGCGGAATTGGCTGGGTGAGCGGGGCATAAGCCGTGCAGAGGATACCCCGCGTCATCGGCACCAAGTGGGGCGTAAAGCGCACACGCACCCTCTGCCTGCCAACCTGCTCCAGCGTCTGCTCTATTTCAGGTGTGTGGCGGTGACGCTCCACCGAATAGGCTTTGAAGTTCTCGTCCAGCTCGG
>CAKZQI010000108.1 GCA_937139515.1 uncultured Armatimonadota bacterium | reverse complement strand
TGGGGATGCTCGTCCTGCAGGAAGGTACTCAACTGGGATGGATGGACATTTTTGATGGAGTCGAAGGGCAACATCTGGAGCGTGCGGGTGAGCTTCTCCAGAATCTCGGCGGCTTTATCAGGACCGTAAGCGCGTTCCAGCATCAGGCGTGCGTGGTCTAATCCCCCCTCTAACGCCAGGTTTTGCGCCAAGCAAACCTCGTAAAACTCTTTAATAACCCCCTGACGCAGTTCGGAGGGGATACTGCCGAGCCGTGCGATTTCTAAGCTCAGCTCTTCCACCTCGTTGTCGTTGAGATGGGGCAGGATTTTGGCGGCGACATCGGTGCCTATCGCCACCAGCACAATCGCCGCTTTCTGCTTGCCCGTGAGTTTCTTTTCGGCAGGTTTCAGCATCGTTTGCCCTCGCTATTTCATCCAGTTTCTCAGTAGCGCCGCAACATGCTCAGGCTTCGACTCGGCAAAGCGAAGGATTTCCAGCAGTTCTGGCTGGGCGCGCTCGCGGATTTTGCGTGCATACTCTTCCTCCAAATCCGATTCGTCGTCAGGGCGCCTGCGCACGGGCAGTCCCGTCGCGTCCAACACAGGCTGACCGTCGGCGTACAGCAGGGCGACCCCCTCTTCGCCCACCGAATACTCGGTGGTGGAGCCTTCAGGGAGTGCGCCCGCGGGCATCACCGCAGTGCCTCCGCCGGGCAGGGCGCCTGCCACCTGCAAGCTGGGTTGCACCACAGGGCGACGAATATGCTTGCCAATCACCCGCGCCAAGAAGATGGTCACAATCAGCAACATCAGCACGGGCAGGAGCTTCCATAGCAGGGCTTGGCGCTGTGCCAACTCGCGTGCCTTCTGCTCGGCTTGCTCGGCTTGCGACTGCGAGTTGTCAAACTTGACGCGTTGTACGGTCACGATGCGGGCGGGGTTGTTAGGTGCCACGCCGACGGTCGTCTCCAGCCAGTTGCGTACGGCATCTACCGCAGCGGGGTCGACCGCCTCGTCCACCAGCACCGCCACGCTGAGCCGTTCGATGCGCCCCGGCGCGCGCACGATATGCTCCACCTGTTTGTTGACCTCGTAGTTACGCACACGGTCTTCACGATTGTACTCGCCCCCTACTCCCGCAGGCGCAGCGGGATACATCGGTGCGTCGGCGCGGTTGCCCGCAATGCCCGCCGCTCCTCCCACTGGAGGCGGATTTCCGTTCAGGCGTTCGGTAGAGCTGGTTTCACTCAGCACCGCGGCGCGGTTCGGGTCTAACGGCTCCACGCGCTGGGCTTGCACCTCCTCGCGGTCTAAGTCCAGCTCGCTCTGCACCATCACGGTGGACTTGCCCGCTCCCAGCACACGGTCTAAGTGCTGTTGGAGTTGGCGTCGGAGCTCTTCGGCATATCCGCGCTCTGCCTCGCGTCGGAGGCGCACCATCTCGTTGTCGCTGGCGTACTGGTCGCCCCCGTTCCACAAGGGGCGCGCTTCGGCGTCCACAATCGTCACCTTTTCGGGTTTCAGCCCCTCCACACTGTGGCTCACTAGATGCACGATGCCCCTTATCTGTTCGCGGGTGAGCATCGCGCCTGGCCTGAGCGTCACCATCACGCTGGCGGTCGGCTCGGTGCGCGAGTCGGCAAACGGCGAGTCGTTGCCGGGCGTGATATGCACGCGGGCGCTTTCTACAGGCTCCAAGTGTTGAATGGTGTTCTGCAGTTCCTCTTCCATGGCGATGCGCAGGGTGTTCTGCTCCATCGTCTGGGTCATGCCGAACGGGGTCTGTTCCAGCCGAGCGTAGCCTGGCGCGCCACTTTTGGGCAGACCTTTGGAGGCGAGTTCCAGCCGTGCTTCTTCCACGCGCTCGGTGGGCACTTCAATCACCGTGCCCCCGCCCTGCGTGCGCACGGGAATGTTCTTCTCACGCAGGACTTGCACCACGCTG
>CAKZQI010000107.1 GCA_937139515.1 uncultured Armatimonadota bacterium | reverse complement strand
CTACCTTTCGTGGCTTGGGCATCCTTGCCCAAGACTCTGAACAGTGGTGCAGGCGAGACGCCTGCGTTCCCAGCGGACACATCCTACCCTACCTCATGGCTTGCGTGCTTCGCTCCACGGGCAGGATGCCTGTGCCACGATTTTTCAAACACTCTCGGAGGTGCTTGACTAATGCCCTCCGAAGGCATATCCCAGATGTGCCCACCTTACCCTCAGTGTGGAATAAGCCTTCAGGTATAATCGGGGCGCACAGGAGCAGAGCATGACACCCCCAAAACCAACACCAGTCGGTATCGTTATGGCAGCGGGCAAAGGCACCCGTATGAAATCGGAGCGCCCTAAAGCGCTGATGCCACTCTTGGGTAGACCCCTCACCGCCCATGTGCTGAACGCACTGGAACAAGCCGAGATAAGCCCTATCATCGTCGTGGTCGGACACGGGGCGGACGAAGTGAAGGCGAACTTAGGCGAGCGCTATCACTACGCCCTCCAAACCGAGCAGTTGGGCACCGGACACGCCTGTATGCAAGCGATTCCTCATCTCCCCGAAGAGGCGACCGATGTCGTGGTCTGTGCGGGCGACTCGCCTCTGGTGACTCCTGAAGCCCTGCGCGCCTTGTGGGAATATCATCACACACACGATGCCGACGCCACCGTCGCCACTGCCGTTATGGAGAACCCCACCGGCTACGGGCGTATCCTGCGCACCCCTAACGGCGCGGTGCAAGCCATCGTGGAAGAGAAAGACGCTACTCCCGAACAGAAAGCGATTCGGGAGGTCTGCACCTCGTTCTACTGTTTCAAAGTTTCGGCGTTGCGTGAATACTTACCCCGCCTGACGAACCAGAACGCTCAGGGCGAGTACTACCTGACCGATGTGATTGGACTCATCGCTCAGGCGGGGGGCAAAGTGCTCGCTTGGCAATCCCCTGACCCCAGCCTCCTGATGGGAGTCAACAACCGCTGGGAACTGGCACAGGCGGGTGAGGCGCTCCGAATGCGCCTTCTTCAGAATCTCTGCTTGCAAGGCGTCACGATTATTGACCCGCGCACCACCTATGTTGAAGTGGGCGTTCAGGTCGGGCACGATACCGTGATAGAACCGAACACGCACCTGCGAGGTAATACGGTCATCGGGGCAAACTGTATCTTGGGTCCAGACCTTTATCTTCAGGACACGACGGTGGGTGATGAGTGTCATCTGTTCCGCTCGCACATCGTCCAAGCCCAGATCGAGTCGGAAGTGGCAGTTGGACCCTTTGCCAACCTGCGTCCTGGCACTGTGCTGAAGCGTGGCGCGCGTGTGGGCGACTTTGTGGAAATCAAGAACGCTATCGTCGGCGAGGGCACTAAAGTGCTCCACCTGACCTATCTCGGCGATGCAACCGTCGGTTCGGGCACGAATATCGGTGCGGGCACGATTACCTGCAACTACGATGGACAGCGCAAACACCGCACCACCATCGGCAACGGCGTGTTCGTCGGTTCCCACGCGACCCTTGTTGCTCCCCTTACGATAGAAGACGGCGCGTATGTCGCCGCAGGAAGCACCATCACCGATGATGTGCCCGCCGAAGCGTTGGCAATCGCACGCAGTTATCAAACGAACAAGGCAGGATGGGTGCGCAAACGCAGAGAATCTAATAATAGCGAGAGGGCAGGAGGACCAAGCGATGGATAATGGGCAGGAAATCTTGTTGTTCAGTGGCAACGCCAACTTAGAGCTCTCCCAGCGCATCGCCGACTACTTAGGCAGACCGCTGGGTAAGATGATGTGCGAACGCTTCTCGGATGGCGAGGTGCGTGTGCAAGTGCTGGAGAGCGCACGCGGGATGGATGTGTTCGTGGTTCAGCCGACCTGTGCGCCTGTCAACGATAACTTGATGGAACTCTTGGTGATGCTGGATGCGTTTCGGCGCGCCTCGGCACGGCGCATCACGGCGGTCATCCCCTACTATGGCTATGCGCGCCAAGACAAGAAAATCAAGCCTCGCGAACCGATCACCGCACGGCTCGTCGCCGACCTCATCACCGAAGCAGGCGCCACGCGCGTAATCGCCGTAGACCTCCACGCCGAGCAAATTCAGGGCTTCTTTGATATCCCTGTAGACCACCTCTACGCGGGTCCCATCATCGCCGAGTATCTCATCCAAGAGGGGTTCTCGGGGCGCGAAGTGGTGGTCGTGTCGCCCGATGTGGCGGGGGTTCCGCGCGCCCGCTCGCTGGCGGAGGCGATTGAGGCGCTCTCCATCGCTATCATCGCCAAACGCCGACCCGAGCCGAACAAAGTTGAAGTGATGGAGGTCATCGGCGATGTGGAGGGGCGTACCTGCGTGATGATTGATGACATGATTGATACCGCAGGCTCGGTCGTCCACGGGGCGGAGGAACTCATCCGACGCGGTGCCAAGCGCGTGATCGCTGCATGCACCCACCCCGTCTTCTCTGGGAGCGCCGTCCAGCGGCTGATGGACTCGCCGATTGAGCGCGTCATCTGTGCCGACACTATCCCTGTGCCGCCCCACAAGCAGTTCGCCAAACTCACTCGGCTATCGGTAGCACCGCTTCTGGGCGAAGCGATTCTGCGTATCCACCACGACGAGTCGGTGAGCGAGCTGTTCCAGAGCTACCGCTGATGAAGCGTATCGTCTCCATCAGCCTCGGCTCGTCCAAGCGGGACAAACGCAGTGAGATCACACTGGGCGGTGTGCCGTTCTTGATTGAGCGTGTGGGCACGGACGGCGACCTGCGCCGATTCCAGCAGATGTTCGCCGAGCTGGATGGCAAGGTGGACGCGCTCGGCATCGGAGGCGCTGACCTCTATGTCTGGGTGGATCACCGACGCTATACCTTCCGCTCCATCCAAAAACTGGTCAGTGTCGCCAAGCAAACGCCCGTGGTGGATGGGAGCGGGCTAAAGAACACTTTGGAGCGTGAGGTCGTGCGCTGGCTCCACGAGCATAAAGTCGTGGACTTTGCGAATAGCACGGTACTTCTGGTTTCGGCGGTAGACCGCTTCGGAATGGCGCAGGAGCTTGCCCGCCTTGCCAAACAGGTGATTTACGGTGATTTGGTGTTTGCGGTCGGCTTGCCCCTGCCCATCTACTCTTACCGAGCGGTGCGGTTGTTGGGACGCCTGCTCCTGCCCATTATCACCCGCCTGCCGTTCCAGTGGTTCTACCCCACGGGCGAGAAGCAAGAGAAGCGCACGCCCCGCGCCGAACATTTGTTCTTGAAGGCGGATGTCGTCGCAGGCGATTGGCACTTCATCCGTAAGTACATGCCCGACCAACTGCCTGGCAAGACCGTGATCACCAACACCGTGCGCAAAGCCGACTTAGAGTTTCTGCGCGGGGCAGGGGTCGCACGGGTCGTGACCTCCACGCCCGTGATTGAGGGGGAGACCTTCGCCACGAATGTGATGGAGGGCGTTGTGGTCGCCCTCACGGGGCGCTCACCGAATACGCTTAGCCCCGAAGACTATCTCCGTGTCCTGCGCGACCTCGGCTGGGCGCCCGCCGTCATAGAGCTTCAGCCGACTTCTGAACCAATTTCCCCCTAAATTTGCCCAAATTCGCACCGATTTCAGCAGGAATCACCAGCAGCGAAGAAAAACAGTAGCCTCAGGAGGTCGGCATGTAGGCTGACCTGACCCAAAAACCAAAACAAGGAGGGAGGCATATGCAATTCTACAGCGTGAAAGAGCGCAAAATGGTCGATGTGCCAGATGACCAGGTCAAGACCGAAAAGTACGAGCGAACGACCAAGTCTGGCTCCAAGCAGGTGCGCTATGCCCTGAAGGCGGAGTACAACGGTCAGAAGCTCACTAAGTTCGTTGATGAGGCGACTTACAAGAAGTTTGGCGGGAAGTAAGTCTAACCCCTCATCGCGCAGGAATACCCCCTTTCCCGCCTTTGGGTGAGGGGGTTCTTGAAATTCTGAGCGAGCCTGCCCCAGCCCTCGCTGGGTACAATAAGACGATAGGGACTGGGGAGATGACCGATGAAGACTGAGCCGATGGCAGAAACGACGGAAACAACCCCCACCGACTCCGAGCGAGAAGCGACGCTCCTGCGCGAGGCGCTGGGACTGTTTGAGCAGAAGCGCTACCGAGAGGCACTCCTTGCTTGCGAGGGGGTGCTGGTAATCAAACCCAACTCGGTCTTGGCGCTCTCGCTCAAGGGGGCACTGCACGAACGGCTGGGCGAAATTCCTGAGGCGATACGCACCTATGAGCGTGTGCTGGAACTCAATCCGCTCA
>CAKZQI010000106.1 GCA_937139515.1 uncultured Armatimonadota bacterium | reverse complement strand
AACCAGCCCTGAGCTTGGCGGATTTTGCGAGAGAGCGCCAAGATGAGCGCAAAAGTATGCTCGGCAACAGTGTTCTCGCCGTAGTGGGGCACATTGCAGACCACAATGCCACGCGCTCGGCAGGCTGAGATGTCTATGTGGTCGTAGCCTGTGGACATTGTCAGCACCAGCTTCAGGTTGGGCAGGCGTTCCAGAATCTCTGGGGTCACCTTTGTCCAAACGAACACCGTCAGGGCATCCACATCGCTGTAAGCCGAGCAGGTTTCAGGCTCAAGGTGGTCTTGATGGAAGCGTGCCTCCACGCATTCCGACAGCCCCAACTCGCTCATCCTTTCCGAAAGATATCGGTCTTGCCCCGGCTCCAAGTCAAAAAAGGCGACTCGCATGGCAATAATTATACCGATATGTCTCTGCTCACGGGCAGATGCCCGTTTCCGAACGAAGTGAGGAGACCCTTCGCTTCGCTCAGGGTGACAAGCAGGGAATTGAGCGTGCGTGATGGGGCTGTGCGGAGGGGTTCGTTGAGATTCTTCGCTTCGCTCAGAATGACAGGGAAGGGACTGGGAATGACCGTTGGGGCTTTGTGGCTCAAAGTGGGGTTTGAAAGTTGGGCGGAGTAGGTAGGATGTTGAACCTAAGTGATGAACCCTTGTCAGGGGTTAGGGAGGGGGCTGGTTTCATCGGCGCCCCCTCTGAAGAGAAGAAGAGTGGAGCTGGGTGAGAGTTCAGCAATCCAGACTGAACAGCCTAAGGCTGTTGCTGGAACTGCTCCATCTCGCGCAGGAGTTGCTCCAGTCGGCGCATACGCTCGCCATAGGTTGCCCAGTCGCCAGCCTTGAGGGCTTCTTGCGCTTGGCGATAGGTGGTGTTCGCCTGACGCACGAGCGTGCGTAGGTCGGTTGCAGGAGGCGCTGTGCCTGCTGGGGGCGCCGACTCGCCGTTGCGCCCAACTTGGCGCGGGGTGGTGCGCCCTGGACGCTGACCTAACAACAGGGTCAATCCCTCCTCAACAGTATCGGTCATCACGACGCGGTCGCCACTGGCAAAAATGACCTTCTTGAGTTCTGGGATGGCTACCTCCGAGGCGGCGCGCAAGTAGATGGGCTTGAAATAGAGCATCGCATTCCCCAACGGCACCACCAACAGGTTGCCTCGGAACACCTCCGAACCCTGTTGGTTCCACAGGTTAATCTGCTGGACGATTTCGGGGTTTTGGTTGATGCGCGCCTCAATCTGAGAGGGTCCCAAAACCGTGCGGTCGTTCGGAAAGCGATACAACACCAGCCTGCCGTACTGGTCGGGGTCGCAGTGAGCGGCGAGCCACGCCACCAAGTTCTGGCGCCCCAGAGGCGTGAACGGTATCGTGAGGATGTAGCGGGGCTGGGTCTCGCCGGGCGGTTGCATAATCACATAGTACGGCACCATCGGCGTCGGCTCGTTGCCCTGCAGGATTTCACGGGCAATCTGCCAAGCGTCCGCCTTGTTGAAAAACACGCGCGGGTCCGTCGTGTTGTATAGCTCCAGCAACACCGCCTGCACCTGGAACAGGTCGATCGGGTAGCGGATATGCTCCTGAAGTTCTTGGGGCATCTCGCTCAGCGGCTTGAACACCCCCGGAAACGCACGCGCATACGCTCGGATAATCGGGTCGTTCTCATCGCTGATGTAGGCGTTGACCTCGCCCGTGTAGGCGTGAATGACCACCTTGACCGAGTTGCGCAGGTAGTTGAACTGGCGCGTGTTCGGGTCGCGCGTGAAGAACGGCTTGCTGTAGGGATAGTTGGCGGTAATCGTGTAAGCGTCGTACACCCAGTGGATTTCGCCGTTCGCAATCACGGGGTAGGCGTCCGCATCCCAGCGCAAGAATGGGAACATCGCCCGAACCCGCTCCTGAATGTTCCTTCGGAACAGTAAGCGCGACTCACTATTGAGGTCGCGCGAGAGCATCATATTGGAGTCCTGAAGCCGAATGGCGAACATCAAGCGTGCCCACAGTCCCCCGATGGGCACGCCCCCATCGCCGGAATAGGTGGTGTAGACATTCTCTTCCTCGCCGACGCCCACGAGGCGCGGGTAGTCCAGCTCCTTGAGGTTGGAGCGCACAATCGCATAGCCCCCTAAGTTCTCGCCGAAGTAGATAGCAGGGTTCTTAAGCGGGATGTCCTTCGGGGTGGTAGGGGGCAGGTCGCGCACCCAGAACATCGGTTGCCCTTCCGAGGTCGCCTCGTTGACCGGGTTCATCACCAGCCCGTAGCCGTGCGTGTAGAGCAGGCGCAGGTTCTGCCAGCGTTGGGCGGGGGCGGGGAGACCCTCCAAATTCAGCTCACGCACCGATAGCAACACCTGCCGTAGGCTCCCGTTGACCCGATAGCGGTCAACATCAATATCCACGAAGGTGTAATAGGGTTTGAGCGCCTGCAGGCTGTTGTACACTTGGCGCAGGGGGCGATAGTCCCACATCCGCAGGTTCTCCAGCGAGCCTTGAGCGCCCTGCAGGTCTTGCGCGGTCAGCTCCGTGCGCACATTCATCACGCGAGTTTCAATCTGCTCTAAGCCGTACGCTTTGCGCGTGGCGTTCAGGTGGTGCTGGATGTACTCGCTCTCGCGCTCCAGCTGGTTGGGCACCACCACGAACCGCTGAACCGAAGGCGGGTACACCATCAACGCCACCACCCAGAACAGAATGACCGTGGCGAACCCACCAATGGGCAACAACAGTCCCGAACCAGGGCGCAAACTAATCAAGCACAACAGCGCCGCACCGAGCAGACCGAACACCGTGATATTCAAGATGGGCAGGCGGGCGTTGATGTCGGCATAGCCCGCCCCGAAGAACTGGTCGTGGCTGGTCAGCACCAAGTTGTAGCGGGAGAGCCAAAGGTACCACGCAAACGAGAGCAGAAACAGCACCGCCAGCACCAATAAATGAGGCTTGACGGAGGGCAGAAAGGTGGGCATCCCGCCCAGCCACCCCAGCGCTCGATTGAAATAGTAGAAAGTGCCGACCCCCACCAACACCACCAGCGTGCAGAACACCAAGAGCCCTGCTATGAAGGACAGGAACGGCAGACGGAACACATAGAACCCGACATCCATCCCGAACAGCGGGTCCGACACGCCGAAAGTCTGGGCGTTTTGGAAGAGCAGATAAGCGTTCCAGTAGCCCGATGCGCTCAAACCGACCAGCACGGCGAATACTAGGGTGCCCAACAGGAGCAGGTAGAAAGTGCCTACCCGAACCGCACGCGTGATGCGCACAATCCGCCCACCGCGTACTGCCAAATCGGGCATTTCTACCGAGCCAGACACGCGATTCGCAACCCACAGGTTCAGCCCTGCAAACAGCGCGAAAAGTATCGCCACGCTCAGAAACAGCAACCATTGAATGCCCAATCGTCGTGTGAACAGCTGGGTGTATCCGACATCGTGCACGAACCAGAGATAGTCGGTGTAGAGTTGCACGAGGATACTCCCAAAAAACATCATGAACAGCACAAGGGCAATCACACCCACCGCGACCCTCTGACGGGTTTCCATAGCTCTATTGTACCCCCTGCGAACAATTCGTGGCTTGGGCATCCTCGCCCAAGAGGTTCAAGGGCGCAGGCGAGACGCCTGCGTTCCCAGCGGACACCCCTTGCTTATCTTGGATAGAAGGACCTGCTCCTCTTGAAATCTATCCGATGTAGCAAGACCAACGCGCGCAGGGCTGTTCCGTTTTTTGCTCCATTGACTGGTGAGAAGGATGCCCAAACCCGATCTTTCCAGTACCCTGATTGCATAGAGATTCTTCGCTACGCTCAGAATGATAATAAACGCTTTGGTAAGATAACATGGCTTGGTGCTTCATGTATCCTAAAGCGCAGAGCCGTGGGTCAACCTGCAAAGCCCATCCTGTCACCCTGAGCGCCAGCGAAGGGTCTCTGCTTTGGGTTTCTTTGAGATTCTTCGCTACGCTCAGAATGACACTACCATCCTGTCACCCTGTCAGGGCAGTGTACCCCCCCTTCACACTGCGGGACTGGTTTTCTGATAGATGAGGGTGTTTGGAAAGTCGTAGCACGGGCATCCTGCCCGTGAAAACTCGCAGCAACGGCATCCTGCCCCTTCGTAGCACGGGCATCCTTGCCCGTGTAAAATCGTGGCATGAGCATCCTACTCGTGAAATAAGGGGTCGCTGGGAGCGCAGGCGTCTCGCCTGCACGGTCGTTGAGAACCGCTAGGGCAAGGATGCCCCAGCTACGAATGCGGGCGGGACGCCCGCGATCCCAGTGATTTTTCAAACACTCTCCTGATAGATTGACTTGGGCAAGGATGCCCAAGCCACTAATTTCCAAACGCCTTCGGTTTAAGCTTCACCAGGTCGCACGAAGAACCCAACGCCCGCAGTCAGAGGAGCTTTCAGCACCGCCAGCGGATAGGCGCGTCGGAACAACCCCTTAGCAATCTTGAGCGCATGGCTGGGTTTGGGCGTGCGGGGTGGATGCTGATAATCAAAGTTGATGAGCATTGCCTTGTTGCCACCCGTCTCAATCATGCACATCACATGCCCGTCGTAGAGGTGTTGGGGGGTGCGTCCCTCAACCGCCTCCACAAGGCGTTGAGCGACCACTTCTGCCTCAAAGTGAGCCGCTGCACCACTTTTGCTTACAGGCAGGTCGGTCGCATCGCCCAGTGCGTAGAGGTTCTCGTGCCCCTTGACTTGTAGTGTCTGCTTATCGGTGGGAACCCACCCACCTCGGTCGCCCAATCCTGAAGCGCTGACCACCTCGGCGCCCCGGTGGGGAGCAATCATAATCAGCAGGTCGTACTCCAGCTCGGTGCCCTCCAACGAAGCGATGACGCGCTTCTCGGAGTTGACGCTCTCGGTGTTGAAGAAGGTCTCCACGCAGATGTTGCGCTCTTTGAAAGCGTTTTCAAACACGGGCGCAACGGTCTCTATGGGGAATAGGCGGTTGATGGGAGTCACGAAGGTTAGTTCAGTTTGTTGGCGTAGGTTGCGTGCCAGGAGCCAGTCATCCAGAAGCAGGGTGAACTCGTGGGGTGCAGGCGGGCACTTGTAGGGGAATCCCGCAACCCCCACCACGATGCGACCACCCCGAAACTGCTGAAGCGCTTGGTTCAATCGCAGGGCACCCTCCTCCGTATAAAAGGTATGCGCGCCCTGAGCAAGCCCCTCAATCTCCTCAGGATGGGGGTAAGCACCTGTGCCGATGACCAGATAGTCGTAGGGAACCTGCTTGCCCGACTGGAGTACCACATGGCGCGCATCGGTGTCGATGTGCTTCGCAGGCTCCGTAATCAGCTCCACACTCGGATGCAGGAGCCGACGAATCGGATAGCGCAACGATTCGGGGCGATAATCTCCAAACGGCACTCGTAGCCAGCCAGGTTGGTACTGATGTGTCCCCGTTGCGTCAATTAACTGCACCTGAATCTGTTTTGAATGTTTTGCAAGGAGATTGGCGGTGAGGATTCCGCCCACGCCACCTCCGACAATCACCACTATTGCTTTTGCCATTTTAAAAACCTCCCCTATCGTGCTTTCTTCACCCAGATACGCTCGTAGCCTTCTGCCGATTCAACACCGAGGAACTCGTGTCCTGCCTTTTCACACCATTCACGCGCGTCGGTTTTTGTGCGGGGTTCTTCAGTCCAGAGTTCAATCACCTCACCGAGTTCGGCTTCCTTCATCGCACGAATCAGCTCACTCAAAGGGCCAGGGCATTGACTCCCGCGTGCATCGATTGTTCGATTTGACGTTAGCATGGTTGTCTCCTCCATCTAATTAGAGGCGCCTGAAGCGTCAGACGATTCGAAAAAAGAAGCAGGGAGAGGTTCTGCCTCTCCCTGCTTGGATTAGTTGGAAAGGTGCATTTAGGCGCGCTTGCGACGGCGCAACGCCACCAAGCCAGCCAGCCCCGTGCCCAGAGCAATCAGGCTCGCAGGCTCAGGCACCACACTCACAGTCAGAATGTAGGAGCCAGTCTCGTTGTGGCTCGCCCCCTCGTAGTAGCTGAGCGAGTTTCGCCCCGTCGTGCCGTGAAAACCTGTAATAGCAAGGAAGTAGTCGCCTGTGGCGTCCGCTTGCCATTGGATAGCGGAGCCAAAGCTAGAGCCGGCGTCGTCGTTCCAGACGATTGCCGTGGTGCCGCTTACATCGAAGAGTGCCATCACAGTGTCCGGGGAGATATAGTTGGTAGCGGTGGGGAAGATAATCGCCGTGAGCCAGTCACCCGCGTTGAGGCTAATCTTGAAGAAGTCGGTGTCGTTGGCGCTAAGAGAGAGCACACCCACGCGTGCCCATGGGGCACTCAAGCCATAGAGTGCGTTGTCGGCAGTGGCGCGTGTGTTGTTCGGCTCAGTCTCCGAGAAGGTCTGAGCGAACGCGCTCACCGCAATCACTGCGCTCAGAGCAACAGTCATCAGTCGCTTCATCATAGTCCTCCTTTCCGGTTGCCCGGTTCTGTGTGCAGGGGCAATCTGCACACCTCCATTATAGCACAGCGTAGGCTCAATCCGCCCTAATTCGGGCGTCTACCCTCAAAAACTGGTATTTTTACGGGGTACTCGGTTGGCTCTTTGGCTCCCGACTTAGTACGGCATCCAGAATAACCCCCACCAACACGAGAACGACCGTAATGCCCAGAACCAGCAACTTGGTGGAGCGTTCTAAGCCTCCCATCTCGCCTACCAAAGCGGTGAAGGCTAAAGCCGATACCATACTCGTCAGGGCGAGCGGGAAGACCCAGCGCTGGAGATGGGAATGGTACAGAGAGGCACTCAGCCCTGCGCCGAGCGCACCCGCCAGCCACCCTGCCCCGGATCGCTCGGTGAACAGGAGTACTAACAACAGGGGAGCCACACCCGCAATCGCTCCAGAAAATAGCCCACGCCCCAACGGTGAGACCGTGCCGTTTCGGCTCCACCAGTGCGCCAGCGCCCCCAGTCCGACCAGCGCCAGCAGGAACCCCACAAGGGTAGGGTGGGCGTACAGGTCAGCGCGGGGCACTCCAAGCGGATAGCTCACTACGAACAGGCGGAACCCCAGCACCATCGTGAGCAGGAACGCACCCGCGATTGTCAAGTCCCGCTCGGTGTCGTCGCTCTCGGTTTGGGTGAGGGTCAGGGCATACAGGCTCACCATCAGCGCACTGACCGCCATTCCAAATCCACGCAGGGTAGCGAATACGCCCATCATCAGCGCAATCCAGACCAGCAGGGCATAGCGTGCCCCCTCACGCCAGCCCGAAAATAGTTTCGCAGTCGCCACGGCGACCAGTGTCATCAACACCAGATTGAGCCACGGCTCGTCCGAACCGCTCAGCCGATAGCCCACCGCCACCACCGTGAACCCTCCGAAGAGCAGGATGACCGCAAGGCTCCACCCCATCGGACGTGCCCGACCCAAAAGCGCGGTTAGCCCCAAGATGCCGATTCCAACCCCCGCAACGCAGACGGCGTACCACCTCGGCATTCCTGCATAGCCCGACAGGGCGATTGTCCAGCACAGGGCGAGGGTGCCCAGCGCGCTGGCGTCCAGCCCGTGCCAAACACGTCCCAGAACGAGCCAAAGCACGCTGATGGCAATCCCAACGCCCCAAAGTGCGTACGGGAGGCTATCGGGCTGAAGGCTCAGCGCCAAGATGGGCGTCAACAGAGGCAACGAGACGCCCACCGCGCTCCAGCCTCTCTGTAAGCTTAGGTAGGCTCCCAGAAGTCCCAACCCCGTGGTGGTCAAAATGCCCCAACCCAACGCCCCTCCGGGACGAAAGTAGGGAGCAGGGTCTGCGGGGAGGGTCAATCCAAACAGCAACAGGGCTAACAACCATACCATCGGGAGTGCAAAAGTGGGGAATGTGGAGCGCGCCCGCGCCATCAACACCGCCACTAATCCTGCCCCGAAACACAGCGCCGAAACTGCCCAAGCAATCATCACGATTCCCTCCTATCGCTCTGCATCCTGCAAACGATGCCATATTATAGACGAGCGAAGGCGCGATAGCGTCAGTTGTGCTATAATAGCGGGTGGAAATCGTATTCTCGCGGAGCAGGGTATGGCGGAGTTGAAGCAGACGGAGATTGCACGGCTCGCAGGGGTTTCTCAGGCGACGGTATCGCGCGTGTTGAACAATGACCCCCAAGTGAATGAGGAGATGCGCCAGCGTGTGCTGGCGGTCGTGGAGGCGCTGGGTTATGTGCCTGACGCCCGTGCCCAGTCGCTCCGTGCCCAACGCACCCGCCTCGTCGGGTTGGTGATGCACCGTGACCCACAAGCGTTAGCCTATGACCCCTTCTTCAGCGCTCTGGTCGCTCATATCATTAGCACCGCTCGGCAGTTCAACTATCATCTCTGTGTGGATGCAGCGCGCTCGGTGAAGGGGCACAGAGCGATTTATGAGGAACTCCTGCGCACCCGCCGAGTGGACGGCTTAATTCTCGTTGAGTCGGAAACCAACGACGAGCGTATCGCACGCCTCACCGAGCAGGGTTTCCCTTTCGTGCTGATTGGGCGCTACCAGCCCGAAGACGCTATCTACACCGTGGATAACGACAATGTGGGCGCGGCGATGATAGCAACCGAGTACCTTATCCAGAAGGGGCATTGCCGTATCGCCTATATTGGGGGTCCTGCAGGGCTAACTGTGACGCGCGACCGCTTGCAGGGCTATCGGCAGGCGTTGGAACAACACGGCATCGCTTACAACCCTTCGTATGTGGTTTATGGCGATTTCAGCAGTCGGGGTGGTGCCAGCGCGATGGCTGACCTGCTAATGCTGAACCAACCGCCCACCGCAGTGCTGGCGTTGGACGATGTGCTGGCGCTGGGCGCGCTCCGTGAGGCACAGCGACGCGGGCGACGCGTGCCCGACGATGTGTCAATCGTCGGCTTCAACGATACCCCGCTCTGCACGATGGTGGAACCCAATCTCACCTCAGTGGCGATAGATATCCCTACCCTCGCGCGGGAAGCCACCCAGCGACTGATTGACCTGATTGAAGGGCGCCCCGTGGAACCCAAGCGCCAGATTGTGCCCGCTCAACTGGTGCGACGCAGTTCGGCATAAGAGGGGAGTTATTGGGGCGCTCCCCCTGCGTTTAGGGGAAAGGCTGGGGACTGATAAGGGTACATCAGTTCAAAATCATGCCGACCTGCCTAACTTAGACGCTCGTTCGTTGGCTCCCTCACCCCCCACTGTCATTCTGAGCGTAGCGAAGAATCTCAACACCACCTGAGGCTGTTTGAAAAATCGTGGCACGGGCATCCTGCCCGTGTAGCGAAGCACGCAAGCCACGAGGTAGGGTAGGATGTCTCCGCTGGGAACGCAGGCGTCTCGCCTGCACCCGTTGAGTTTCTTGGGCAAGATGCCCAAGCCACGCAGTGTAGCACGGGCGTCCTGCCCGTGAAAAGCACGCTTGGGCAAGGATGCCCAAGCCACAAGCGGGCGAGACGCCCGCACTCCCAGCACTTTTCAAACACCCTCCCGGGGGCTTGACTTTCTTGTCTGACCTGTGGTATAATCTTGACCGATGGTCAAAAATGACCGTCGGTTTATATCCTAACAGGTGTTGCTATGGCTATGATAGAACGACCGTTGAGCAGTCGTCGTGAGCGCCGCAAGGAAGAGACCCGTCAACGGCTCTTCGATGCGGCGCTCGCGCTTATGCAAGAGAAACCGTTTGACCAGATTACCGTTGAGGAAATCACCGAGCGTGCCGATGTCGCCAAAGGCACTTTCTTCAGCTATTTCCCCACCAAAGAACAACTGCTCATCGCCTACACGCAAGAGATGGTGGATGAGGTGTATGAGTTCTTAGAGCAACTCCAGCCTGAAAACGCCACCAGCCAGTGGGAAGTGATGCGCCAAGTGATGCGCTTCATCGCCGAGATCGATGGACGCTCGCTGGAGCGTACCCGCTCCATGATGGTCGCCTGCTGTCAGAGCAACCATCTGCGCGAGATGATGGCGCAGATGGTGGATGAAGCGACCCAGCGGGCAATGCTGGGCTTTGCGCGCGGGCAGGAGCAGGGCGAATTCCGAACCGATGTGAGCGCGGAACAGCTCGCCTACTACGCCGTGCGCTTGTATCGTATCTGCCTGATGGAGTGGATGATGGAGCGCCCCGACCAACCTCTATCCGACTTGGTAGAACAAACTTTGGACTTTTTCAAACCTGCCTTTGTGAAACAGGAGGAACCCCGATGAGAGCATGGAGCCTTTGCTTACTGTCTGCCGTTTTGGTAAGCGGGTGGGCACAGACCGAATCTCCAAACACGCCCCTCACCTTAGAACAAGCCATCCAAATTGCGTTAGAGAATAACCCCGCCCTCCAAATCAGTGAACGCAGTCTCCAAAAGGCACAGAATCGTGTGCGCGAGGCGCGTGGGGCTGGGAATTTTCAAATCCAAGGCAACGGCACTTACACTCGATTTGACCGCGTGGCGAAAGCCCAGTTCGGTCCGCAAACCATCCGTCTGGGCAATCTTGAAAACCGAACCGCACGCATCAGCCTGACCCAACCGATAGATATTAGCGGGATTATTCGCAACGCCGTTCGCACGGCGACACTGGGCGAGACGATTGCGGAGTTAGACTTCCGACGCGCCCGCAACGACCTGCTCCTGCAGGTCGTGGAAGCCTATCAGGGGGTCGCCCGCGCTGAGGAGTTTGTGCGGGTCGCTGAAGAGGCTTTGCGCAACGCCGAAGAACGCCTGCGCCTCATCCGCGCCCAAGTGGATGCGGGTGTCGCCTCGCAGTTTGACCTCCTGCGCGCGGAGACACAGGTCGCCCAGAACCAGCAGGCACTGTTGAACGCCCGCAACGGCGTGCAGCTGGCGCAGGCGCGCCTCAACAGCATTCTGGGGCGCGATTTGGAAACGCCCGTGCAGGTCGTCCTGCCGAGCCATCTCCCTGACTTGGAGGGCACGCTGGAGACGCTCACCGAGCGCGCCTACGCGCAACGCCCCGAAGTGCGCTCGGCAGAGCAGGGTATCCGCCTTGCCCGAGCGAACATCCAAAACGAGCGACGAGGCGTCTTACCGACTTTAGCCCTCAGCGGTCAGTGGGATTTCAATCTGAACACCAGCTCCTTCAACCCCCGCCGTGAGACCTTCACGGGGGTCGCTGTCCTGTCGGTGCCGATATGGGATGGCGGAGTCACTCAAGCTCGCGTCGCCCAAGCACGCAACGATTTACAAATCGCTGAACTGCGCTTGAAGCAGACCAAAGATTTGGTCGCGCTGGAAGTGCGCAGCGCCTATCTCAACCTGCTGGACGCTCGCGCTCGGTTGGAGGTTGCCCGAAAGGGGCTGGAGCAAGCGACCGAGGCGCTCCGCTTGGCGCGTGTGCGCTTTGAGGCAGGCGTCTCACCCCAGTTGGAAATCAGCGATGCCGAACTTGCCTTCACCCAAGCCCGAACGAATTTGGTCAACACGCAGTACGATTATCTCAACGCCTACGCCGCCCTGCTCAAAGCAGTCGGCACTATTGATACCTACTATCTTGCATCGGCTAACCAACAAGGAGGAGCCTTATGAAACCGAAAACGATACTCTCTCTCAGCGTGATTGCGATAGCAGTACTGACGCTCAGTGCGTGTGGTCGCCGAGCGGCGCCTGTGGCGCAAGCGGAGGCGAACGAAGCAACCGCCGTCTCCGTCGCTGTCGCCGAGGTCAAGGCGGGCAACCTGACCGAAGTGGCGACCGTTACGGGAGACTTGAGCGCATACAACGACACGACCGTCGCCACGAAAATCGGTGGGCGCATCGCAGAGATGCGCGTGCGTGAGGGCGACCGCGTGAGCAAGGGACAAGTGATTGCCGTCCAAGATCAGACCGACCTGCGCTTGCAACTCCTGCAGGCGGAAGCGGCTATCCGCTCGGCGGAGGCGAACCTGAAGCAAGCCGAAATCGCCGCCCAGGTCACCCCCGCTCAGACCGAAGCGCAGATCGAGTCGGCGCGGGCGGCGCTCCGCTCAGCGCAGGCGCGCCTGCGTGCGCTCCAAACCGGCGCACGCCCTCAAGAGCGCCAACAAGCCGAGCAAGCCCTCAACTCGGCACGCGCCAACTTTGAACTGCAAAAGGCGAACCTGGAACGCGCCCAACAGCTTTATGAACAGGGAGCCATCCCCAAACAGCAGTTAGATGCCCAGCGCACCGCCTATGAGTCGGCACAGGCACAACTGCGCCAAGCGGAAGAGGCGCTGAGCCTCGTGCGTGAAGGTCCCCGCCAAGAGGAGATTGAAGCAGCGGAGCAGGCGGTGAAACAGGCACAAGAGGCGCTGCGCCAAGCCGAACTCAACCGTTCGCAGATTGACCTGAACCGCGAGCGCGTCGCCACCGCCCGAGCGGCGCTTGCTCAAGCCCGTGCCAACTACGCCTACCTCAAGAATCAACTGGAGGACACGGTCATCCGCGCCCCGTTTGATAGCGTGGTGGCGGATCGGATGGTTGATGTGGGCAGTATGACGGGGCAGGGCACGCCGGTCGCCCGTATCGTGACGCTGGATAGGCTCTACTACGAGGCAGTGTTGCCCGAGACCCTGCTGAAGGATGTGCGGGTGGGCATGCCGGTGGATGTGCGCGTGGACGCATTTCCCAACCGTGTGTTTCGCGGTCAAGTGGAGGCTATCTATCCTGCGACCGCCGACCAGGCACGCAACTTGCGTGTGCGGGTGAGCCTCACCAACCCCAGCGACCTGCCGCTCAAGACGGGGCTGTTTGCACGCGGCGAAATCGTGCTTCGTACCTATCAGAATGTGCCTTTGGTGCCCAAGCTCGCCCTGATTGAGCGCGGGGGTGCCCTGCGTGTGTTCGTCGTAGAATCTGGCAAGGCGAAAGCGCGCACGCTCAAACTGGTTGCCAGCAACACCGAGACGGTCTATGCCGAAGGAGTCAAACTCGGCGAAACGGTGGTCGTTCGTGGGCAAGACCTGCTCAGCGACGACCAGCCTGTACGAATTGTTGAACAATAAGGAGGCTCACTATGTGGTTCACTCGCACTGCTCTACAGCGACCTGTCACCGTGTTGGTTTTTATGGTGGCGACGATTGTGTTGGGATTCTATTCGCTGAGCCGACTTCAGGTGGAGCTCCAACCGAAAGTGGATTTCCCGGTGATTTCGATTATCACCGCCTATCCGGGAGCGTCGCCGTCGGAGGTGGAGACACTCATCTCCAAACCGTTGGAAGATGCTGTCGCTGGGGTAGAGGGTCTACGCCAGGTCAACTCGGTCTCGCAGTTCGGCATCTCCCAAGTCACGCTAGAGTTCTTCATCGGTACCGACATTGCCGAAGCTTATATTGATGTGCAAGCGAAGGTGAACTCTGCTATCAGTCGTTTGCCTCGCGATGCCGAGCGCCCTGTAGTTGCCAAGTTGGACACACAGTCCGAACCTGTGATGTACATCTCACTGTCGGGCAACCGCCCGCCCTATGAACTGCGCGACTTGGCGGAAAATGTGTTCAAAGACCGCTTCGGGAGCATCCCCGGCGTGGCGTCGGTTGCGGTGGCAGGGGGCGAGAAGCGCGAAATCCAAGTCGCCATAGACAAAAACCGCCTGAACGCCTACGGGCTTTCCATCAACAGCATCGTGCGTGCCCTTCAAACAGCGAACCTGAATGTGCCCGCAGGACGAATCGAGGAGGGCGCACGGGACTACAGTGTGCGTCTGCTGGGCGAGTTCCGCTCGGTGGATGAACTGCGCAACTTGCGCATCTATCTACAGAACCCGCGCAATCCGGGCGCGCCCGGTAGTATCGTCCGCCTGCAAGATGTCGCCACCATCACCGACAGCGTGGAGGAACGCACGATTATCACCCGCGTGAACGGGGATGAGGATGTCTCCATCGTCATCCAAAAGTCCAGCGACGCCAACGCCATCGAGATTTCGGACGGCGTGCGCGGTGTGATCGGGCGTGTCCAGCAAGAGTATCCCGACCTGCGCTTCACTGTCACTTCCGACCAAGCCGACGCGGTCAAAGAGAGCCTTGCCGACCTACGCCTTGCGCTGGGTATTGCGATTGTGTTGGTGGTGCTAATTATCTACCTGTTCCTATACAATGTGCGTGGGGCGTTCATCGTGTCGCTGGCAATCCCGACCTGTATCTTCGCCTCCTTTATTGCGATGTACTTCTTCGGTTTCACGATTAACTTCATGACCATGCTCGCCCTCTCGTTGGCGGTGGGCGTGTTAGTGGACGACGCAATCGTGGTGATTGAGAATATCTATCGCCACCTGAGCATGGGTGAAGAGCCGCTGGAAGCGGCGTACAACGGACGCACCGAGATTGGACTGGCGGCGATTACGATTACCTTCGTGGATGTGGTCGTCTTCCTGCCGATTGCGTTCATGGGAGGGGTCACCGGTCAGTTCTTCCGATCGTTCGGACTGACGGTGGCATTCACCGTGTTGTTCTCGCTGTTGGTGTCGTTCACGCTCACCCCGATGCTCGCCAGCCGTCTGTATCGTCGGGGCGAAGCGGTGGAGGAGCCGAAAGGCTTCTTCAAACTGTTTGATAACTTTTACCATGCACTGGCTCAGCGTTATCGAGGTGCTTTGGCGTGGGCGCTTCGCCACCGAATGCTGGTCGTGCTGATTGGTAACGGCGCGCTGGTCGCCACACTCTCCATCATCGGCTTCTCAGCAGCGAGCGGTAGCCCCTTGCTTCCTTTCCGCTTCGCTCCCTCTCAAGACCAAGGGCTGGTGGGGATTGCCGTCAAGCTCCCTGCGGACGCCTCGTTGGATCAGACCAGCGCGGTGGTTGCTCGGATTGAGCAAGCGGCGCTCCAAGTCCCTGAAGTGAAGTATGTCTCGTCCATTATCGGGCGCGCTTCGGCGGGCTTCGCTGGGGCGGGCGATGTGGGACCGCGCTTTGCGAATGTCCAGATTAGCCTGCACGAGAAGAAAGCGCTCCTTGATAGCCTGCTGTTCTGGGTCAAGCATGAAGAGACCCTGCGCACGCGCAGTGATATCGAAATCGCTGGCGAACTGCGCCAGAGGATCGGCGAGATACCGGGCGCGCAAATCTCCATCAACGCCATCTCGGGCTTCCGAGGGGGTGGGTTCGGTACGCCCATCCAGATTGGGCTGGTCGGCAAGGACACCGACACACTCTTGGAGACCGCCGACAAAGTGCGTTCTGTGATAGCGCGCATTCCAGGCATCAAAGACCCCGACCTCTCGTGGTCATCGGGCAAACCCGAACTGCAGGTGATTGTTGACCGCGAGCGTGCCACGCAACTGGGCATCAGCCTTGCCGACATCGCCAACACGCTCCGCACTGCTTACGAGGGCAACACCGATGTGAAGTACCGCGAGGGCGGTCAGGAATACGCCGTGCGTGTGCGCCTGCGCGAAGACCAGCGTCAGCGTGTGTCCGACCTCAGCCAGTTGGTGGTCGCCTATGTGCAGGGTGCGCCTGTCTACCTCAGCGATGTGGCGACCGTTCGGCTGGGCGAAGGTCCCACCAAGATTGAGCGTACCGACCGCCAGCGACGGGTCACAGTGTTGGCGAACCTGCTTCCGGGCTACACGCCGGGCAACATGCGCCAGCAGATTGACAGTGCGCTCGCCGAGGCGAACGCTGTCCCGCCCGGCGTGCAGGTTCAGTGGCAGGGTGAAAACGAGGTGATGGCGCGCGAAGGTATCTATATGGCGCAAGCGTTGCTGTTGGCGTTCATCTTGGTCTACCTGCTGATGGTGGCGCTGTTTGAGAACTGGCTCTACCCGTTCGTGATTATGTTCAGCCAGCCTCAAGCGCTGGTCGGTGCGCTGTTGGCGCTCATCCTCTTCCGCTCCGAGTTGAACATCATCTCCATGATAGGGATTATCGCCCTGGTGGGGTTGGTAGGTAAGAACGCCATCCTGCTGGTGGACTTCGCGAACACCCTACGCCAGCGGGGGCTATCGCGTACCGAAGCGCTCCTTGAGGCGGGTCAGACGCGCTTGCGTCCTATCCTGATGACCACACTCTCGCTGGTGCTGGCGATGATTCCCATCGCCTTAGCGGTTGGGCGTGGAAGCGAGTTCCGTGCGCCACTCGGCATCGTGATTATGGGCGGAATGATAGTCAGTACTCTGCTCACGCTGATTGTTATCCCGTGTATGTACACCTTGATGGACGACATCACCCAGTTCTTCGGGCGCCTCATTTGGAAGCGGGGCGCGGTGCCTGTGGAGCAAGCGGTGGTGGACACACCTGCCCAGTCCGAGGAGGAAACCCGCGTCTGAGACAGTAAGTCCCTACAAGGTAAAAAATCCACAGGGGGCAGGCACTTGTGTCTGCCCCTAACAAGCGTCCTCTGCACTGTAAGCCTTGACTCAACCCGAAGTGCCCACCCTGTCACCCTGAGCGTCAGCGAAGGGTCTGGGCTAAGTGTTTCGTTGAGATTCTTCGCTTCGCTCAGAATGACTAAAGAGGGAGACTGAATGACAACCCCCACCCTGTCACCCTGAGCGTCAGCGAAGGGTCTGGGCTAAGTGTTTCGTTGAGATTCTTCGCTTCGCTCAGAATG
>CAKZQI010000105.1 GCA_937139515.1 uncultured Armatimonadota bacterium | reverse complement strand
CACGGATCGCAGCCTCGTCTGGAACTCCGACCTGATGGAAACGCTGGAGCTGTCAGCAATCGCCCACACCCACAATAAGCCTAACCCGATAATCCAACTGATGCGTCTCATAATTGACCTCGCCTTCGGCATTATACCTCTATTGCATAGACTCCGCAAATGGCTAATAGTAGCGTTCGGGTGAGAACTCTTCGGGGGAGGTCTCGACGCGGATACGGCGCACCGCACCATTGAGCGTCAGGATGAGTACCCAACCACGCCCCTGGGTTACGCGGTCCGTTTGCCAAGTGGGATTGAACCGCCCCGCCCAGTGCCAGTGGCACTCCGAGAGGGGGGTCAGCTCGTTCCACTTCCCCTCGCCGTAGGGGGGTCCCGCTTGCCACCAGCCCAAGAGGCGTGCAATCGCCCAGTTCGGTACATAGGTGTAGCTCACCCCAGAAGGCAGATAGTAGTTGCCTTCCAATCGGAACGCATCGCCGAGCGTGTTTTCCACTTGGTGTTGTCCCGCTTGGGGGTCGCGTGGACAGATGAACAGGCGCACATCGCCCACATACTTTCGTACCGCCGACAGGTAGGGGGGAAGTTCTCCATAATCGTCGCGGTACATTCGCACTGCCAGCCCTATCTGGCGCAAATTTGAGATACAGACCGTACGCTGTGTCGCCAGCCGAGCGTTGAAGAAGACCGGCAGTAAGATAGCAGTCAAAATCGCCACAATCCCGACGACCGTCAACAGCTCCATCAGCGTAAAGCCTCGCACCTGACGCACCCACATTCTGAATCCTTAGACGCACGCAAATCTGACAGGTTTTATGGGCGGTGTCCGGTTCTGGGGATCTTTTGAGTCTTATAGGGTGGAGAGTACCTTCCTTCCAATAAGGAAATCCCCCTCGGGCAACCCGAGGGGGATTCTTTATAGGTATCCGTACTGCGGTTCAGAATCGGAGAAGAAGTCCCACAGTGAACCCTGTGAACTGGTCGCGTGCCCCCGACACACCTTGGTACCCAACGGTGAGCGAAATCGGCGTGGCGCCCGTGTTGAAGTTGTAGCCCAGCTCCACCATGTAAGCGAAGTTGGTCTCGTTGCGGGTGCCTCCCGTGAATCCCGTGCGGAACTGCTTCGTAAAGCCTATGCCAAGCCCCGCACGATAGAAGAACTGCGGATTGACATAGCCTGTGAGAGTCGCCAGCACGGGGATGTTGTAGATGTCGTCCGAACCGTAGTACCCGACCAGGACACCGAGATCATAGTAGTACCCGCTCTCGTTCGGCTCGCTGGTCTGGAAGGTGTAGCCGAGGTTGATGTTGAACCATACATCGTTCGTTGCTTTTCGCACAGCGCTCTTGGTGGGGTAGAACACGCCCGCTGATACCGTGAACCCCTGCAGTTCCGTCTCTTGCGCAGAGGCGGGGGTCGCAACCGTCAGCGTGGCTACCAGCGCCAACGCACTCATCCAAAGCATTCCTTTGTGCATCATCAGTCCTCCTTGTTTAAAGTAGAGTGTAGCGCAGTATACCCAATTTCGTGCAGAAAAACGCTAATCCTCCCAGCGACTCTTGGAATGAGGCTGATACCCCACGAGAAATCGGCACTCGCAGGTACAATATCGGACGCGATGGAATCGAAGGAGCGAGCGACCCTACTGTTGGAAATCGGCACCGAAGAGATGCCTGCAGGCTTTATGAAAGAGATTCTTGACCAGCTTCAGGAACGGCTTACCGAAACCCTGCAGGAGTTGCGTCTGGAGTTTGGTTCTGTCCGTACACTCGGCACGCCCCGACGATTGATTGCGCTTGCGCATGAGGTGGCTCTGCGCCAGCCTGCGGAACAGCGCACGGTGCGCGGTCCTGCCAAGCGTGCCTGCTTTGATGCGCAGGGCAACCCCACCCAAGCCCTGCTGGGTTTCGCCCGCTCGCGTGGGGTCTCGCTGGAGCAGGTTCAGTTTGTAGAGACGCCTCAAGGTGAGTACGCTCTTGTGGAGGAGTATGACGAGGGACGCCCCGCGGCGGAAGTGCTTGCAGAGGCGCTCCCCGCGCTCATCCGCTCCATGACCTTCCCCAAAACGCTCCGATGGGGCGCACGCCAAATGCGATTCGGGCGCCCCATCCGATGGATGGTCGCGCTCTTGGCGCAAGAGGTCATCCCGTTTGAGCTGGAAGGGATACGCTCCGACCGTTTCAGCCGAGGGCATCGGTTCCAGTCGCCCGAACCGTTTGAGGTGCGCTCGCCCGAATCGTTTTTAGACCAGCTCCGCCAAGCGCATGTGCTGGCAGACCCCCAAGAGCGCGCCGAAATTATCCAACGCGAAGCCCATCGGCTCGCAGAAAGCATCGGCGCACGCCCGATGATAGAACCCGACCTGCTGGAAGAAAATGTGTTCTTGGTGGAAGAGCCTCACCTACTGCTGGGCAATTTCCCAGAGTCGTTCCTGCGGTTGCCCGCGCCAGTGCTGGTCTCGGCGATGAAGAAGCACGAAAAGTTCTTCCCCCTTCAAAATGCCGAGGGACAGCTTCTGCCTGGCTTCATCTCGGTCTACAACAATGGCGCCCCCGACAAGGTGCGTGAGGGCAACGAATGGGTGCTTGTCGCACGATTCAACGACGCAGGCTTTTTCTACGATGAAGACCTGAAACAGCCGTTGGAGGCGTTTGTGCCTGCGCTGGGGCGCATCTTGTATCAGCAGAAGTTGGGCACCTTGCTGGACAAGGTGAACCGCCTCAAACGGCTTGCCGACCGCCTCGCACGAGCGCTTGACTGGGACCCCCCTCAACTCCAGACCTTACTGCGTGCGGTGGAACTCTGTAAAGCAGACCTCGCCACCCAGATGGTGATGGAGTTTCCCGACCTGCAGGGGATTATCGGGCGCGAATATGCGCTCAAGGCGGGTGAGCCGGTTGCCGTTGCCGAGGCAATTGCCGAGCATTACGAACCGCGCCACGCAGGCGACCCACCGCCTCAGAGCCAAATCGGGCGCGCTTTAGCCGTGTTAGACCGCATAGACACGCTCGTGGGCTATGTGGGGCTGGGGTATATGCCGAAAGGCTCCTCCGACCCGTTCGGGTTGCGACGCGCCACCACCGCCCTGATTGAAATCCTCGCCGAGGAGCCAGACTACCCCACGCTCGCCGAACTGGTTCAAGCAGGACACGATGAGTACCGCGAGCAGAAGGTGATGCTCAAACCGCTCCCCGCGCTCCAGACCGACCTGCGGAGCCTGTTCTATGCGCGCTTGGAAGCCTACTTAGAAGAGCGGGGCGTGCGCTACGACCTCATTCGTGCGACGCTCGGCTCGGGGTGGGACGATTCGGTCTACGGCTTCGTTCAGCGCGCCCTGCTCCTTCAAAGCCTGAGCGACACGCCCGACTTCAAGGCGATTACTCTGACTGCCACGCGCCCTGCGAACATCCTCAGCGCTGCCGAGAAAAAGCAGATTCGTGCCGTCGCCAGCATGAACGAGGTAGACCCGACCCTCTTTGAGCACGAGGCGGAGCATCAACTCTACAACGCCCTCCAGAACGCCACCGCGCAAATGGAGGTGCTTTACTACAGGCACGATTACCAAGCTATCTACGAGGCGCTGCGAGTGATTGACGAGCCTGTTAACCGCCTGTTTGACAGCGTGATGGTGATGGTGGACGAGGAGCGTCTCCGTCAGAACCGCCTCAACTTGCTGGCGTGTGCGAACCGGCTCTACTTAGCGCTGGCGGACTTCACCCAAATAGTACAGGAATAGGGGGGCTTTGAACCCTTTGCGTGAGGGTGGGGGAGTATTCTCAACCCTCTCCTTCGCTTGCTCCTGCGCCCTCCTTCTGTCATTCTGACGCTCCGTTCTGTCATTCTGATACCCCCTGTTGTCATTCTGAGCGCAGCGAAGAATCTCAACGCCACCTAAAGCAGAGACCCTTCGCTTCGCTCAGGGTGACAGGATGGGGCGCTGAGGGTGTTTGAAAAATCGTGGCACGGGCATCCTGCCCGTGACGGGTATCTTGGGCAAGATGCCCAAGCCACGAGTA
>CAKZQI010000104.1 GCA_937139515.1 uncultured Armatimonadota bacterium | reverse complement strand
CGCCATCGGTTCGGGGGGCGTGATGGACTATGTGCCCCATCTGGCGCTCAGCACTTCCGACTGGCTCTCCTGTCACGTGCCGTTCAAGCGCACCGACCTGCTCCGAAATATGGCGTCGCTTCCTGCGGGCATTCCTAACCGCTATTTCCTCGCCAACGAGCAAGAGACGGCGGGCGCGTGTCTGGAATTTTTGCGCACGCAGGTGTTCGGGTGGCACGGCGACCCGCGCGAGGAGTACCGCCTTATGGATACTTTAGCCGAAACGGTCTCGCCTGGTTGCGAGGGACTACTATTCACGCCTTGGCTGGTGGGCGAGCGCACCCCCGTTGAGAATCACGCCGTGCGTGGAGGCTTTCATCACCTCTCGCTTCATCACACGCAGGCGCACTTCATTCGGGCGGTGATGGAAGGGGTCGCGCTAAATGCCCGCTGGCTCTTGAACGGTTTGGAGCACTTCACTCGGCGGAGGATGGAACCGATACGGCTTATCGGGGGCGGTGCGAACTCCCCGCTCTGGTGTCAGATTATCGCCGATGTGTTGGGGCGCACTGTGCTCCAGATGGCAGACCCACAATCAGCGACGGTGCGCGGGGCAGGCATGCTCGGCATCGTGGCGATGGGCTGGAGGCGCTGGGAGCAGATTGCCCACTGTGTGCCCGTCCGAGCCACTTACCCCCCAAACCCCGAACACCGCGCCTTGTATGATGACCTGTTCAACGAGTTTATGCACCTGTATCGTGCCGAAGCGCGCTGGGCAAAGCGAAAACGCTGACGGCGCACTCAGGTAAAATAACCGCCAGGGAAACCGATGGGCGTGTGGGATGTTGGCGCATTTGACAACGACGACGCCTTGGAGTGGCTGGGCGACCTGCTTGACCACGACGACCCCAGCATGATTAGCGATGTGCTCAACACCGTCGTGCGCTTGGGCGATAGCGACGAGCTGTTGGAGGACGACCTCTGCAACGAGGCGCTCGCAGCGATAGAGCTGGTCTCTGCGCTCAAAGGTTCGCCCTCGCCCGAACTGCCCGAACAGCTCCGCGATTGGGTGAGTTATCAATCCCCGCCCTCGCCTGCGCTGGTGGCGCTTGCCCTTCGGGCGCTTCAACTCATCCGAACCAACTCAGAGCTCCAGCAGGCGTGGGAAGAGACCGAGTACGCCGACGATTGGCACGCGATGCTCAACGACTTAGAAGCACGACTGAGAAGTTAGAAACTTCGCTATGAAGGAGGTGAAACACGATGCGCATGCGAGATCGGGAACTACGACAGCGACGCCATCGCCGAATGAAGCGTCTCAAGGCACAACGCAAACAATCCGCACAGAAGTCCCAGAACAAATCAACCAACTAAAAATAAGGAGATTGTATTATGAAGAAATGGGTACTCTTAATTAGTCTGCTGGGCGTGAGCCTGCACATCAGCGTGGCTTCCGACTCCAGCAGGAACTGGTTCCGCCTCACCATCTTACACACGAACGACACCCACGGACACCTACTACCGTTCAGTTATCCCGACGATGTGGCTCCCGACTCGCCGATTGCCCAGATGACCTATCGTCACAACATCGGCGGGGTGGCGCGCCGAGCGACCCTCCTGCGCCAACTGCGCGAGCAACTCACTACCGACTCTAGCCGCGTGCTGACGATTGATGCGGGCGACTATATGGACGGGACGCCGTTCTCGTTGGAGTTCTTTGCGGAGGCGGACATCGCCACGATGAACGCCTGCGGGTACGACTTCGCCACCTTGGGCAACCACGAGTTTAGCAACACGCTCGCACAAATCCAAAAGACCCTGCGAATGGCGAAGTTCCAGAATGTGTTGGCGAACGCCCGACTGCGCAACACAGGTGAACCGCTCTGTCCGCCCTATGTCATCCACGAGGTGAACGGGCTGAAGATCGCGCTCTTCGGGCTGGTGATGACCGATACCCAGAACTATCGCGGGGCACGCGAGGGGGTGGAAATCTTAGACCCGTTCCAAGTGGCGCGTGAGCTGGTGCCCCAACTGCGCCAGCAAGCCGATGTGGTGGTACTCATCTCCCACTTGGGGATTGGCGATGACCGACGGTTGGCGCGCGAGGTGCCTGGTATTGATGTGATTATCGGGGGGCACTCCCACACGCGCCTGGCTCAACCTGAGTTCGTGGAATGGAACGGCAAGGTACATCCCAACCTCAGTGGCACAGTCATCACTCAGGCGTTCCAATGGGGGGGCGAGTTGGGACGGCTCGACCTGCTCTTCTGGCGCAACGCCGAGACGGGCAGGCTGGAACTGGTGGGCTATCGGGGCGAGCTCATCCCCATCACCGCCAAGATACCCAACGACCCTGAGACCCTGCGCGTGCTGAACCGCTATTGGAACCGCATCGCCAAGAAGTACGGCAAAGTCGTCGGTTATGCCGAAGCCGACTTCGTCCAACGGGGCGACGACCTGAGCGAATACTACCTCGTTGGGGATGCCGTGCGCACCAGTATGGGCGTGGATTTCGACCTGCAGAACATGTTCGGCATTCGCATCCAACTGCCCCGCGGACCCATCTCCTACTACGACTTGGCGCGGATGATGCCCTTCGGCAATACGATTGTGCGGTTTGAAATCACGGGGCGCGACCTAAAGCAACTGCTGGAGCGTCAACGCCCCACCGTGAGTGGTATCCGCTACCGAACGGAGAATCGCCGCCTGGTGGAGGCGACCCTCAACGGTCAGCCTATCCGCGACGACGCTATCTACAAAGGCACGACCAACTCCTACTTCGCCGACCGCTACCTGAAGGAGATGAACATCCCGTATGTGGATACGGGCAAGGTGCTGTTGGATGTCGTTGCCGACTACATTCGCAAGCAAAAGCGCGTTGCGCCCACTTTTGACGGCAGGCGTGTTGTGCGGTGAGATGTCAAATTTCCCTATCGGAGAGGAGTCGGGAATGAGGGCAACAAAGTCCTCTCCCCTAATCCTCTCTCAAAATGCATAGACAGGGAAAACTAACGGTTCCCCCCGCTTGCGGGGGGAACCGATTCTACCCCCTGCCTCAGGAGGGCTGGGGGGGTGAGGTTCTCTGCTGTCCTCACCCCCAAACCCTCTCCCGACGCTGCGATTTCGTAGGGAGCGGTTTGAAACCGCCACCTACACCCTCCCTCCCCCAAAGCCTTGGGAGAAGGAGTGCTGGGGTGGGTGAGGGTTCGGACGCCCTTTCCCCCGTATTTTGACGGTAAAGTTTTTGACCCCTGTGCCCAAAATAGTTTCAGGTGTTTGCGCCCGTGGGGGTCTTTATGGAAAACTTCGACTGGAAAAAGTTGGTCGGCTTGGATATAAACAGCGATGAGCAGGAACCGCCTGCGTCCTCTCAGAGTGAGGCCTCACTGAGTGTATCGGGTGACGAGAAGCCTGTTGAGGATGTCTCGATTGACGATTTGCTGATTGAGTGTGTGGAGCGGGGTGGTTCCGACCTGCACCTGACCGCCGGGCTACCCCCCACCATTCGGCTGAATGGACATCTCACCCCTCTCCCTTACACCGTGTTGACCGAGCATGACACTCGCAGGCTCATCTATGAGGCGCTGAGCGATAGCCATCTGGAGCACTTTGAACGACACCGCGACCTGGACTTCGCCTACTCGGTCAAGGGGGGAGCACGCTTCCGCTTCAATGTTTATATGCAGAAGGGGGCGGTCGCCGCAGCGATGCGGGTCATCCCGTCCAAAATCCCTTCGGTAGAAAGTTTACGCCTTCCTTCGGTCATCTATGAAGTCGTCAAAAAACACAGTGGCTTGGTTCTCGTCACGGGACCGACAGGCTCCGGAAAGTCCACCTCGTTGGCGTGTATGATTGACCTCATCAACCAAACCCGTCCCTGCCACATTATGACGATAGAAGACCCGATTGAGTATGTGCATCATCACAAGCGGGCGATGGTCAACCAGCGCGAGGTGCACGCCGATACCGAGACTTTCCACAACGCTCTGCGTGCCGTGCTTCGTGAAGACCCCGATGTCATCCTAATCGGCGAGATGCGCGACTTGGAGACGATTCAAGCGGCGCTCACCTTAGCCGAGACGGGACACTTGGTGTTCGCCACGCTCCACACCCGCAACGCGCCTCAGACGATAGACCGTATCATTGATGTGTTCCCGCCCCACCAGCAGGAACAGATACGCGTGCTGCTGGCGAACACGATTGAGGCGGTTTTTGCCCAGCAGCTCATCCCGATGATCGGCGGAGGGCGCATCGCGGCGATTGAGGTGATGGTCGCCAACGCCGCCATACGCAACCTCATCCGCGAAGGCAAGACCCACCAGATTTACTCCATTATGGAGACCAATCGCGGGGCAGGCATGGTCACGATGGACCGGGTGCTCGCCGACCTGCACCGCAACGGCTTCATCACCCACGAGGAAGCCATTAACCGCGCGATGGACAAAGAGAACTTCACCCAACTGCTCAAGTCAGCGTAGGAGGTTTCAAGATGCCACTCTACGGATACGAAGCGGTAGACAGTCAGGGGCGCTCGATCAAGGGCACGATTGAGGTGGACAACGAGCAACTGCTTGTCAGCAAGCTTCACGAGCAGGGGCTTCATGTGGTGCGCATAGAGGAACAGAAAGAGCGCGCCAAGCTGTTCTCCTCGTTCGGTCAGGCGAAGAAACCCAAGCTCCAGGCGATGGTGGTGTTCGCACGCCAGTTCGCCACGATGGTTGATGCGGGTATCCCCATCCTGCGCTGTTTGGACATTCTGTACACCCAGACCAAAGACCCCGCCCTCAAGAACGCGCTGGACGCAGTGCGCAAGGATGTCAAGGCAGGGATGGCGCTCAACGAGGCGATGGAAAAGCATCCGACAGTCTTTTCCAACCTATTTGTGAACATGATACGCGCCGCCGAGGTCGCCGGTATCTTAGACCAAATCTTAGACCGCTTGGCGACCTTCTTAGAAAAAGACTTGGAGGTGCGCCAGAAGGTCAAATCGGCGATGATGTACCCCGTGATGGTGCTGACCTTCTCCATGCTCGTGCTGGTCGCCATCTTCATGTTCGTGTTGCCTAAGTTCAAGGAGATTTTTGACAGTATGAATGTGGAGATGCCCATCATGACCCAGGTCATCTTCGGCATCAGCGATTTTGCGATTGCGTACTGGTGGGGGATTGCAGGCGCGATAGCGGGTGCGCTTTTTGCGCTCAAGCGCTACCTGCGCACCCCCAAAGGACGCTATCAGTTCGATTACCTGAAGATGAAGATGCCTATCTTCGGCGACCTGGTGCTGAAGTTGGCGGTCGCACGCTTTGCGCGCACGCTGGGCACGCTGGTCGCCAGCGGTGTGCCCCTGATGCGCACCTTAGAAATCGTGGGACAGACTTCGGGCAACTTGGTGCTGGCGAAGGCGGTGGAGAGCACACGCCATAGCCTGCGCGAGGGGCAACCGCTCAGCGCACCGTTCGCCGCAACGAACCTGTTCCCCTCGATGGTTATCCATATGCTGGACATCGGCGAGGAATCGGGACGCCTCTCCGAGATGATGGTCAAAATCGCCGACTTCTATGAGCAGGAGGTCGACTCCGCCATCAAGGGACTGACCTCCATGATTGAACCGCTCTTGATTGTGTTTCTGGGGGGAATTGTAGGTTTCATCGCCATCTCTATCATGATGCCAATGTTCAAGTTGGTGAATGCAATCCAGTAAAAAGGTGGTGTTAGACAGGATGGTCATTCGAACGCTCAGGAGGAGCAACGATGAGAAAACTGGACACAGAGGAACTGGTGCGGGAATATTGTCAGACGCGGGAACTGGAACTGCGTGATGCGATTGTCATCCAGCTGGCAGGGCTGGTGGAGAGCGCCGCACGCAAGTTCATCGGCTCAGGCGAACCGCTCGAAGACCTGATTCAGGAGGGCTATTTGGGCTTGCTGAATGCGTTAGACCTGTACGACCCTCAAAAGGGCGTCAAGTTCACCACCTATGCGACCCACCTGATTGTGGGGCAAATCAAGCACTACCTGCGCGATAAGGGCAAGATTATTAAGGAACCGGCGTGGCTCCAAGAGCTCAACAGCAAAATCAACCGCGTGGTAAACGAGCTCAGTGCGCGCTACGGCAGACCGCCCACCACCCAAGAGATTGCCGAGTTCTTAGGCATGACTACCAAAGCGGTGGAAGATGTGCTAATGACACGCGAGGTGTTCAAGGTCAGCTCGCTGGACGCACTCAACAACGACGACGATGACGAGTGGAACGGCTACGACCTGGAGAAACTCCACTGCGAGCCGTGTCAGACTTTCAACCTACCGATAGAGGAGCGAGTGGTCGTGGAAAGCGCGATGCAACAACTCAAACAGATTGAGCGCCAAGTGCTGAACCTGTTCTTCAACGAAGGCTATAATCAGACCGAAATCGCTCACATGCTCCAGATTTCGTGCAACTATGTCTCGCACATCCTGCGCAACGCCACCCAGAAACTGCGCCGTATCATCAACGAGGAAGAGTGGCTCGATGAGCAGAGGGTGCGGGCGCGCGGGCTGGAACGGGGCGACTTCGAAGCGCGCATCTTAGACCCCCAGACTGGCATGTTTTCTATGGAGTATATGCAGGTGCGCCTCAGGGAAGAGGTTCAGCGTTCGGCGCGCTATTCGGGCGTGGTCGGGTTCGCCATTTTTGAGTTCGTGGCGGAGAAGAGCGCGCTGGATGCGCTGGGCGAGTTTGCGGTGGGTGAACTGCTTTTGCAGGCGTCCGCGGTGGTGCGTGAGGTGGTGCGCAAGGCGGACATCGTCGGGCGCTACGGCTACGCCTCACTCGCCGTGTTGCTCCCCTACGCTGGCGAGCGTACCCAACAGATTGGCGAGCGCATTTTGGAAGCGCTCAACGAGTGGCTCCAGACCACCTTTAGCCAAAGTGTGAGCCAGCGGTTCACTGTGCATTACGGGGGGGCTGCCTATCCGCTGGAGGCGGAGGAAGCGGAGCAGGTGCTCCAACTGGCGCAACGACGCCTGCTGGAACACCGCGTCCGTTGTGCGCAAGAGGGGCAGGTGGCTTAGGACCCCCCTGCTGAGTCGTTTTGTATGCTCTGGCAGCTACTTGAGCGGGGGTGGGGTATCAACCCTGCCCCCGAACTCTCCTAATAAAACCTCTCCATCACCGACTATGCCAACTTCTGCAACCCCTGAACAGGGCAGTCTACTTCGCATTTTTTCCCAAAAGACCAGCAGGAAAACGCCAAACACTGAGAATATAGGAGTCGATGACTGACGAAGTGAAAGTGCTGCTGGACGGCCTGTCGGGACAGAAGGCTCCCGTGAACCCCCAAGAGCCTTTGGCGAAGTTTCAAAAGCTCCTGCGCGAACTGTTTGAGTTCGACTGCGCCGACCTCGATTTCGGAATCTACCGCATAATGAACCATAAGCGGAAGGTTCTTGAAAACTTTATAGAAAATCAACTGCCCTACTTGGTTCGGCAAGAGCTGGAAAAAGCTATCCACGAAGAGCAGAGGCAGGCTGAAAAAGAACTCGAGACTGCGCGTGACGAGGTAGAACACGCACTGGGGAGTGCCGCAATCAAAGCCGATGGGCAGTTGGCAATGGCGTTTCGTGAAACGCCAGCAGGCAAGCAGTATATAGAGGCGTTGGAACGCGTCCAATCTGCCATAACGCTTCAACAACTACTGGAAGCGCAGACCTACAACCATCTCTACACCTTCTTCAGCCGATATTGGCAGGACGGCGACTTCATCTCCAAACGCCGATACTCTAAACGGGAACGCTACGCCATCCCCTACAACGGTGAGGAGGTCTATCTCTACTGGGCAAACCACGACCAGTACTACATCAAAACGGGCGAGTATTTCACCGATTACACTTGGAAAGCCCCCAACGACATCACCGTGCATTTCAAACTCCAGTCCGCCGATGTGGAGCAGAACAATGTGAAGGGCGAAAAACGCTTCTTCATACCTCTCCTGGAACACATAAAGTGGGATTCCCAACAAAGCACGCTCACGATACCCTTCGAGTTCCGTCCCCTCACCTCTCAGGAGCAAAGTCAGTATGGGCAGAAGAATCAGCAAGAAGCGATTATTCGCTACACGCTGGATTCGATTCAACAGCACCTGCCTCAAGGCGCTTCTCAAGTCTCAAACGCGCTCTTCACCGAGAATCGCAAGACCGAAAAAGGCGAAAGCGTCAGCCATCTGGAACACCACCTGCGCCAGTACACCCGCCGCAACACCAGCGACTTCTTCATCCACAAAGACCTGAAGGGCTTTCTCTCCCGTGAGCTGGACTTCTACCTAAAGAGCGAGGTACTCAACTTAGACGAGCTGGAACGCGCAGGCGAAGGCTCAGCGCCCTTCTGGTTCCAACAGCTCAAGGTCATCAAGTCCATCGGCTCACAGATTATCGAGTTCTTGGAGGCGGTGTATCTACAACTCCTGCAGTACAAAGCAATCAAGGGCTGGAGCAACCTGATTATTTGTCCCAACAACCTTTGTTCCCTATTTATGGGGATAAACTACACCCTGAGAGCGGATGAGCAGGTGTTCAAGCCGACCACCTTCGCAGAACGATTGCGTCTACAAGAGGCGGCGGTTGCTATCCTGCGCAAGTATATGGAGGCGTTTTATCGCAAACGGCGTGAGCAGTGGGAAAGCCAAAACTTGGAGTATCAACCTGTGAACTTGGACGACCCGAACTTAGCCTTCAATCGTTCGTGGTTTATGGGTCAGAGTCGTGCGCACTATGTCGTGCGGGTGCCACAATCCCAAGAGAAACTCATCAAGGCTATTGAGGCACTTTGCTATGACCTAACGAAACTCACTGAGGATGAAAACCACGAGTTAGCGCGCGTCCGCTTCGACCGAAGCCTCTACCTGCCTCTGCTTTTGGACAGGCAGAAGGGTGTCAGTGCCATACCCCCCTTACTCACAGAGAGCGAGAAACTGTTCATTCAGCACCTGAAGGAATACTGGGAAGCGCATAGGGACGGAGTGTTGAAGAATAAGCGCGTCTACCTCCTGCGCAACCTGAGCCGAGGCAAGGGAGTGGGTTTCTTTGAAGAGAGCGGTTTCTACCCCGACTTCATCCTTTGGGTGGTAGAGGAACAAAAACAGCGTATCGTTTTTGTAGAGCCGCACGGAATGCTCCACGCCAAAGCCTACATCCACGATGAGAAGGCACAACTTTGGGAGCGGCTTCAAGCGTTGCAGAAGAAACTGGGCAAACCCGACATCAGATTAGATGCGTACATCATCTCGGCGACCCCTTACGACGAACTGCACAAGTATTATGACGACGGCACTTGGGACAGAGCGAAGTTTGCTCAGCACCACATCCTATTTCAAGAGCGAGGACAGGGCTACGACTACATCGACACCCTGCTGAGGGGGAAATGATTGCTGAGTTCACCCCAACACGATACAATGCCCCCCACTCG
>CAKZQI010000103.1 GCA_937139515.1 uncultured Armatimonadota bacterium | reverse complement strand
CAGGCGTGCGCGGTGCGTAGAGCACATACCCGAAGGCGTTGTTGCTGTTGGTGGGTGTGGAGTTGGGCGGAACGGTTATCGTGACCCGACGGTTCGCATCCACCGTCACAGGGGGCTGTTGCCCCGAATAGTCCACCAGCACCGTGTTGGGCAGGAAGTTCGTCTGCACGGTGGCGGTGAGTGGGGTGAGGTCGCCTCGGTCATTCAGCCCTACGAGCAGGAGGCTGTGCCCGTTCACCTGACGCTCGTAGATGTAAAGGTCTGGGTTTGTCCAACGATTGACGAGCGTGCCTCGGGCGAAGCGCTTGCGTACATCCAACAGGCGCAGGAGGCTCTCATCGCCGTTGCCCAAGGCGTTGTAGCGTCCTGGGCGCGGGAAGTGGCTCCAGTTGTTCGGCTCGATGTTGTTGCCATCGTAATACACCAGCGGACGCCCCGGACGAGTGAGAAGCCACGCATAGGCAAGGTTATTAGACTGAGGCGGTCCGTCGTCGTGGCTCTGCACAAACCCTACGCCCAAATAGGCACCCAACCCGCCCAACTCGTAGGGCATGCCTGTGCTGGGGTCTAACCCGAAGCCGTTGGACAGCGAGGCGCTCAGGTTACCCAAGCCCCCTTGATTGAACAGGTTGCGCAGGTTGAACTTCAGCGGGAAGTCCAGCGGGTTGATGCCCGTCTTGGCATACTCCCGCAGTTCCCAACTGTTGGTGGAGTAGATTTCACCGAACACATACAGCGAGGGGTTGAGCGAATAAAGATACGGCAGGATATCGCCCTCACTGACCCCACTTCCGGGCTGTTGAGGCGTGCGAGCAAAAAAGCCGGGCGGGATGTGCCGAACGGCGTCTATTCGGTAGCCATCAAAGCCAATGACGCGGGTCAGGAACCAGCCCCAACGCTTGAGCATCTGGCGGATGTCCTCGGTGTAGGGCGTGCCGTTGGAGTAGTAGTGGGGGTTGAACGGATGGCGCACGAAGGTCGGCTTGCCGAAGGCGTTGAAAGTGGCGTAGCTAGGCAGGTTGAAGGCGCCCGTGCGCGTGTTGTTGCCATCCTCGTGCGCATAGTCCGCCAGCCCCACAATGTCGTGGTTGAGCGTGCCGAAGCCAAACGGCGGGGCGTTGTTGAAATCGATTTCGTTGTTGTTGGGGTCGGCAGTAGAGCGGATGTGAAAATCTTCGGGGATGATGCCCGGATAGCGGTCTATGGCGGTGCTGGCGCGGTTGTCGGCGTGGTTCAGCACGAGGTCGCAATACACCTCCAGCCCCAACCGATGCGCGAGGTCCATCAACTCCATCAGCTCTTGCGTGGTGCCATACTGGGTGCGCACCGTGCCCTTTTGGAGGCGGTCGCCGAGGTCAAACAGGTCAAACGGATTGTAGCCCGTGCTGAAACCGCCCCCACCCGACTTCGTGGGCGGAGGCAAGTAGAGCGCGCCATACCCTGCCAACACCACTTCGGGCAGTCGACGCATGATAGTACGGTAGTCGGTCTGGAACCACTGCAGGATCGGCGTGTCGCGAAACTGGGGCGCATAGCGTATGAACACCGAGAAGTTAGACCCGCCGTTGTTATCGTAGCGCACGATCCCGCCCGCACCCTCCGCACGAATGTAAAACTGCACATAAGTGCCTGCTGGGTACGGACCCAACACCACATACCACTGGGTATTGCTACCCGTATTGAAGTCAAACGAGAAATCGTATTCTCGTGTGGTCAGCCAGTTGTCGGTGGTCACCACTGCGTACACACGCTGTCCGGGCGCGATGGGGTTCGTCTGGGTGG
>CAKZQI010000102.1 GCA_937139515.1 uncultured Armatimonadota bacterium | reverse complement strand
TAGGGGGGATTGGTTTATTTATTTACTCCCTTTAAAGGGAGTAAATAAATAAACCAATCCCCTACCCCCCTTTAAATCTCTAGTAGGAGTTACTAGCGTGCGCGTACGCGCGCGTGCGCGTGCGCGCGTGGGGTTAAGATCCTAGGTAAGAGTTACTAACGCGCGCGCGTGCGTGCGCGCGCGTTAAGGTCTCTAGTAAGAGTTACTAGCGCGCGTGCGCGTGCGCGCGCGAAGGAAACTTGGGATTGCGAGAGGGGGTGAAGGGACTGGTTTCGGTTTAGGGTGTGATTGGGGGGTTGCCTCTCGATTCTCAGATACCCTTTTTTGCCGTCTATTTTCGCTTCTGTGCCCTGTCTAAAGGTCAAGGGGTAGTTGGATAGGGGGGAAGGCTTTAGACGAGCCTCAGAAGCGAAATTTGGGGCAAAAAAGAAAGAGTCTGGTTCACTTCAGCGTTTGACGAGAGAAGGGTGTGTGATATCACTCCCGTAGCCCTTGATTTCACACACCGCTTGTGAGGTAGGGTACAATCCTAGCACTGCTGGATGGACCTTGTGTTGCACCCCATACGCAAGGTCTCCAGCAGAGATAGCGGATGCGCCCCCTGTGTTGTAGAGCAGATGAGAGAGAGAGATGAGCGTAATCGGATACCTGCACAACGGACAGCTTGTAGATGTAGGACTGCAGAACCCGCTCCCGACGCGCGTGGAGCGTCAAGCGCCCGAACCGCGCGTCGATACCCTGCTCGTATCAGTGATTGGTGTCCAAACAACGGCGCGCGACCTGCTCAACAGCACGAACGCCGAAGCACCGACACTTGATAGCTGTCAACAGTACACCCGCCTCATCTGGATGGCACGCAAGGACGGGACGGCGGATGTGAGCTATACCGTGCTGGGACGCGCGACGGACCCGAGTGGGATGCCACTCGGCGATGGATGGCACACAATCGCAACAGGCACGCTCACAGGCGCTGCCAATACTTGGCACCGCGTCGAGATTACACAGGGACACTGGGACCAGTACCGTATCCAGGTCTCACAGAGCGCGGGCAGTCAGCTCTTGGTAAGTAAGGTGGTGGGGGTGCGCTGATGCCACACATCCTGATTGTAACCCCGCGCCGAAACCTTTCTTTCGCCAGCCGAGAGGTGCGCACGCTCCAGAATCTCGGCATTCAGACCACGCTCGCCACCATGCAAGGTACGGGCAGTAGCGCGTTCGAAACCCCTATCGGCGCACTGGACCCGACCTCATCAAGCGCACGCGCCTACCTCCGACAGTTCGACGCGGTGTTCGTGCTGGAGCGCAGTGCTCATCTCGGCGACGGGACAGCGACTGTCGACACAAGCCTGCACTGGCTGGGCTGGAACGACCCTGAAGACCCGCCCGTATGCTACTTCGGCACGCTGTTCAGCACCGCCCGCTCGAGCGCGACCGCCTTCCTGCCCAGCGATTTCCCGCTGGTACGACCGAACGCCAGCGACCTCGCCAACACCGCCTCTATGCTGGACGCAGGCGCCACTTGGAATTTTCCGATTCGCGTCGGCACACGGGTTCGGCTCACGCGTGAGCAAGCAAGCGTCTATATCGCCAGCGTCAACTGGCGCACCAGCGCAAGCGAATCGGGCTTTTGGAAACTGAACACCGCAAACCACACCGCACTCGGCACGAACGGCGAAATCCTTGCTATCCCTGACCTGCCCGACACAAGCTATCCCAGCGACGCAATCCTAGCTTACCGCTATCGTAAGCACTACCTACTCCCGATGGTCTATCTGTTCAGCTCCAACATACTGGTGGAACGAGTGCCCACAGTAGGCTCCTTCTCCTACGGCGTCTTTTGGCTGCTCTACGCGCTCAAGCTGTGCAATCTCCGTCCTGCTTGGCGCGTTCCTCTGCACTTTGAGACCGACCACCCGCTCCAACTGGCCAGTCCCCGCGTCGACGACATGAACTTTGCGCAGATGCTCACAATCCAACGCGATACCCTCGATTGGCTCGTCGGCTTCTGTCAGCAAACGGGGCTCTCAGTGTTTCACGGTATCCAAATAGGAGGGCGCGACCGCACGCGAACCAGTAGCCCCGAAAACTACGATCACTGGGTACTGCTCAATCGCCCTGACCTAACAGGTACCATCGGACAGCAGATTGCCCAACAAGCGCACGCAATCCTGCTCGCCAACCACACCAAAACCCAACCCTGCGGCCCGCACGATCACACGATTGCAGGGGGGGCTCTCAACTTCTCAAGCAGTCCGTTCACGCTCATCAGGCACGCAGGTGGGCGGTACGGCGCGGGGAATAATGTCCCCGTCGGGCACGGGATTGCGGTCAACAGACGCCACGCGCCGTCCACCTTCACAGGGCTAGAGTACACACTCGGCGACACCGACTGGATAGAAACTGCCACCCCGATGTCGGGCACGGGCACGAGTATCCCGAATGTGCGTGACGGGAGCTATCACATCGCCCGAATCGTGGTGGAGGGACACATCGACGAGATGCGTGCTTTGGGCTTCCCTGACGGGCACGGCGGTGCGCACCGCTACACGAACACCGCCAGAAATAGCAGTGGGAGCTTAGGCTATTGGCAAGCCTATCGCGACGCAGGCTATCGGGGTATGCGCTCTTGGCACTACGCAAACGAAGCCCGTGCCACCGCACTCGTACCCCCCGACCGTGAGTGGCAGGGGTTCCACCTGCTGGATAACTTCCAGTTGGACGCGCACGGCACCTCGCCGCAAGGGGGCTACGGTCTCTATCACCCCACCGCGCCCAGCGATGCCCATGCTGTCGGGAGGTGGGGCTTAGATATCGGGGGCGATATCACAAGCAACTACCCTGTGACCGCGTGGCGCGCCTATCGCCGACTCATCGCACGACAGAACACGGAATGGCTCGGGATAGCCGTTCATTCGCTCGGGGCGGGTTATCTGCACCCCGTGACCTGCTTCGGGGCCAGCCCTGCGAACCCGACGGCGCGCTTCCGTGAGGGCATCCCGAACCTATCAGGACTGCCCGCCTACAACCACATCGTCGAGTTGCTAAACGAGATGAGAGAGATTGTGCAGGTGCTGTCAGATTATCTGTACTTC
>CAKZQI010000101.1 GCA_937139515.1 uncultured Armatimonadota bacterium | reverse complement strand
GAATGTTTCCGCACTGGATGCGGTCGGCGCCCCCTGTCCTTCCGAGCCTTCCTCACCCTGTCCTTCCGAGCTTGCCCTAACTGTCATTCCGAGCCGAAGGCGAGGAATCCCAGACCCCTCGCTTCGCTCGGGGTGACAAGGAGGGTTGGGGTGGGTGAGGGCATCTATTTATAACAACGCCACGAACCGCTCCGCCTCGCGCGTGTACACATTGAACGGGTCGCGCATATCCACCTGACGGTTGCGGTCTACATACACGATATCCCAGTCGATGTAGTAGCGGTTGTAGCGTCGCTCGGCGAGTTTCTTGATGACATACCCCCGCGCTTGGGCACGGGTGTCGGCAGGGGGGGTCGTGATGCCCGCTTCAATTTGCACATCGTCTGCCACACGCTTGACCTCGCCCATCTGCTGGAGCGCATAATACAGCCCCTGATCGGGGTTGATGTTGTGGTATTCCAGGTCAATCGAGTGGAGGGCGTCATCACCCCACTGGGCGCCCGTCTCCTCCATATAGGCGCGCAGGATTTTGAGCTTGATGAGCCAGTCGATGCGGTCTTCCAGCTCTTCAGGGTCGCTTTCCAGCTTGTCCAGCACATAGCCCCACTCGTGGAGTACCCAGTCGGTTTCGGGGTCGCGCCCACCGAAGCGCTTTTGAGCCAGCTCCAAGTAGACCCGCTGAAGCTCTATCGCCGAGATGGTGCTTCCATCGATCATCGTCACCATCCACTTGCGGGTGGGGTCGCGCGAGATGCTCTTGAGCGTGTGCAGAGCGTCTTGCAGGCGGAGCCAGTTCGGGAGGGCGCGTGCCTCCGCCAAATCCAGCACGAGGCAGGTCGTGCCGATTTTGAGAGCAGTGGCGTATTCGCTTATGTTGCCCTCGCCGTACAGCAGATGCAGGCGCTGATAGTTCTGGTAACCATACACGCTGTCCCACTTGGGGTTGATGATTGCCCGATTGAAGCGCACGCGCGAAGCGTTCTCACGCACGATGTGGTCTGCGCGCTGAGAGAGCTGGTACTGCACGGTCGGGTCGGGTTCCACATTGTAGACATTAGAGACCCAGATAAAGTCAATCGGGTGGTCTGCCACTTCGGAGAGCGAAGGTCGGAACCCGGCGTGTTCCAGCCGGTGTCCGCCCACGCGCCCTGCGCCTGCGAAGATTTGGCGCGTGGTCAAAAACGGCAGAATCAGCTTATGCCAGTCGGAGGGCAGGCGGTCATCGGTGCGGATAAGGTAGTTCTCGTGGCATCCGAAAGTGTGCCCGGCGAAGTGGTCAACATTGTTGTTGTGGAAGCTGACGCGCTCGTCCCAGCCCATACTTCGCAGTGCGTTGACCACGATACGCTGACCCGCTTTCTCGTGGATAGCAATATCAAACACGCTGGCACATTCTGGAGTGGCGTATTCCAAATGGCTTCCTACCGCATCGATGTACAGTCGTCCCCCGTTCACGAGGAAGCCCCCGCTCCGTGCAGGTTCAAAGGCTTCGTCGCGGGCGGTGAGGTCAATCAGCCCTAAGCGCGCCTTGTGAAAGACATGGTTCTTGACCGCTTCCACCACCGTTTCCGAAGTGCCCACGCGGTCGTCACGAACGAAACATCCGAACTCGGTCTCTATCCCAAAGACTCGGCGACCAATCATAAGAGGTACCCCCTGCGTTGATGCTTTGCGCACACGCTCAGCACACCAAGATTATACACCATTTCGCACCGTGGACAAGATGTCCTATCACCGCTCCCCTCTGGTTTCGCGGTCCATTCCGACACCGATTTGGCTTTCGTGGGCGCGCTCGTTGCGCACAGCCCAAGCAATCCACTGAAGCCTGTTGCCGAGAAATGTTAGGTTGGGCGGATAGGTGTCGTTGCCGTCATTGTCCAGAAAGAGGG
>CAKZQI010000100.1 GCA_937139515.1 uncultured Armatimonadota bacterium | reverse complement strand
TCGATTGCGCTCGTCGGGGGCACAACCGCCGCATTCGTCACAGGCTCCCCGCTGGATACCGCTTCGCCCAACCGCGCCTACAACACGACTACCTACGCCGCTCAAGGACAGGAGAGCGGTCAGCGCGGCATCCAGTTCAATGTTCCCACCACCGCAGGTGCAGGTCTGTGGTACACCAATGTGCGCATCAACTTCGACATCCGCTGGAGTAACACTGCTTCCCGCTATGTACAACTGCAGTACTCCACCGACGGTGTGAACTGGGTGGATGCGGCGCTTCTGGAGGCGCCCCGTCCTGCTGGAGGTCAAGGTGGCGACATCTGGTGGAGCTCCATCCAGCAACCTGGCAGGTCGGGAAACGACTTTCGCTTCAGCTACCTCGTACCTAACAGTGTGACCGATTCGGGTGGGTTTGCGAACTTCGCTTTCCGAATGGTGGCGGTGTTCGAACCTGCGACGGGGCAATATACCGCTGCACGCTTAGGCTCCACTTACAGCACCAGCGGTACTTTGCGCTACGACTTGGTGGAGGTTGAGGGCGACCTCGTGCCTGAGCCTGCGAGCATGATTGCGTTGGGCAGTGGGCTGGTGAGCCTGCTGGCGCTCCGCCGACGCAAGAAGTAAGCTTCGGCTGACCGATTATCGCCTATATCCCCCTCTCTTTCAAAGGGAGGGGGGATTTTGCAAACCTCTTCCCCTTGCCCCCCTCTCCTGAGAAGAGAGGGGGGAGTTTGTGAACCTTTCCCCCTGCCCTGACAAGGGTACATCACTTGAGTTCATAATCATGCCAACCCGTCCCTATTTTGACGCCCCTTCGTTAGTCTCCTCGCCCCCTCTGTCATTCTGAGCGAAGCGAAGAATCTCAACGAAACCTGATTGACCTCACCCCCAACCCCCTCTCCGTTAACGGAGAGGGGGACAGGCACGCAGGCGATCCCCCCCTCTCTGCTTGCGGAGAGGGGGACACAGGGGGGTGAGGTTGAAGGATTGCCCCAGACCCTTCGCTGGCGCTCAGGGTGACAGGGCGGGTCTTCAGGCTGACCCAAAGCTCGCTGAGAACCTCACCCCAACACGCGCTCCACCGTCGTGTCCAAATGGCGCAGGTGGTGATTCAGGTCAAGGCACTGGCGGATTTCTTGCTCGCTGAGCAGGGCACGCACTGCCTCATCGCTCAGCAGTGCCTCCAGAAACGGCACGCCCTCATCCCACACACGGCTGGCGTTGCGCTGTACCAGTTTGTAAGCCCCCTCACGAGACAGCCCCTTCTGGATAAGTGCCAACATCACATGCTCGCTGTACGGAAGCCCGCCCAACAGCTCCAAGTTGCGCTTCATATTCTGGGGCAGAACCACCAGCCCGTCCAAAATCGTGCGCAACTTGCGAGTCATCCAGTGCACCAGCGTCAGTGTGTCGGGAATGACGATACGCTCCACGCTGGAGTTGGTCAAGTCGCGCTCGTGCCAAGTGGAGACCGATTCCAGCATCGCCGTTGCATTCGCCCGCACGACCCGCGCCAGCCCACTGACCGTCTCGCAGTTCCATGGGTTGCGCTTGTGGGGCATCGCTGAAGACCCCGTCTGACCCTGAGCGAACGCCTCCTGCACCTCCAAAATCTCGGTACGCTGGAGGTTGCGGATTTCGGTGGCAAACTTTTCTAAGCTCCCCGCCATCACCGCCAGTTGCGCCAGCAGGCTGGCGTGTCGGTCGCGCGCCACAATCTGAGTGGAAGCAGGGTCGGGGGTCAAGCCCAGTCGCTCGCACACCCGTTCTTCCACGCGTGGGTCAACATTCGCGTGGATGCCCACCGCCCCCGAAACCTTGCCGACCGCAATCTCCTGCTGGGCGCGCTGAAGCCGTTCACGATGGCGTGCCATCTCGGCGTGCCATCCCAGCAGTTTGAACCCAAAGGTAATCGGCTCAGCGTGGACGCCGTGCGTGCGCCCGATCATCGGGGTGCGGAGATGCTCCTGTGCCAGTCGGCGCAGAACCCCCATCAGCGCATCCACCTCCTCTAAAATCAGCCCCACTGCACGCTTCATCCTCAGGCAGAGAGCGGTGTCCACCACATCGTAGGAGGTGATGCCGTAATGCACCCACTTGCCTGCCTCACCAATGTTCTCGGCGAGGTTGCGCACGAACGCCATCACATCGTGGCGCGTCTCCTGCTCCAACTCGGCGATGCGCTGGGGGTCAAAGCGCGCTCGCTCCCGAATGGTGGGTACCGCCTCAGAGGGGATGTAGCCGAACTCTGCCAAAGCCTCGCAAACCGCAATCTCGACCTCCATCCAAGTTTGGTACTTGGTCTGCTCGCTCCAGAGGTCGTGCATCTCAGGGGTGGTGTAGCGCTCTATCATGCCGTGCAAAATGGTACCCCACTTACCACTATGCCCACGATAGGTATAATCGGCTTATGCATCATAAAGGATACTGTCGCTTCCCTACCGTGCATGGCAATAGGGTGGCGTTTGTTTGTGAAGACGATTTGTGGACTGTGCCCATCGAAGGAGGCATCGCCCGACGACTGACCACCAGCCTCAGCGAGGTAATTACTCCCCACTACTCTCCAGACGGCGAATGGATTGCGTTCGTCGCTCGCGATGAGGGTCAACTCGAAGTGTACCTGATGCCCGCCGAGGGCGGAGTGCCCACTCGCCTGACCTATCAGGGCGCAGGCACGGTGCGGGTCGTGGGATGGACGCCCGACGGGCAGTCGGTGATTTATCACAGCACGGCTGGTTGCCCGCCAAGAGAGATTCGGCTCTGGCGCGTTTCTAAAGAGGGCGGGCTACCCGAGATGTACCCCTATGGAATTGCGCACTCTATCGCCTTCGATCCGAACGGCGCGCTCGTGTTGGGGCGCCATACGACCGACCCTGCGCGCTGGAAACGCTATCGCGGGGGCACCGCAGGCGTGTTCTGGATCGACCGCGAGGGCACGGGGCGATTTGAACTGTTCAAACCCACCGAGGGCAACCTCACCGCCCCGATGTGGATGGGCGACAGGTTTTATTTCGTGTCAGACCACGAGGGGATTGCCAACCTCTATTCGTGTCAGTTCGATGGCTCCGACCTCCAGCGCCACACCCACCACGAGGAGTACTATGTGCGCTATCCCAGCACCGATGGTAGACGCATCGTGTACCACGCGGGTGCCGAGCTGTTCTACTACGATGTGCAAACGGGCGAGAACGCCCCTGTCCCTGTGCAAATCCACAGCCCGCGCGTCCAAACCCAACGCAAGTTTGTCGAGACCGAGAAGTACCTGCAAGGCTATACGCTTCACCCAGAGGGGCACTCGCTGTTGCTCACCGTTCGTGGCAAGCCCTTCACGATGGGCAACTGGGAAGGCGCGGTCATCCAGCACGGCGAACCGCAAGGGGTGCGCTACCGTATCTCGCGCTATCTGCCTGACGGGGAGTGCCTCATCACCATTTCTGACGCCTCAGGCGAGGAGCGACTGGAACTGCATACCCCCCAAGGCATCACCTGCTACGAGGCGTTTGACCCCGGCATCGTCTATCGCTTAGAAGTGTGCCCCACCGCCGAGCGCGTTGCGCTGGCGAACCATCGGTTTGAACTGTGGGTACTCGATGTGTCGTCGGGCGAGGCGAAACTCGTGGAGCGCAGCGAAGCGAACATGATAGAGGGCATCACGTGGTCGCCCGACGGGCGCTGGCTCGCCTACAGCTTCGCCCCAAACGAGCGCACCCACATCATCAAGGTGTACGACGCCGAGAACGGCACGACTCACGCCCTAACCCACCCCGAATTCCGAGATGTGGCGCCCGCTTGGGACCCTGAGGGCGACTTGCTCTATTTCATCTCCACACGCGATTACGACCCTGTGTACGACCCAACTCAGTATGAACTCAGTTTCCCGATGGCTCAGCGGGTGATGGCGATTGCCCTGCACAAGGAGGTGCCCAATCCGCTCCTGCCTCCACCCCGCCCCTTTGAGGAGAAACCTGAAAAATCTGAAGCGGAGGAGACCAGCAACGGCAAGCCCAAACCCGTCCAGATTGACTTTGACGAAATCCACAAGCGCGTCATCACGGTGCCCTTGCCGAACGGTCTCTACGGTCAGGTAGCAGGGTTGGACAAGAAGCGCCTGCTCGTCACGAGCTTCCCTGTGGAAGGGCAACTGAACAAGGACTGGCTGGAGAGCGAGGACGAAGACAAGGGCACGCTGTTGCTCTACGACTTTGCGAAAGCCAAGAGTGAGCCGATTGCGCACGGGGTCGGCTCGTTCACCCTCTCTATGGACGGCAAGACGCTAGCCTATCAGTCCGGCAAGCGCCTGCGTGTCTTGCCAGCGGGACACAAGCCCGAGGAGAAGTACGAACAGGAGGCTCCCTCGCGAGAGAGTGGGTGGATCGACCTGAGTCGGGTGCGCTGTGCGGTGGTGCCTCGTGAGGAGTGGCGCCAGATGTACCGTGAAGCGTGGCGTCTCCAGCGCGAGTTCTTCTGGACGCCCGACCTTTCGGGAGTGGATTGGCAGAAAGTATACGACCGCTACTACCCCCTGCTGGAGCGTGTCGCCACCCGCTCCGAGTTTTCCGACCTGATGTGGGAGATGCAGGGCGAGCTGGGCACCTCGCACTGCTACGAGTTCGGGGGCGACTATCGTCAACCGCCCACTTACACTGTCGGACTGCTCGGCGCGGAGTTCGTATGGGACGAGACAGCACAGGGCTACCGCATCACGCACATCCTCACGGGCGACCCGTGGGTAGAGACCGCCGATTCGCCCCTGAACGAGCCAGGCGCCCTGCTGGAGGTGGGCGATGTGTTGCTGGCAATCAACGGACAGAAGCTATCGCGCACACGCACGCCGGGCGAGCTGTTGCTGAACCAAGCGGGCACACCCGTGCAGTTGAGCGTGCGCCGAGCGTCGGGCGAAGTGCAAAGCGTGGTGCTAAAGACGCTCCCCAGCGAGGCGAAACTGCGCTACCGTGAGTGGGTCAACCGCAACCGCGCCTATGTCCGCCAAAAGACCGACGGCAAGGTAGGCTACATCCATATTCCCGACATGGGCATGTGGGGCTTTTCCGAGTTCCATCGGGGCTTTCTGGCGGAGCTGGTCTATCCTGCGCTGATTGTGGATGTGCGGGGCAACGGCGGGGGCTTCGTGTCGGCGCTGTTGCTGGAGAAGCTGGCGCGTAAACGGCTCGGCTACGATGTGCCTCGCTGGGGCAAACCCGTCCCCTACCCGATGGACTCGGTGATGGGACCGATTGTCGCCCTCACCGACGAGCGCGCCGGCTCCGACGGCGATATGTTCAGCCACGCCTTCAAACTGATGAAGATAGGTCCGCTGATTGGCAAGCGCACTTGGGGCGGGGTGATTGGCATCTGGCCCAAGTCAGTGTTCGTAGACCAGGGGCTGACCACCCAACCCGAATACGCTATTTGGTTCTACGATGTGGGCTGGAACGTGGAGAACTACGGCACCGACCCCGATATTGAGGTGGATTACGCCCCCCACGACTGCGCGGAAGGGCGCGACCCCCAGTTAGACCGAGCGATTGAGGAGATTCTGCGCTTGATGGAGCAGAACCCACCGCGCCTTCCCGACTTCGAACCGCGCCCGCGCTTGCCTTTGCCCAGCGGGTTGCCAAGCGGTCGTCGGGGGCGGTGAGGCTTTTTGAAAACCCCTCTCCCTCAGCCCCTTCTCCCCTACAAAGGGAGAAGGGGAGTCTCTCTTCTAACAAGCGTACATCCTCGAAGTTCAAAATTAGTCCAACCGACCCACACCTTAACACCCGTTCGTTAGCCCTTTTGCACCTCCTGTCATTCTGAGCGAAGCGAAGAATCTCTACGAAACTCCAAGCAGAGACCCTTCGCTGACGCTCAGGGTGACAGGATGGGGATTTTCGGGCTGAACCAAAGTTCGCAGTTCAGTGCTACCGCCCGCACCTAAAGGTGGACAGGCGTTTCGGAAGCTTGCCTCAGTGAATGTACTCCTGTCAGGCAAGGGTTAGTTTCTCTCTGCATATTCAACACGCTTCATACAGCAGGATACGCGTGATAGTCGCGCAGGTCTAACAGCTCGTGGATAGTGCCCCACTTAACATAGTCTGACAGCACTTGAACGGCTTCGTCAATCGCGCTGAAGAACTCCACGATGTAGTTGAACCGCCCTGTGTAGTCCGCTCCGCTCAGGGCGCGTTGCAGGGGATTGCTGGGGGCGCAGGGAGCAGTGCCGATGGGATGCGAGTAGGTCGTCCCACGCAGAACCCCTGCCATCCAAAGGCTCGTATCGACAATCGTGCCTAGCAGGCGTCGCACAGCGATTGTCCCCCGAATCGGGTACTCGGTCTCCCAGAACGAAACAATCTCGCCCAGAAGGTCGAGACCCCAATACTGCACAGCACTCTGCGCTGAGTGGCTTGGGAGATAGAGTCCGGGCTGAACCCCTCTACTGAAGTCTGTATTGGTGCTGGGCACGAACTGAAGCCCGCGATAGTACATCTGTCGTGGGTCGCCTGCAGGAGGGCGTTGGTTTATCCCGATATCCGCTCTCAGCCCTCGGAATCCCAGCTCTGCCCAAGTCTCCCAATAGCCCTCGCCCCCGTGCAGGTTGCCCGCGTTGTTGGTATAGCGCCACCCGTGCCCCCATTCCACGAACCCCAACAGGTGCGCCTCTGCCAAGTCGCGTTCCAGCACGAGGCGCGCCATATACACCGTGCCATCGCGTATAGCGAACTGCTCCGCGATCGTCGTAGTGGGGACAACATCCAAGAACTCGATTCCGTTGCGCGCAAAGCAGAAGCGAGTGGCTCCATCGGGAGCGTTAGACGCTAAGGGCGCATGCCCCCGCTTGTAGACCGTACCGTGCGCAATTGGCACACGCGTAGGCGCTTCGTATTGCCAATAAGGGTCGGTATGACGACGAAAGTTGCTCCAGATGCCCCCGCGCGAGTTGTTGAAGCCCTGCCCATTCACCGCAGGCACCGAGTGGTCGTGGATGTTGAGCATAAACACATCAGGCGCATCGAGCAGGAGGTCTAATATCTGGCGGGCGCGCTGTTGCCCGACTAAGCCGTCCCCCGCATCGTACATGTTTGTGCGGGTGAGCGCGTCCCAATCGCCCGAGTAGGGATTATAACGCCCTCCTGCACGATTGCCGAACGGAATGCAGAGATTGCGCGCGCGTCCGAAATCCCGAAGCCACGCATAACTCTCTAACAGATTCACAAGCTGTTCCACGCGTCTTGGAGTCAGCGGATGACCGCTAATCGTCTCCACCCAGTGGTCAAACTCGTGCACAATCGGGATTTGGAGCAGGGGCTTGACCTGTGCTAGCTTGAGCGCATACAGCACCCAAAAGATCGATTTGGGTATTGGAAAGGGGTCATGGTACGATGTGATGCGTGTTGCACCGCCTATCTCGTAGCGGGGCATAAAGAAGTGATTGTAATATCGCACCGCAAAAGCAGGAATGAACCCTGCAGGGGGCAAGGGCAAGCGCGATTGGTCAGGGAAGTCGGGGATGGCGAGCACCTCGCCGTTAGCGCCGAGCGCTGACAACTTCGCTAAGCTCACCAAGTAGCTCCCCGCTTCGCGTCCCTGTGTACCTGCCCAGAACAGGTTCACGGCGCGCGTGTATACACTGCGGTTCTCGCGTAGCAGACGCACGCGAACCCCTATGCGCGAGCGTGGGGCATAGCCCGCAGTTGTGTCCACCTCGGCTTCCCAACGCCACACCGTGCTGGAAAGAGCGTTGAGGTCTGCCAGCACAATCGGGAAGTCCGCTGGCGGGGTCAGTCCGCGCCCTGTAGAGAGCGCACACCCAAAATGAAAGATGGGCGGGTCTTGAGGCGCACGCCAACCCAGCCAGGTGTTGATACTCGCATTCTGAGCGCTCCAGTTGCTATCGGCAGATTGGAAGCTGTTGAGGAATACCGCCTTGAACTGCCTCAGATAGTTCCGACAATCTGCACTAGTCGGATGAAAAGTGCCGTCAGGTGTGCGAAGTGCGTTGGTCTCGAACCACCAAGCGGTCTTGTGGGGAATGCCTAAGGTGGTCAGAATCGCTTGAATCTCATAGCTCTGACTGTAGGTCTGGATGACCAGAATCATCAGCGTATCCCTTTCACCTGCGAAATCACGGTGGGCGGCGATGCTGGGGCACACAACACAATACGGTAGTGGTCGTAGCCCAGCGCACCTCCATCGGTTGCCCTAATCAGCACCCTGAAATACCCTGCCGAAGTGCCTGTACTGATTGTGCCCTGTTGTACGAGTGCCCATACACCTGAACCAAAGGTGTGCAGGGGGAGACCGTTAGGGTCGGTCGCACGAGCGTAGACCGCGTAGTTGACATCGGTGCCGTTGCTCTTCCAGCCCGTCCATACCAGACTATGATACATCCCCATATTGACCACGGTGGGGGTTTCAGGGCTGGTGCTGCCCGAAAGGTCGACACAACTTGGGCTGGGTGCGCTGGCTACGGTTGCATTTGCACTGCCCCAAAAGAGCGGTTCAATGGCTGGGGGCGCCACTACAGGCAGGGCGTTCGTTGCCGTGACAGGTACCAGCTCCATCCCACGACGATAGCCAATTAAAGTTGGACGCATCGGTCTTCTCCTTATTGGTGGATTTGTTCCACGCTCTGGCTATTATAACCCAAAACGAAACCTCATTCATCAAACAGGCTCGCCTGTTGAACGGGCGGAGCGGGTTGGCGGGCGACAGGAGCGCCTGTCCAGACCTGTGCCAACCCCTCCGAAAGTAGCTCCTGATTGCCCTGAGGGTGTTTGAAAAATAGCACGCGCATAGTACAAACCCGTGTTTGTTAGCCCTCACCCTCCCCAGCCCCTCTCCCAATGCTTTAGGAGAGGGAGGGACCCTGCCTGATGGTTCCCCACGCTTGCGGGGGGAACCTGACGGAGGGGGCACTCAACCCCCACCCTAACCCTCCCCCTAAATGCAGGGGGAGGGAACGCTTGGCTCCCCTCTCCCGCAGCGTCGGGAGAGGGGGTGAGGGCAACAACTGATTTCTCAAACACCCACCTTGAAGTGTTGACAGGGTACTTTTGTTGAGTTCAGTTTTCCAAAACGCCTACACACTTTTGGACGCAAGCAGGTAGCCGTGAGCTTTGCTTCCACCCGAAAACCCACCCTGTCACCCTGAGCGTCAGCGAAGGGTCTGAGTTTGGAGTTTCGCCGAGATTCTTCGCTTCGCTCAGAATGACACACAGGGCGCAGGGGCCAACGAGGGGCGTCAAAGTAGGGGCAGATTGGGATTATTTTGAACTCAAGCGATGTACTCTTGTCAGGGGTCAGGGTTGCGGTCAACATCCCCCTCCTTCGGGTTCCCCCGCAAGCGTGGGGAACCGATTTACCCCCCTGCATTAGGCGAGGGCTGGGGGTGAGGGCTAACAAACACGCTTTTGTATTGCACGCTTACCATTTCTCAAACATCCTCAGGAGCTGGAGTTCGCCCAACGAAGCCCTTTGCAACACGGCGCGCTGTTCGTCTTCGCTGAGGTCGGAATTGAGGGTGTCGGCTTGAATGCCGAACCGCTGATTCGCTTGGCGCACCTGGTCGCGCATCAGCGCCCTCAGCGGCGAGAATACCAGCGTCAGCCCCACCTCCAACGCCACCATCTGATAGACCAAGCTCTTGCCCCAGCCCGTCGGCTGAATCAGCAACAGACGCTCACCCCTTAGCACCGCAGAGATGGCTTCACGCTGTCCGGGACGAAACTCGGTGAAGCCAAACACCTCGTGCAGACGCTGATGTAGCCTGTCCATCGCACGCTCCTTGAGCGGTGTGATGATTCTATACAGGTAGCGAACCTCCTGCATTGGCGCTCGGCTCAGTGGGTTCCACTCTGCAGGCAGTAGTGCCCCAAAACATCAACAGGTATACTCAATCGCTATGGCAAGGAAGAAAGCGACCACCCGGACGGCAAAAAACACCCAACCCAAAGCCAAAAGCCAAAGTAAGGCGACCGCCTCACGCAGGAACACGGGTCAGCCAGTGATTATTGTCGAGTCGCCCGCTAAGACCAAAACGCTCAGCAAAATCCTTGGGAGCCAATATCTGGTAGAAGCCTCGATGGGGCATGTGCGCGACCTGCCGAAGTCCAAAATCGGCGTGGACATCCAGAACGACTTCCAGCCCCAATATGTGCGCCTGACCGACCGACGCGAGGTGCTCAAACGGCTGAAGGAGGTCGCCACCGGCGCGCCTGTGGTCTATCTCGCCACCGACCCCGACCGTGAGGGCGAGGCGATTGCGTGGCACATCCAAGCCGAAATCCAGCACCCCAACGCCCAGCGCATCGAGTTCAACGAGATTACCGCCTCGGCGGTTCAGCGCGCGCTCCAACAACCGCGCACGATAGACATGAACCGCGTCAATGCCCAGCAAGCGCGCCGCGTGCTGGACAGGCTCGTGGGTTATGAGGTCAGCCCGCTCCTGTGGCGCAAGATTAGCGGGGCACCGCGCGGGTTGAGTGCAGGGCGCGTGCAGTCGGTCGCTTTGCGCCTGATCGTGGAGCGCGAACGCGAAATCCGTGCCTTCGTACCCGAAGAGTACTGGAAAATCACCGCCACGCTCACCCCGCTGGACGAAGAGTTCCCCTTTGAAGCCGAACTGCGCCAAAAAGGCGACCAGAAAATTGACCTCAAGACCGAAGCCGACGCCCAAGCCGTGCTGCGAGCCCTTCAGGGCGCCGAGTACCGCGTAGAGAAGGTGGACAAGCGCAAACGCCGACGCACCCCACCCCCACCCTTCATCACCAGCACGCTCCAGCAAGAAGCCTCGCGCAAACTGGGCTACAGCGCCGGCCGAACGATGCGCATCGCCCAACAACTCTATGAGGGGGTAGACCTCGGCACCGAAGGCTCGGTGGGCTTGATTACCTATATGCGCACCGACTCGGTACGGCTTTCGGACGAGGCGCTGAGGATGGCGCGCGGGTACATCCAAGCGCACTACGCACCCGAATATCTGCCCGACAAGCCTCGCCAGTACAAGACCCGCTCCAGTGCGCAAGACGCCCACGAAGCGATTCGCCCTACCGATGTGAACCGCACGCCCGAAACGGTGCGCGCTTACCTCACGCCCGAACAGTACCGCCTGTACGAGCTCATCTGGAAACGCTTCGTGGCGAGCCAGATGGCAGAGGCGCAACTGGAAGTGACGACCGTTGATATTCGTGCGAACGACTACCTGTTCCGCGCTACGGGCACGGTCATCCAGTTTGAGGGATACCTCACGCTCTACACGGAGGGCAAAGACACTCAGGAGAAGGAAGAGGAGGAGCTTCCCCCGCTCCCCGAGCTGAGTATAGACGAACTGCTACGGCTCATCCGACTGATGCCGAGCCAGCATTTCACCCAACCGCCCCCACGCTACACCGAGGCGCCCCTCGTCAAAGCGCTGGAACAGAACGGCATCGGACGCCCCAGCACCTACGCCACTATCCTTACTACCATCCAAGAGCGGGGCTATGTGGTGCTGGAGAACAAAGCGTTCAAGCCAACCCCTGTAGGTGAGGTGGTCAACGACTATCTCGTCAAGCACTTCCCCACGCTGTTCGATGTGCCCTTCACGGCGCGTATGGAGGAGCAGTTAGACGAAGTGGAAGAGGGCAAGCAGGACTGGGTGGCATTGATTCGTCAGTTCTACACCCCGTTCCACGAGCGTGTGGAGACCGCGCTCAAAGAGAGCGAGCGCGCCAAAGTGCCCGTGGTGGAGACCGATCGCCAGTGCCCCACCTGCGGGGCGACGATGGTGCTACGGCACGGACGCTTTGGGGAGTTCCTTGCTTGCTCGCGCTACCCCGAATGCAAAACCACGATGGACGCAGGCGTCACGGGCATCACCTGCCCCGTCTGCAACACAGGTGAGGTGGTGGAACGCAGGTCCAAGAAGGGGCGCCTGTTCTACAAGTGCAACAACAAAGCGTGTGCCTTCATCGCTTGGGACCCCCCGACAGGCGAGAAGTGCCCTCAGTGTGGTTCGCCTCTCTTGGTCAAGCAACAGAAGCGCAAGGGCACCCAACTCGTCTACTGCGCCAACGACCAGTGCGACTACAAGCGCGAGCAATCCCTCAATCAACCCGAAGCGGAAGAGGTGCTTAGCGAAGCCCTCTGAAGATTTTGCACGCTCTGTGGTATAACTCCAGCGATGGAAGCCACGATTGCGCTGGATGAGATTCTGTCGGCACTGAGCCATGCGCTGGACATCACGGAGGGGCAACCGCGCGGGCACGCCATCCGCACCGCAATGATTACCACGCGCATTGGCGAACTACTGAAACTGCCTGACGAGGAACGCGAACGGCTCTACTACGCCACCTTGCTCAAAGACGCAGGTTGTTCCGCCAACGCCGTGCGGGTGTACAAAGTGTTCGCCTGGGACGACCTGATTACCAAGCGTCAAGTGAAGCTCGCCAACTGGTCTAACCCCATCGAGTCGGTACGCTTTGCGCTGGAGCATATGATGCCCGGTAGTAGCCTCATCCAGAAACTCATCCACGCTATCAAAGAGACAGGTGGCTCACCGGGCGTGATGGACGAGGTTACACTGGTGCGCTGTACGCAAGGCGCCCAAATCGCTCGCTACATCGGCTTTGATGAACAGGTCGCCAAAGCGATTGAGTATCTGGATGAACATTGGGACGGCAAAGGCTCGCCCTATAAGCTCAAAGGGGAGCAGATTCCCATGCTGGCGCGAATCCTCTGTATGGCACAGACGATGGAGGTGTTCGCGGCGACCTTCGGGGTGGATGCCACCTACGAGATGCTGGACAAGCGCTGTGGACGCTGGTTTGACCCCAACTTAGTGAAAGTCGCCTACGAGTTCAAAAACGACACCGAGTTCTGGCGATGCCACGCCGAGCATCTAGCGAACCCTACCTGTGAGATACTCCGAAGCGAGTTCTCGCGCCAAGTGAGTGCCAGCGACCTCGACCGCATCTGTGAGGCGTTCGCAATGATTGTAGACGCCAAGTCCAGTTTCACCGCCGAGCACTCACGACGCGTCGCCCAGTATGCCGTGCAGATTGCGCAAGCATTCGGATGGGATGAGTCTCAGGTACAGTTCATCTATCGCGCAGGACTGCTCCACGACATCGGCAAGTTGGGCGTATCCAACACTATCTTAGAGAAACCCGGTCGCCTGACCGACGAGGAGTTCCAGCAAGTACGCAACCATCCGCGCTACTCCTACGAAATCCTGCGCCAAGTGAAGGCGTTCGAGTGGCTGGCGGAGGTGGCGGGCGCGCACCACGAGCGTCTGGATGGCAGGGGCTACTGGCAAGGCTTGAACGCCGAGCAACTCACGATGGAGATGCGCATCTTGGCGGTCGCCGATGTGTTCGACGCGCTCTCCGCCGAGCGACCCTACCGCCCTGCCCTGCCCCTGAGCGAGGTGTTCACGATTATGGAGCGTGAGGTGGGCAGTGCCTTGGATGGTTCATGCGTGAGCGCACTGAGGGAACTCTACCCTTTTGAAGAATCGCTTGCCCTTGCGGCGTAGCTTGTAGCCGTGCGCCCTAAGCGTCAACGAAGGATTGTGTTTGGGGTTCACCCCCCCTCTCAGGGGAGAGGGGGGTGTAGGGGAGAGCGATTAGCAACCGCTACCGAAGTTGAACAACACAATCAACAGGTCGGCATCGTCCACGATACCGTCGTTGTTCACATCTTCGGCGCCGCCACCAGAGCTACCGAAGGCGAACAGCACAGCGAGCAGGTCCGCATCGTCCACACATCCATCGCCGTTCACATCACCCTCAACAGGGGTACCCGCCACCACGCGCACATCGGTCACATTCGTATAGCGCAGGCTGCTGGCGAGACGGTTGCTGGCGTTCAGCGTGGGATCCTGACCGTACTGGTTGCCTTCAGGGAACACCAGCGCTACATACTTGATGCCCGACCGACCCGACACATTCAGCGTGGAGTACCAGAGTTCGTTGGTCGGGTCCTGGTGGAAAGAGAGATTCTGAGGGTTGGTGCCGCTGAGGAAGTTCAGGGTCGCCTGAGGACACTCACCGAAGGTGTTGCCCGTGCTGGCATTCCACTCGCACACATTCGGCAGGGTGGCGTTCGCCTTGCTGAGCGTGCCCACGAAAGTCCAATCGGGATTGCCCACGGGGCTTGTGGACGGGTTGGTGTCGGCGCTGGCGACATAGATGTCTATTCGATGGGGCGCAGCGGTATCCGAGAAGGAGAGGGTCTTGGAGTCGGTTGGTCGGTGAATCAGGTCGCGCACATCCCACGCAAACACCTGAATCTTCTTAATGTTCCAGCCGTTGGGGTTGCTATTGTCCAGTTCGTACTTAATCCAGGCAGTCCCAATCACGCCGTGGTCGCCCACTGTGTTTCGGTTGGTCGCCACGCCGCCCTGTCGGAACAGATAGCGCGGAACGGTGAAAGTTGTGGGCCAGCCAGCGGAAACTAAGCTGGGCACGGTGGTAATCGTCACAGGACCTGTGTCAGGGCTGAAACCAACGGGTTCATTACTCCAATCGAACAGGTTCTGATTTACTTGGATGGTGTAAGCAGGCCAGAAACCGAACGACTCGTTGTTGCGCGCATCTTGGAAGTCGCGTCGGCTCCACTGCAGGTCTTGCTCGGTGGTAGATAGAGCAGCTAAGGCGTTCACCGCACGCACTTTGCCCACACCGTTGCCTAACACAACTTGGGCATAGGTCGTCGTCATCAGCAATCCTGCTACTGCAATCGCAAAACCACTCTTCATCATCATAGTTGCCTCCTTTCGGGTGTTGAACCCTACCGTAAGGATACTTGACCGATTCTTAAGAAGGCGTTAAGGCAAGGTGTGGAAGGGAAATCCCTCCCACCTCTCCAGAAAAGAGAGGGGGGAGTTTGTTTGGATTGGGGTACACCGGGCAGAGTGCTTCGGTTCCACCCGAAAACCCCACCCTGTCACCCTGAGCGCCAGCGAAGGGTCTCTGCTTTGGGTGTCGTTGAGATTCTTCGCTTCGCTCAGAATGACAGAAGAGGGGGGACTGAATGACAGCCCCCACCCTGTCACCCTGAGCGCCAGCGAAGGGTCTCTGCTTTGGGTGTCGTTGAGATTCTTCGCTTCGCTCAGAAT
>CAKZQI010000099.1 GCA_937139515.1 uncultured Armatimonadota bacterium | reverse complement strand
AGCAGGAGGGGTTTCGTGGCACCAATTAGCTCTTGGCGCACATAGGGCGGATTGGCAAGCACGATGTCGAACCCGCCCTGCGCGAATACCTCGGCGAACTCCACCCGCCAATCAAAGCCCTCTATCGCCTTGCCCCTGTGCGACCACTGGCGCAGTTCGTTGCGCAGTCGCTCTATCTCATCCCGAAGCATGCGTTTCTGTTCGGGGCTGTGGGCGCGCAGGTACTCGGCTTTCAGGCGGTCAAACTGCTCAATCTGTTGCTGACGGAACATATCGGGCTGTTGACCGCCCTGCGGGTCGGGCGCCAGCAGGCTATCGCCCACCTCAATCTTGAAGTCCAAGTTGGGCAGGGCGACATCGGTGCTGGGGTCATCCAGCGGATTGCGTGTGTCCTCCACCACGAGGCTCAGCCACAGGCGCAGGCGCGCAATCTCCACTGCAAACGGGTCAATATCCACCCCATACAGACACTGCTGGATAATCTCCAACTTGCGCTGGTAGACCGTCTCGGCGTCCAGGTGATGGGTTTGGAACAGGGCGTTGCGCAGTTCCAGCAGTTCTTGGAGCATGCCGATTAGGTAGGCGCCACTTCCGCAGGCGGGGTCGCACACGCGCACACTTTTGAGCGCGTCCAGCACCGCTTCGGGGTCTTTGAGTTGGGTGGCGTTGCACTCCTTGACGAACTGTTCCAGTGCGGGCACACTCTCTTTGCGGCAAGCGGACTGCAGATAGCCCTTGAGCGCCTCTTGGCACATAAACGCCACCACTGGGCGCGGGGTGTAGTATGCGCCCGACTCGTGCCTGCCCGTGACGAGCTCCTCAAACACCTTGCCGAGCATTTCGGGGTCGACGGCGACCTCAATATCGAGCGGGGTGCTTTCGGTAATCGTGAAGTTGAAGCGGTAGAACAGTTCCTCCAGCAGGGGTTGAACCAGTTCGTCGGGCACGGTGAGGTCGGCGCGGGCGTCTAAGGCGGTCATTTCAAACAGTCCGCCGTTGAGGTAGGGCACTTCGCCCAGCAGGTGGTGCAGGTGTCCGCCCTGATTGATGGCGGTTAGATTGCGCTGTTGGGGGTTGTTGAGCGCGCTGAAAAAGAGCGGTTTGAGCCGTTCGGTGTAGAAGTGGCTTTCGGGGGTGCGCTGGGTTTGGTGGTCTTCCCAGAGGGCGCGCAGGTAGTCGGTACGCCCGTTGAAGCGGAGCCAGCGTTTGCGCTCCAAGAATCGGATAAACAGCAGGCGGTTGAAAAAGCGCAGGGCGAACAGCGCGCGCTCGGCTTTGTCGGGCAGGTGGGGCTGGAGGTAGTCCGCGACGCGGTCAAAGTGGTCCTTGTAGGTCTGGAAGAAGCGTTGGGTGACGGCTTCCACATCAAAGGCGCGGTTGAGCCGTTCCAGCACTTGGTTGAGGGTGGGTTCGCCTGCGCTAAGCGGGAACGCTAGCTCGCTCAGTTGTTCCGTTGTGGTGCGTGCGGGGCTACCGACTTCGTAGGGGAGCGTGCGGAACTCGATTGTGTTGGCGGGGGTGCGCCGTGCCCACACGAACGCCAGTTGACGCCCGTCGGCGGTGCGGTAGAGAACCAGATGTTCGGTGGCGACGGGTGCGAGCGCTTGGTACACTTTGCGTCGTTCGGTGAGGGTGGGCAATCGGTTCTCGTGCCAGTCGCACAGGAAGGCGCGCACGCCTCCCAGCTCGGCGAGGGGTTCGCACTGGTAAGGTGTGGTCGGCGCGCCTGTAAGCAGGTTCCACATCAAGGTCTCGCCGAACAGCCTTCGGAGGTGTTCGGGCGTGGGCTGTTGGAGCCAGCGTTCTATGGCGCGTGCGGTGTCCATCGGTATTCAGGGTTCGCTGGGGCGTTGCAGAGTCCTGCTGACAGCAAACAGGGTACTGGGGGCACTCGTTCTTGTCAGAATCTTTGGCGATGGTTAGCTAGTGTTGCAGGGGCGCGCTTAGGACTTGGTGGGCTGTGCAGGACTCGAACCTGCGACCCGCTGATTAAGAGTCAGCTGCTCTACCAACTGAGCTAACAGCCCACTCTGGGGCGACCGATGGGACTTGAACCCACGACCTCCTGAGCCACAGTCAGGCGCTCTAACCGACTGAGCTACGGTCGCCGAGTGCTCGCAAATTATACCCTGTTTTCCTCTGGGAATTCAAGCGTTGGCTAAACCTTGACTTTTTTCCACCCACCCTGTTTGAAGAGGGCAATCATCAGAAGCCCGCTGAAGCCCGAGCTGAGCGCCATCGCCCACCAAGCCCCGACCGCATCCCAGCCCGCGGTGTAAACCAACAGATATGCCAACGGCACCCGTACGACCCACTGGGTGAGAAAAGTCGCCATCATCGCCTTGAGCGAGTCGCCGGCTCCTTGAAGCGCTCCTGCCAGCACCATCCCGAACGCCAGAAGCGGTTCGGTGATTGCGTTAATACGAAGGTAAGCGACCGCCAACGCAATCACCTGAGGGTCTTGACTGAACATTCGGGCAAAATGCTCGGCAAACAGGTAGAACACCACCGCCATCACGGTCATCACACCACACGCTTGCCACGCCGAGCCCCACCCGAACCGTTCGGCGAGGCGTTCGTTGCGTGCGCCCAACGCTTGACCCACCAACGCCGACGCCGCAATCGCAAAGGCGAAGCCCGGCATAAAGGCGACCGACTCCGCCGTCAGCCCGATGGGCAGGGCGGCGACTGCCGCGGTGCCTGCCGCCGTGCCGGCCAAAATGCGCGTGAACATCACGGAACTGGTCGTGTAAATAAATGAGCGCGCTGAAGCGGGCAGACCGATGCGCAAAATGCGCCACCACCACCCCCACAACGGAAGCGCAGGAATCGCCAAGTCACGATGGCGCCCGAACCACTGCTGACCCCAAAGCATCAGCGTGCCTGCCCACATGGATAGGGCAAGCGCAATCCCCGCTCCCTGAACCCCCAGTGCAGGGAACCCCAACCGCCCAAAAATCAGCACCCAGTCCCCTACAATATGGACGACCGTCGCCACGATACTAGCGAACATCGGCGAGCGTGTGTCGCCCATGCCTCGGAAGGTCCCGCTCAGCCCCATCATCAGGAAGGTGCCCGTTAGCCCCATCAGAGCGGGCGAAAGAAACCGATAGGCTTCTCGCTCAGCGCCTGCCTCCAAGCCGTACCAGCGCAGTAGAAACGGCAACAACAGGTAGCCCAACAAGGTGAACAACAGTCCCAAGGCCACCGCCAATCCCAGCGATTGGCGCGCCGATTCGCGCAGGCTGGCTTGGTCGTTGGCGCCATACATGCGCGCAACAATCGCAGTCGTGCCTGTGGAAATCGCCATCGAGAGTGCCATACAGAGAAAAACCAACTGGCTCCCCACCCCCACCGCAGCGAGCGCCTCCGAACCCAACTGCCCAACGAAGATGCGGTCCAAAAAGCTGTTGGCGGTCTGAACCAAAGAGGCAATCATGGTCGGCAGGGCAAGTGCCCAAACCGTGCGTGCAGGAGATTTCTCGGTGAGTTGATGGATAGGTTCGGACGAACGAACGGTTTTCATATGCTGGAATTCTACCCATCAAGCATTCGTGGCACGGATATCTTGCCCGTGATGCTTCTCGTGGCACGGACATCTTGCCCGTGATGCTTCTTGTAGCACGAGCATCTTGCCCGTGATGCTTCTTGTAGCACGGGCATCTTGCCCGTGAGTTTTTTTATGACAGGCAAGACGCCTGCGTTCCCAGAGGAAACATCCTACCCTACCTCATGGATTGCATGCTTTGTTCACGTGCAGGATGCCCGTGCCACGATATGGCTTGCGTGCTTCGCTCCACGGACAGGATGTCCGTGCCACGAAATGGCTTGCGTGCTTCGCTCCACGGACAGGATGTCCGTGCCACGATTTTTCAAACACCCTTTGAACCCCTGAGGATGTTTGAAAAATAGCTGAGTGTCCTTGTACCTGTTCACTCCTCGTCTTTCCAGAGAACCTCACCCCCCTGTGTCCCCCCTCTCC
>CAKZQI010000098.1 GCA_937139515.1 uncultured Armatimonadota bacterium | reverse complement strand
GTCGGCGGGCTTGGTGATGGGCGTGATGATATTGCCCACGATTGCCTCGTTGAGCGAAGATGCGCTCTACGCGGTGCCGAACAGTCTACGCTATGGTTCGCTGGCGTTGGGTGCCACTCGCTTCCAGACCACTTGGGGCGTGGTGGTGCCTGCGGCGATGTCGGGCATCTCGGCTTCGTTCATTTTGGGGATCTCGCGGGCGGTGGGCGAGACGATGATTGTTGCGATTGCGGCGGGGCAACAGCCGAACTTCACCTTCAACCCCATCTACGCTGTGGAGACGATGACCGCCTTCATCGTGCGGGTGGTGAAGGGCGATTTGGTCTACGGCTCGGTGGAGTACCGCACGATTTTCGCGGTGGGGCTACTGCTATTCCTTATCACGCTGGCGCTGAACCTGATTAGCGAAGCGGTTCGCCAGCGCTATCGGGGGGCACGCGTATGAGCACCGTGCGCGTGGAGATGGGCGGGTCGCGCTGGCGGGTGCGAGAGCATCGGCGCGAAGCGCTCTTCCAACTGCTGGGCGCGTTCATCGTGCTGTTTGCGATGACGACCCTCACCGTGCTTCTGGCGAAAATCTTGCTGGACGGCTATGCGCGCTTGGGATGGGACTTCTTTAATCAGTTTGCCTCGCGCCGTCCAGAGACGGCGGGCATCAAGGCGGCGTTGGTGGGCAGTGCCTATCTGATCGTGCTCACCGCCGCGATTGCCGTGCCGATTGGCTTGGGCGCAGCGATTTATCTGGAAGAGTTCGCCAAGCGCAACTGGCTCACCCGCCTGATTGAGATTAACATCACCAACTTGGCGGGCGTGCCGTCGGTTATTTATGGCTTGCTTGGTCTACAGGTGTTCGTGCGTGCGCTCCAAATGGACCGGAGCCTGATTGCAGGCGCCTGCACGATGGCACTCTTGGCACTGCCAGTGATTATCACCGCCTCGCGGGAGGGCTTGCGCACGGTGCCCCGTAGCCTGCGGGACGGCTCGCTGGCTTTGGGTGCGACCCAGTGGCAGACGGTGCGCTACACGGTGCTTCCCGTGGCGATGCCCTCGGTGTTGACAGGCATCATCTTATCGCTCTCGCGCGTCGTGGGCGAGACTGCCCCATTGCTGGTGGTGGGCGCGTTTGTCTACATCGCCTCGTTGCCCACGAGCCTCACCTCCAGTTTCACGGTTTTGCCGGTGCAGATTTACGAATGGGTTTCGCGCCCTCAAGTGGGCTTTCAGCAGAACGCCGCCGCGGGGATTATCGTGCTGTTGGCGCTTCTGCTCACGCTCAACGCCGTGGCGATCGTGATGCGCAACCGATTTCAGAAGCGCATGCCGATTTGACACCCAGAGTGCGCCTCAGTGTCTAAAGGTATCAACGATGGCACTCAAACAAATCTGGCAGGATGACCTGCCCACCGAGGTCAGCAGTTTTGATGTGCTGAACCAACCGAAGGAGCCGAACCTTCTGCTCACTCTGGATGAGCGAGGGTTGCGCTTCTGGTTCTGGCAGGCAGGTCGCTGGGCGGAGGTGCGCAAGGAGCCGATGCGTCTCCAGCGCGACCTGTTCAGCCTGTCGCCCACGGTCGGCAACAAGTTGGTGCTGTATACCGACGGCACAGGGCGCGAGATCGGTGAGAAATCGCTGGTGCCGATTATCCCCACCCGCCAAGTGCCGATAGGACGGCTCGTGGATGATGAGGGGTTCGCCCGCATTATCTGCTACGACCACGAGCGCCAAAGCCCCTTCTACTACACCCCCGAAAAACCGCTTATGGACGACGAGTTCCTGCTCTCGCCTGACATCGTTTATGAGGCGAAGGAGGTCGTCAACCTCGTGATGCAGTTGCCCCGATCTGCCAAAGCATGGGCGCCTTTTATCAACGCGGGTTATCGCTTTGTCTGCCTCTTCCGCGAGAGTCGTCGCGACCCCGTGCAGGTGTATGGCGTGGCGTCAGATCGAATTGCACTTCTGGACTACAAGGAGGAGCGTGTGACCTCACGCTGGCGATTGAACCTGGCATCCATCGGCACCCCCCGCCGAGAGAACGCACTTGTAGTGCGCATGGGCGACCCGAAGAACCAGAACACCCTCCACTTGCTGGTAATGCAAGCGACGCGCGAGCGCGTGGTGCTCACCGCCTTCGCTAAGTCCTGAGCAGTCACATGCGCGATACGGTCGGTACGCTCTATGTGGTCGCCACGCCCATCGGCAACTTGGGCGACATCACCCTCCGTGCGCTAGAGACACTCAAGCAGGCTGACCTCATCGCTGCGGAGGATACCCGTCACACGCGACGCCTGCTCCAGCACTACCAGATAGAGACCCCCTTGATCAGCTTTCACCAGCATTCGGGGACAGGGCGCACCGAACAGCTCCTCCAACGCCTGTTGAACGGCGAGACGATAGCGCTGGTGACCGATGCGGGCACGCCCAGCATTTCGGACCCCGGCGGTGTGTTGGTGGAGCAAGCCCATCGGCACGGTATCCCCGTGGTGCCGATTCCAGGGGCAAGCGCGGTCACCGCCGTGCTGTCGGTTTCAGGACTGCCAGCGCATCGGTTCCGCTTTGAGGGGTTCCTGCCGCGTAAGCAAGGTGCGCTCCGCAAGTTCTTTGAGAGTATCGTCGATGAGCCGATGCCTGTGGTCTTTTTTGAGTCGCCCCATCGGCTCTTGAAAACGCTCCAGAATGCGCACGAGGTGCTGGGCGAGCGAGAAGTGGTGATCGGGCGCGAGTTGACCAAGCAGTTTGAAGAGGTCTTTCGGGGCACGCTGAGCCAAGCGATTGCCCACTGGCAGGCGAAACCGCCACGCGGGGAGTTTGTGGTGGTGATTGCGCCCAGCGATGAGGGTGTTCGAAAAATCGTAGCACGGGCATCCTGCCCGTGAAAAATCGGGTGGTCAGGGCAGAATGGGTCCGCTGGGAGCGCAGGCGTCTCGCCTGCATTGTCGTTGAGAACCGCTTGGTGAGGGATGCCAATGCCATGCATGCGGGCGGGACGCCCGCGATCCCAGTGATTTTTCGAACACCCTCCCCAGCGATTGAGTTTTGTGATGCCTCCTCATCCCTGTCGTAGGGCGCTCTGAGTCAGCTAAGGCTTCATCCAACCTACCCACTCACGCGGTAAGCCGAGTAGCACTCTTGCAATCTCAAGAAGGGTTTCTGTATAGACCTCTGGTGCCCCTGTAATCTGCTCTGCGGTCTGGATAGCTTGGTCTATCTGACCCGCTTTGGCTTGCGTTTTGACTATCTCGCGCAAAGCTCGGGCACGCTGGGAGGCATCTTCAATCTGGCGGGTAATCTCCAGCGCTGGGGCACACTGCCCTGCCTCTGCTTGCGCCTTGGCTATCTCCACCAAAGCCATAGCACGCCAGCTGGCATCCTCAATCTGGCGGGCAGCCTCTATCGCTTGAGCGAAGCTCTGTGATGATTTATCTGTTGCTCCTGCGACTGCCTGCAACTGTCCCATCAGAACAAATCCCATAGCACGAGTTGAGAAGGGCGAGTATGACTGGTTGTTGGATTTTACCCCCATAGTAAAGGTGAAAATCAGTTGTTGCCTAATCAAACCAGCATCAGCAACGAACTCAGAGGAATCGCCACAATTCGGGGGTCGTCAATCTCTGCCTCATCTCTGAGGGTCACCAAAAGACCGAACGGCGCGCGACGACTCGCTTCTCCAATAAAAGCGCGTAGCCCCTCAGTACCACGGAACGGGTCTATGCGCTGGCGGAACTTGACCTCTATCGGAATGCGATACCCGCCGACCGTTAGCACAAATTCCACCTCTGGCTCGCCCTCTCGCGGGGGGAACCAAGCAACATCTAAGTTCGGTAGCCCGCTCAGAAAGAAGCCGACGATGCTTTCTACGATATGTCCTGCTAAGGAGGCTAAGTCAGGCAGGTTTTGAAGCCCTTCGGGGGTTAGGGACACCGACTCCTGAAGCCAACTGGCGCGCAGGCTATGGTCGCAGAGGCAGATTTTGGAGGCACCCTTGCGCCGCTTGAGCTGTATCTCAAGCGGGTTGATAAGGCGTATCAGCAAGGTATCGTTCAGAATGCGCAGATAACTCCCCACGCGTTGCACGCCGACATTCACCTGCAGGGTTTGTTTGAGTTCGTCAACGAGTAGGGTAAGTGTTGGGACTTGCCCTGCGTACCGACAGCACAGGCGGAACAACTCCTCCAGCAGGCTCTCATCGCGCTTGCGTCCGCGTTCGCCCATACGGAGGTCGTGACGAATGACGCGCCGAATAATCGCTTCGTTCAGTTGGTCTGCCAGTTCGTGCCACTCCACCTCGGGGCGCGCTTGAGCGATTGGGTAGCCACCGCGTTCGGCAAAGGTTTCAAAAGCGCGCTTGCGTTGCTCTGCATACAGGATACCGTACGCCTTGAGGTCGCTCCAGAACGCCTTCTGCGCCAGTTGGTCGGTGCCGTTGCGCTCCCAGTAGGGGGCGAGTTCGCCCCATCCGCGCAGAGCGCACACCTCACGCAGGTGCAGAGTGCCCATCTCCAGCGTACTGATGCGCCCTGCGAGGCTATCGCACCCCTGCTCTATCCTCAGGGCGGAACTGCCCGTGAGCAACACGGGCACCGCGTGATGGTCTAACAACGACTTAATCTGGGGTACCCAATCAGGCAGGTTCTGCACCTCGTCTAAGAAGATGTAGACGAGTTCGCCCCGACGCGCCCACTCGTTGAAACTCCCCCGAAGAATCGCCTCTTGATACCACTGGCATAGCGTTAGCACAGGCTGTTCAAACCCTTTGAGCGAAGGAACCTCGTCAAACTGCACTCGGAAGATACGACGGGGGTCTACGCCTTCTACTCGAAGCAGATGCTCTATCACCTGAAGCTGGAGTGTGGTCTTGCCCACCTGACGGGAACCTCGTAGGGCAACGATAGGGGTCAGCCCCGATTGCAGTCGCTTGAGCACTGTGGGAAACAGCCACCGCCTAAAGGTCGGCAAGGGACGCATCGGCTTGCCCTGCCACCAAGGGTTAGACTCATAAAGAAAACTGACTAACTCTTCGCGCTTGCTCCACCAATGCGTCTGGAAAATAACAACCTCCCAACAGAATTGTACCTATGCCTTGGGGTATACCCTATCTCGTGATAAAGTATCTCGGCTCCAAGCGCGTGCTCATCCCGTGGATTGTGCGTACCCTCCAACAGGTGGAGGCGATAGAACCCATCCGCTCGGTGTGCGACCTGTTCTCGGGCACCGCACGCGTGGGGCACGCGCTCAAAAAGCGGGGCTGCTTCGTGATTGCCAACGACCTCTGCACCTACGCCTACACTTTAGCCCAAGCGCTGGTGGAGGCAGACCGTCAAGACTATCCCTCTGAGCGGATTATGCCCATCCTTGAGTACCTGCAGAGCCTACCGCCCCAGCCCGACTGGTTCACCCGTACCTACTGCGAGCAGGCACGCTACTTCCAACCCAAAAACGGCGCACGCATAGAAGCCATCCGCAACGCCGTAGAGACCGAATACTCCAACAACCCTCTGCTCAAAGCGATTCTGCTCACGAGCCTGATGCTCGCTGCGGACAAGGTGGACTCCACCACGGGGCTACAGATGGCGTACTTGAAGGAGTGGGCGCCCCGCTCCTACAACGACCTTCGGATGGAGTACCCACCTCTCCTGCCGGGCAGGGGCGAGGCGTACCAAGCCGACGCGCTGGAACTCGCCAAGCAGGTCTCTGCCGACCTGTTCTACTTGGATCCGCCGTACAATCAACACTCGTATCTGGGCAACTATCATGTGTGGGAGACGCTGGTGCTGTGGGATAAGCCCTCCACCTATGGCGTGGCTCAGAAGCGCGCCGATGTGCGCACCCGCACAAGCGATTTCAACTCCAAACGTCGCGCCAAGCAAGCATTTACCGAGCTGGTGCATTCTATCCGAGCGAAGCACCTGTTGGTCTCGTTCAATGACGAGGGCTTTTTTACCAGTGAAGAGATAGAGCAAATCCTAAGCGAGTGGGGCTATGTGGCAAGGCTAACGCGCCCTCACAAACGCTATATCGGCGCACAAATCGGCATCTATAACCCGAAGGGTGAGCGCGTAGGCACGGTGTCGCACACTACGAACCACGAGTTCCTCTTTATTGCCACCAAGAGCCAGGCGGTCTACGAGGCGCTCGGGGCGAATAGGCTCTCAGTAGGCGTTTGACGCAGGGTTTCCTAAAGGCGCGTGGAACTTGCCAAGCGGTGTCAGACGATGAAAACGCTCTATCTGGACTGTATCGGTGGGATTGCGGGCGATATGGTGCTCGCTGGCTTGATTGAAGCGGGCGTGCCCGAAGAAGCATTGCTCCAACTGTTTCAGAGCCTCCGCTTGGGAGGGTGGCAGTGGCATTCCGAGCGTGTGGAGATTGACGCGGTGTTCGCACGGCGTGTGCAGATTGCTATTTCCGAAGACCAGCCCCATCGCCACTTGAGCGATGTGCTGGAGATTATTGAGCGCGCTGACCTCCCCCCCCGTGTGCAACAGAACGCCAGCGCGGTGTTCCAGAAACTCGCCGAAGCCGAAGCGAAAGTGCACGGCACGACACCCGACCGCGTCCACTTCCACGAGGTGGGGGCGGTGGATGCGATTTTGGATGTGGTCGGCGCGTGCTGGGGGCTGGACTATTTGGGCATTCAGCAGGTCATCTGTTCGCCCTTGCCGATGGGACGGGGTTTCGTGCGCGCCGAGCATGGCAATCTGCCCCTGCCCGCGCCCGCGGTGGTGGAGCTATTGCAGGGCGTGCCCACCTACGGAATCCCTATTCAGGGGGAGACCGTGACCCCGACGGGTGCGGCGCTGGTGGTGGCACTTAGCCAATCGTTTGGGGTGCAACCGCCGATGTGCTGGGAGCGTGTGGGTTACGGGGCGGGCACGGCGGTGCGCCCCCTGCCGAACCTTCTGCGCCTGTTCGTGGGGGAGGCGTGGGACCCCGTCAACACCTACGGACAGTGGCAGAGCATCGTGCAGATTGAAACCCAACTGGACAACGCCACCCCCCAACAGCTCGGCTACTGGATGGAGCGCGCCCTCCAACAAGGTGCGCTGGATGTGTTCTATACGCCCGTGCAGATGAAAAAGAACCGCCCTGGAATTTTGGTGACGGTGCTGGCGACCCCTGAAACGGCGAACGCCATTATGAACCTCCTGCTCACCGAGACGCCCACTTGGGGCGTGCGCTATAGCCTGCTCAACCGACGAGTGTTGGAGCGCGAACATCGGATGGTGCAGACGCAATACGGCTCGGTACGCGTCAAACTGGCACGGGAGGGCAAGCGCATCTTGCACACCGCCCCCGAATACGACGATTGCGTGCAACTCGCCCAAAAACACGAAGTGCCCCTGCACGAGGTAATGCAGGAGGCACTTCAACGCGCGCGGGAGATAGGCGACTAACCACGTAACAGCGACAGCACATTCTGGGGGATGTTGTTCGCCTGTGCCAGCACCGACATCCCCGACTGCATCAAAATCTGCTGTTTGGTGAAGAGCGTAATCTCCGCAGCGAAGTCGGCGTCGCGGATGGTCGACTCGCTCGCCATCACATTCTCGCGTGCCACATTCAACGAGCGGATATTGCTCTCCAAAACATAGCGTTGGAATGACCCCATATCGCCGCGCAGTTTAGAGATTTCGCTAATCGCCGCATCGATGATTCTCAGGGCGTTGTCGGTCTGGTTCTGCTGGGTCACATCGATGGTCGAGAGGTTTTGACCTGCGATGACCGTCGTGCCCAGCTTGGATGCGTGGACATCAATCAGCGAGAACCGCACGAACTGCCCTGCATTTGCGCCCACCTGGAACTGGAGCTGTCCTGCGGACACCAGAGCGACGGTAATTGCGGCACCTGTCGTTGTCACATTACCTGCTTCGGTCAGTGTGAGCACATTGCCGTAAGTGTCCATCAAGCGCAGTCCACTATCTTTGGTGGCTCTGCCCCCCGTGAAGAGCGCAGTCGCATTACCGTTGACGGTGGGCACTCGCACGATGGCTACCGCATCTTGCCCACTGACATTGACTTGAGTGCCAGCTGTGCTAATGATGCCAGCCGTGTCGTGGAACACGATATTGTGTTGCGCACCGTATTCCGCCTGACGCAATACGATGTTGCTACCGATGAACTGTGCTGTCACATTGGTGATGTTCGAGACCGAGTTGATTTTATTGATGAGCGTCTGAACTGTGTCCGTGGTAGAGGTGGTTATGGTGTAACCGTTGATGACGACACTCCCGTTGGCAGCTACAGGAGCGTTGATGTTTGCATAGTTCACATCACCCGTATGAATCGCACGCGTCGCGACTTGGGTGACGGTAATCAACACATTCCCACTGTCAGTGGCAAAACCGTTGAAGATGCCCCCGATAAAAACACCTGTGAGGGCACTGGGGTTGGTGACCGTCGCCGTGATGCCTGAGGTGCCGTCTAAGAGTTTCTTCGTGCCGAAGGAGGTCTGGTCCGCGATACGATTAATGCTGTCCACGAGCGCTCGGATTTGAGTCTGGTCTGCCATCAGTGCGTTGTAGTCGTTGACGCCCGTGTTGGCGGCGTGGAGCACCAGTTGGCGCATTGTGCGCAGAGCGTTATGCACCTCGTCCAGCGCCGCCTCCGCCGTCTTAATCATATTCGTGGCGTCTTGCGCATTGTTGATGGCTTGCTGAAGCCCCGTGATCTGAGAGCGCAGATTTTCCGAGATGATAAGTCCTGCAGGGTCATCGGCAGCGCGGTTCACGCGAAGCCCCGAAGCGAGGCGTTCAATCGTGCGTCCCATCGCATCCGAGTTCAGCCCTAAGTTCCTTAGAGCGTTCTGCGCCTGTATGTTCGTATTAATCCGCAAACTCATTCCATGACCCCCTTGTTGGTTGGGATGCTCCGCAAATTTGCTGGGGTTATTATCGGTACACGCTTCGGACTTCTTTAGGGGGGGTTAGCCGATGGGCACTTGGTTGATCATCAGGTGGAACTGGCACTCCAACGCCTGCGCGGCGCGTCGGCACATCTGCATGCGGTCTAAGAAGATTTCGAAATACTCCATCACGGTGGCGACGCTGGTGTCGATTTCCAGGTTGAGTTCTATCACGCGCTCCTTGCCCAGCACACGCAGGCGTGCGCGCTGGGTGGCGTAGTTCACGCGGTCGTGGATGTCAAAATCGCCCTGATGGGGGTTCTGCACCCGCGAGAAATGCACATCGGACTTATCGGCTAAGATGACGGTCGCCGCAGCATAGTTCACTGGGAAGCCTGTGGTTTCCTCGTGATTGCCGATGGCGCTGATGATAATCGCTATCTCCTCGGCGGGCATTCCCATCTCGCTGAGCAGTTGGAAGGCAATCATCGCCCCGGTCTGAGCGTGGTGATTGCGGTTGACCACATTGCCAATATCGTGGAGGTAGCCAGCGATTGCCGACAGCTCCGCCTGACGCTCGGTGTATCCCAACTTGAGACACAGGCGTTTGGCGTTGTTCGCCACCAAGCCCGAATGGCGCAACCCATGCTCGGTGTAGCCCATCGCATAGAGCATCTGGTTCGCCATCTGGATGTAGGTGCGCACCTTCTCGTTCGTCCGAACCGCTTCTAGGGTTACGAGTGCCATCTCGTCTTCAATTTTCGGCATTTTTGCGAGGTTCCTACAAAAAAGCCCCCTGCCTTGAGGGGCAGGGGTTGGAGGTCTCGCCGGAGAAGGTTCCATCCATCAATCCGCATAAGGCGCCAGTTGGAGTTTCAGGTCGCCGCGAACGGTTTCCATCACGAGCGTGCCCATCCCACCACCAGCAACCCCGCGTAAGGTGTGGCGCGTGCGTTCCGATTGGCTCAGTTCCAGGTCACACTCTAGGTCGCCTGACAGGGTCTGAAGCACCACCGCACAGTCGTTGCCGTCAGGCACTTGCAGGAGCAGGTCGCCCTTCACCGTGGTCAGCTTGACCGCCCCCTGAATAGGTTGTGCCAGTTGTATCTGTTGGTCGCCGCTCACGGTTTCTACCGTCAAGTTGTGGGCGTCCACCGCTTCGGCTTCCAAATCGCCGTGGGTGAGGTTCACCTGAAGCGTTTGGGACTTGACCTGGCGAAGCACCGCATCCCCATGCACGAGGTTCACGCGCAGGGTATCCCCCTGCACATCCAACAGGTTGACCTCACCATGGGCGAGCTGGATGGTGAGCGAGCCTCTCAAGTGGCTGATGCTCACATCCCCGCGTTGGGCAACGATATCCACCTTACCATCCAGTTTCTCAATCCTTACATCGCCCTTGCCGTGAAGGCGCACCTCAAGGTTCACATTGCGTGGCACCGCAAGTCGCAGGTCTGCGCGTTGGCTCACGGCGTTATCCAGCTCAGGCAGGCGCAGGCTCAGCCCACTCTCGGTGTGTTCCACCATGAGTGTGTAGCTCTGTTCCAGGTCACGCAGGTGGTCGGTGTCGGCTCCCCGCAGGGCGATTGTGGCTCCGACCCGTCCCTCGTCGAAACCGCCCGTGATGTAGATATCGCCTGCGGGGAGCTCCAAGGTCAGCGTCTGACCGGGTTGAAGAGGTAGAGGAATCTGACGCTCAAATTCGTGGCTCTGCTTACCCAGTGTGCCAAGTTGCCAGTTGCCTTTCTCTAATTCGTCTAAGGCGCGTCGCATCTCTTCCAGTCCGCGCTGGGTTTGGGTGCGGATGGTCTGACCGATTTCGCTCCAGTTGACCCCGCGCACCGCATGCCCCGTAGTGCGCACCGCCTCCTCTACCGTTCGGATAATCTGGTCAAACAGCCCGCGCGCATTTTCGGCGGTCGGGGGTTCGGGGTCGGTATCAGGACGATTGGGAGGTGTTTGATGGGTGGGCGAGGTCTCGTACAGCGCGTCTAATAGGTCTGCCGCCTCCTCGGGCGTGAGCGCACCATGCTCTACCATTCTTAGGATTCTTAGTACCGTTTCGTTGTTTTGCATTGTTTCCTCCTGCTTACTTGAGGGCGCGCAGTTTGCGCGCCGCTTCCTCTGCGCTTATCTCGCCGCGCTCCAACTGGTCTAATACCTCTTGTTGCGCTTCAGCGACCTGTCCGTTGGAGAGGGTCTGAATAGGAGTCATCCCCAGCGCTAACAAGAGCGCATCCAACTTGTTGCGTGCGGTCGGGTAGCTGATTCCGAGCTCCTTCTCTACCCCCGAAAGCATCCCCCGACAGCGCAGGAACACCTCTAGAAACTGCAACAGCTCGGCATCCAGTTGGCAGAATCGGCAGTTTTGGAAATGCCCCTCCACGCTCGTGGCGCACTCGTTGCAGGTAAGTTTGATGACCTGCATTGGTGCCGAGCAGACCGGGCATCGCACTGGCTGGGGATAAGCCTTTCTCATCACGAACAGAGTATACCCAACCGATTTTCAATTTGTCAATCCCAAAGGGGGTTAAAAATGAGATTTTCTAAGCCGTAGATTAAAATTGCTCATTCCTGCTACCCTCGCCGAAAGCGTGAACGATGCGCTTCCCGAAGACGTTACGCTGGAGCAATCTAAAAACAGACCCTTCGCTGACGCTCAGGGTGACAGGGTGGGGTCTGTCATTCTAAGATCCCTGCTGTCATTCTGAGCGAAGCGAAGAATCTCCTCTATCTCGTTGCGAAATGCTTCCACTTAGCAGAGGGGACTTTGACAAGTGTATTCGAGGTGTTTGAAAAATCACTGGGAGCGCGGGCGTCTCGCCCGCTCGTGGCTTACCCAAGATACTATTCACGGGCAGGATGCCCGTGCTACATTCCGTGGCTTGGGATCTTGCCCAAGTTATCTTTCGGGAATGGGCATCCTTACCCAAGAGGCTCTCAACGACGGTGCAGGCGAGACGCCTGCGTTCCCAGCGGACACATCCTACCCTACCTCGTGGCTTGCGTGCTTCGCTCCACGGGCAGGATGCCCGTGCCACGATTTTTCAAGCACCCTCAGGGCGAGGAGCAAGCAAGCGAGGTTCTCAATATGCCCCTGCCAGGCTCAGATACACGAACCCGCGTCGCCCATAGGCGATATCCAGACGAATGAGACCGATTGGCGAGGCAAAACGCAGACCTGCCCCCACTCCCAGCCGAACGGCGATGTCGCTGGTGGACTGCCCACTCTGCCAAGCAGAGCCAGCATCCACGAACACCGCCGCCTGAGTCGCCTCCAAGAGAGGAAAGCGGTACTCGGCGCTGACCACTATGGCGCGGTTGCCCCGGAACTCGTCTTGCCCGTATCCACGCAAGAGGTCGTAGCCCCCTATCCAGAACAGCTCACTGAGTGGCATCGTGTCGGACCCGAACCCCGCCACACCCCGCAGGGCAAGCGAGCGTTCGTCCTTGAGCGGAATTAGGTACTGAAGTTCGCCCACCACGCGAGTGAACTCAAAATCCCCACCGCCAAGCGTGCGTTCGGCTAATAGGTTGCCGTAAAGCCCCCTATCCGCGAAGCGTCCTTCGCGCGAGTCGTAAATCACCTGAAGCCCCAGAGCGCTGAACTCACCCCGATTGTTGACCCGCTCAACAGGGGTGATTAGGTTCAGAGGGGCACGGTTGTAGTCCACGCGATCGTTGCGGAAGCGCAGACGCAACTCAAACAGCTCGCGCCAGTCCAGCCCGATGTAGGTGCTGAACCCGCGCCGACGCTCGTACCGACGCAGGCTGTTCAAGTCGGAGTAGAACACCGGATAAAACGGCGCACGGTCATAGACCTCGATGCCGAAGTTGAACGCCCCTGGCAGAGCGCGGGGCGCCTCGTAGGACACGGCATAAGAGGGTTCTAAGGCGCGGTACTCGTTCG
>CAKZQI010000097.1 GCA_937139515.1 uncultured Armatimonadota bacterium | reverse complement strand
CTCACCCCCTTGCCCCCTCTCCGTAAACGGAGAGGGGGAACTCGGCTCGCCCCCCTCTCTGCTTGCGGAGAGGGGGGCTGGGGGGGTGAGGTCTTTTGAAGACTCCTCTACCCCCGTCCCCTTCTCCCCTATGAAGAGAGCAGGGAAGCCTGCAGCGCTCCCCCCTCTCTTTTCAGGAGAGGGGGGGTGGGGGGGAGAGGTTTTCGTTCTTGCCCTCACCCCCGACCCCTCTCCCGAAGCTTCGGGAGAGGGGAGCAACTGGCTCCCTCCCTCTCCCAAAGCATTGGGGAAGGGCGGGCGGGGGTAGGTGAGGGCTGAATCACCCTCAATACCTACGCAAACAGAGACAGCATCGACGCGACCCTCAGAACCGATGCTCAGATTGGCACTGAGCCAAAATAATGCCAATACCCCCACCAGCCTCACAATCCCCAACCCGCTTATCACCTGCCTCAACTCTCCAGCTCCAGTTCCTTCTTCAATAGACGCTTGAGAACCTTGCCTGTGTTGGAGCGGGGGAGCTCCTCGCGGAGGATGACCTCGCGAGGCACTTTGAAGTCTGCTAAGCGTTCGCGCAGGTAGCGGATAATCTCCCGTTCATCGGGCTGAGCATCAGGCTTGGGCACAACGACCGCAATCGGGATTTCGCCACGCTGAGGGTCAGGTTTGCCAATCACAGCACAGTCCTGCACCGCAGGATGGGTCATCAGCACCTGCTCCACCTCGCTGGGGTAGACATTGATGCCCCCGACGATAATCATATCCTTCTTGCGGTCTACGATATACAGGTAGCCGTCTTCGTCAAACTTGCCCATATCGCCCGTGTGGTACCAACCGTTGCGCATCGCCTCGGCGGTCGCTTCGGGGTTGTTGTAGTAGCCGAGCATCACATTCTTGCCTCGCACCACAATCTCACCGATTTCGCCCGTGGGCAGTTCGCAGTCTTCGTCATCAAAGATTTTTATCTCTACGCCGGGCAGGGGCAGTCCCACCGAACCGATTTTACGGACGCCCTTATGGGGGGGCGGGTTCACGCTGGTGACGGGCGCGCACTCGGTGGGTCCGTCGCCCTCCAAGATAGCGCATTGGAACCGCTCCTCAAAGGCGCGCTGAACGGGTTCGGGCATTGGTGCGCCACCCGAGATGCAGTACTTGAGTGCGCTGAGGTCATACTGTCGGTCAGGGGGCACCATCAAAATGGCGGCGTACATCGCAGGCACGCCGGGGAAGAGGGTGATTTTGTGCTTCTCCAACGCTTCCAGAGTGGATTGGGGCATAAAGCGCTCCATCAGCACAGTGGTGGCGCCCAGCCACAGTGCAAAGTTCATACAGACCGTTTGCCCGAACGAGTGGAACAGGGGTAGCACGGTGAGAAAGCGCTCATCGGGCAAGAGTTCCAACATCGCTTGACAGGCTTCAATGTCAAACAGAATGTTCTCGCTGGAGAGCATCACGCCTTTGGGGAAGCCTGTGGTGCCTGAGGTGTAGATGAACACCACAGGGTCTTGGGGCGTGGTGGGTGGCTCGCCGACAAGGTCGCCTGTCATCTTGAGCAAACTGTCAAACGGTTGAGTGCCCTCAGGAAGGTTCTCTGAAGCCCCGACCACCGCTATCTGCTTCAGGGTGGGGATTTCAGGGCGCGCTTGGAGCACGGTCTCCAGCGTCATCGGGAAGGTAATCACTCCTTTTGCGCCTGCATCGCGCCAGATGTAGGCGATTTCAGGCGCCTTGAGCAGTGGGTTCACGGGCACAGGAATCGCGCCCAAGTGCCCCAGAGCGTGGTAGGCAATCACAAACTGAGGCAGGTTAGGTAGCATCAACCCGACACGGTCGCCCGCTTGAATGCCCCACTCGTCGCGCAGACCGCGCGCACAGGCTTGAATGGCGCCGTACAGCTGGGAGTAGCTCAACTCGTGCTCTCGAAATACCACGGCTGGCTTGGTCGGATAGTTTTCGGCTGAGCGAGCGATTATCTGATAAAGAAACATCGTCGTCTTCCCTCCGTGCAAGGAGTTCGGTATGGGGATGCCCTTTCCTGCTTAGTGCCAGCGAGGGGCTTTTCTGGGGACGGCTTCAAGATTCTTCGCTTCGCTCAGAATGACGGTTGGGGAAGCGTGTTCGAAAAATCACTGGGAGCGCGGGCGTCCCGCCTGCTTTGTTCGTGGCACGGGCATCCTGCCCCTGAAGGCAGGCGAGACGCCTGCGTTCCCTGCGATACGCCTTGCTTGTTCCTCATACGAAGCGTCCCAAAACTGTGGGAAACATTCCCGCAAGCGTGGGAAATATTTACGCAGGCGTGGGAGACATTAACGCGTGCGAGGGAAACATTAACGCGAGCGTGGGAGACATTAACGCGTGCGAGGGAAATATTAACGCGTGCAAGGGAAATATTCCCGCAAGCGGGGGAAACATTTATGCAGGCGAGGGAAATATTCCCAAAAGTGTCGGGTTAACCTGAGCGTTAGCGAAAGGATTCCGATAGGGAGCGACCCCTATCGGATTTGCCCCATCAGCACTTCGATCGCCTTGTCCAGTTGGCGGTCGCGCCCGTCCATCAGGTCTTCGGGCAGGTCTTCCACCAGATAGTCGGGCACGGCGCCGTTGCCTTCCAGGTTGATGTGCTTGTCGATGGTGTACCACCCGCGCAGGGGCACGCCCACACTGCTGCCGTCCATCAGGGTGCGTTGACTGGTGCTGATGACGCCTCCTGCGGTGGGCAAGCCGACCAGCGCGCCCCGCTTGAGCGTCTTGATGCCGTGTGCGAAGATTTCGGCGTTGCTGAAACTGCGCTCGTTGCACAGCACTACAATCGGGTTGTTCCACGGCACCAGAGGCAGGCGGTCGATTGGATAGCCCGGTTTGCCGTTGCGCCCCACCGTATAGGCGTGTCGGGGCACGCTCAGCATCCCGAACAGGTAGTCCGCCGTGCGTCCGCCCCCGTTGAAGCGCACATCGATTACCAAGCCCTGCTTGCCATAGGCGACGGCATACAGGTCGCGCTCAAACACGCGCAGGCTCGCATCGCTCATCGCTTGGATGTGTACATAGCCCAGCTTGCCACCGCTCTTCTCTTCCACATATCGACGGCGCTCGGCGACCCACGCTTGATAGCGTGCCGTGTTGTAAGCCGATACCGAGACGGGACGCAGGAACACCGTGCGTTCGGTGCCATCCGCTTGGTGTATGCGCAGTTCCACCCGCTCGCCGACCGTGTTGTCCAGCAGTTGCCAGATGTTGGTGGTGGGGGTAATCGACTTGCCGTTGACCGCCATAATGCGCTCGCCTGCTTGCAGGTTCACATCGTGGCGTGTGGCAGGCGTGTTGGGGATGACACGCTCAATCAGCAGTCCCTCACCATCACGACGATTGCTAAACACCACGCCCAGCATCCCTGTCTCGGAGCGCGCCTCGCCCGTCGGCTCGCCCGCACCCTTACTAAAGCTCAGGTGGGACGATTTCAGCTCGCCCAGCATCATCAACATAACAATCGTGAGGTCGCGGTCGGTGTGAGCATGCGCAAGATACGGACGATACTTCTCACGCATCGCGCTCCAGTTGGTGCCGTGGAAGTTGGGGTCATAGAAGGTCTCGTTCAGCGTGCGCCACGCGGCGTCCAGCAGGTAGTTGTTCTCGGCGGGCACATTGATAGTGATGCGCGCATCGGTTCGGGTGGCTTGCGCAGTGCCTCCCGAAGCCGAAATTCGGTTCAGGCGTCCCCGACTCAGGAAATAGAGCGTCTTGCCGTCTTTGCTCCACTGGATGTTGGTGGGGCTTTGCCCGCCGGTTGTGAGCCGACGCTCGTCCGTGCTGTCCCACTTGATGACATACAGGTCTGACTGTCCTTGGTAGGCGGTTCGGTAGGCAATCTGCTCGCCATCGGGGGAGATGACCGCTTCCTGTACTCCGTCGGGATAGCGAGTCACTGCACGAATGCGCAAGTGGATGTCCTCAAAGTCAATCTGCACGGTGAGGGGGTCTTTCTTCTCTTCGGCTTTCTTGGGTGCGTCGTGCTTGTCGTCTTCCGCGTCCTCGCGGTCAGCGCGGGTGCGTTCAAAGTCCTGCTGGCGCAAATAGACATGATAGATGTTCAGCGCATCGTTGTCGCGCTCAGAGAGGAAGACGAGGGCACGCCCATCGGCAGACCACGAGGGCGCGCTGTCATTGCGTGGATGGCGGGAGATATTCACAGGCTCGCCTCCCTCCCGACTAACCACCCAGACATCGGAGTTATAGTTCTCGTCGCTCATATCGTAAGCCAGCCATCGGCTATCGGGCGACCAGACGATATTGCCCAAGTTCCAAGACGAGACGAGCGTGCGCTCCTCACGGGTTTCCATATTCATCACCACGAGGTCGCCTTGCCCGCGCTGGAACGCCAGCCAATTACCATCGGGCGAGAGTTTGGGGCTGGTCTCACTGACGGGCGTTTTGGTGAGCGGTTCGTGTTTGTGGCGGTTCGTTCGGCGCAGTCTCGGCTCATTCGAGTCGTCGGACGACACGAGGAACAGGTCTGTCTGCCCGTTGCGTTCGCCCACATAGATGAGGCTCTTGCCGTCTTTGCTCCAGACCAGCCCCTCTTCGGGTTCGGTCGTGTTGGTGAGGTTTGTGGAGAGACCGCCATCAGGAAAGCGCGTCACGAAAATCTCGCCCCGCACCACATACGCCACCTCCTTGCCTTCGGGTGCTATAGCGTACTCGGACACATTGGCGTTGAAGGTGCGCGTGACCTCGGTGGGGGTGCGGTTATCCAGCGCGGGCGCGCTCACGCTAATTGGGCGGGGCGTGCCGTTGGGGAGGTCTATGCGCCAGAGGTCCATCCCCTGCTCAAAAGTAATCACTGTGCCCCGTGCGTTGATTTGAGGGAAGCGTATGCCGTCCTCTTTGAACTGCGTGAGTTGGCGGGTGCGTTTGCTCTGAATGTCCATCGCATACAGGTTGAAGGTGCCATCGCGCTCCGAGACGAAGTAGAGTGTGCGCCCGTCGGCAGACCACATCGGGAAGGTGTCGGGCGTGTCGGTGTTGGTCAGGCGTGTGAACTCGCGTGTGCCCAACGTGGTGAGCCACAGGTCGCCCTGAGCGCTTCCCCGATACCCCTTGCGCCACCAGGTGCTACCGCGTCGCACGAACGCCACGCGCTTACCATCGGAGGCTAACGCCACAGGCGTGCCCGCCACATCGTGCAGGCGGTAGGGTGTGCCCCCGCGTAGGGGCGCCACATAGGGCACAAACTCTGCGCTAAACGGCTCCCAGTCTCGGCGCGATTCAAAAATCACGCCCGAACCATCGAGGAGCCAGCCCAGCGCACGGTCGCGCTCCGAAAACCAAGTGAGACGCTGAATTTCGCCAGTGGCAAGGTGCAACACAAACACATCGTCGTTGCCGAAACGGTCGGAAGTGAAGGCGAGGCGCGTGCCATCGGGCGACCAAATCGGACCGAACTCGTAGGCGGGGTGGATAGTCAATCGGCGTGCCAATCCGCCCTCAATTGATGCAATCCACAAGTCGCCCTGCCAGGAGAAGGCAATCTGCTTGCCGTCGGGCGAGGGCGCTGGGAAACGAGCAAACCGTATCGGCACCTGCGCAAAGCCAACAACAACCCAAATCGCAAGAACTAAAACCAATCCAAACCTGCGTAGCAACATACTTCACGGGGTTCGCACTGAACCTGCGTTTTCCTACCTTGAGGGGTATAATCGCGGTGGTGATAGAGAATGCAGACCACCCCCCAAACCGAAATCATCTATCCTGACTCGGACGGACAACCGATGGCAGAAAACACCATCCAGTA
>CAKZQI010000096.1 GCA_937139515.1 uncultured Armatimonadota bacterium | reverse complement strand
AATCCTGAGCGCAATTCAGCAGGTGAACGAGCAGGTGCAACTGACGGTGCAGGCACTGGCGACCATTCAACAGTCAGCCCACGGCGCAATGCACGAGATTGAGCAAATCGCGGCGATTGCCGAGCAGTCCAGCGCTGCCGCGCAAGAGATGCTGGCAGGCACCGAGACCGCCTCCTCCAGCCTCACGCAAATTGCTCAGTTCTCCCAGCAGTCCCGCCAGATGGCGCAAAACCTCGCCCACGGCGTTGCGTCAATCCAGCAGGTGATGGAGCAAACGGCGGCAATCAGCCAGCAGGTGAACGCCAGCGTGCAAGAGGTCAGCCGCTCCATCAACGAGCAGACGCTCACGATTCACAATCTGTCGCAACAAGGCGAGGCGATGAGCGAGTCGGTACGCACGATGCAGTTCGCGCTCGGCAAGTTCCGCTGGAGCTCTCAGGTCGACCTACGGTTCCAAATCCCTCAGCAACTCCACGCCCACAAGGAGTGGCTCCGTCGTGTGGAGCGGATGGTGCGCGAGGGAGTGGGGGTGAGTCGGCACGAGTTGAGTTCGCATCATGGCTCGGTGCTGGGTCAGTGGTTGAGTACCACTGCGCGCAACCTGATTGATGAGCCGACCTGGACACGCCTAAACGACCTGAACGAACGACTGCACCAAGTGGGTCTGCAAATCGCCCACGCGTTAGAGCGCAACGACCGCCCCGAAGCCGAGCGACTGCTCCAAAGCATCTATCCAATCAGTCAGCAGATTGTGAACACGCTAGAGATGCTTCAGGGCACGCCCAGCGCGGAGCAACCAACCTCATTGCCGAAGGCAGCCTAACTTCTGTTGGGGGTGAGGCAGAGACCTCACCCCTGCCATGCCTGACAAGGGTAAATTTCCTGTCATTCTGAGCGAAGCGAAGAATCTCAAGAACCCCCAAACAGAGCCCCTTCGCTTCGCTCAGGGCGACAAGGTGGGGACTGTCATTCTGCCCCCCTCTTTTGTCATTCTGAGCGAAGCGAAGAATCTCAAGAACCCCCAAACAGAGCCCCTTCGCTTCGCTCAGGGTGACAGGGCAGGGATGAGGGTGTTTGAAAAATCGTGGTTTGGGCATCCTTGCCGAAGAAGCTTCTGTTGCAATATGTGGCGCGTGGTATCCTACTCATCCAGCAAAAGCGCAAGCCACAAGGCGGGGGCAAGGCAGGAATGTACCCGTAGGAAACGCAGGAGTCTCGCCTGCCCTGCTGTGGGGAACCTCTTGGGCAGGGATGCCGCTTGTGGCACGGGCATCCTGCCCGTGAACAAGAACCTGTGCGGACACGGTGAGCATTCTTGGGCAAGATGCCCAAGCCACGATAGGTAGCACGGGCATCCTGCCCGTGAAAGGTACCTTGGGCAAGATGCCCAAGCCACGAACAGTAGCACAGGCATCCTGCCCGTGAAAGGTACCTTGGGCAAGATGCCCAAGCCACGAGCGGGCGAGACGCCCGCACTCCCAGCATTTTAAAAACCCCTTCCCCTAAGCTTGACTCCGTCAAAATTGGGGTATAATAAAACTATCAGCGGGAGGTTATGATGACAAATACTGTGACTGTAGAGCTGATGCGTCGGTATCTGGAGCAGTTTGGATGGCACAGATACGAAGTGGTTGACGAACCGTATGAACAAGAAGGGCTACTGCGCACGGGATGGCGTTCAAACCCCGTAGACGAGGGGCATACCTTGGTCATAGACCCGATGATTGAGCGGGGGTGTCTGTCGTTCTATGTGCCTAAGGTGCTTTCAGTGCCCATCGACTCGATTCCTGAAAACAGGTTTCGCGATCTGATGTTGTCTATCGCGTTCATGAACTACACGATTATCTTGGGCAAGTTCGGCTACGACCCTAGCGACGGGGAAGTGCGCTTTACCGTGAGCATGCCCATCGACGAGAACACCCTCACTTATGCCCAGTTTGTCCACTCACTTGGGGTTGTCATCAAAACCGTTGAGAACCACGCGTATCTATTGGATGCCGTGCGCCACGGAGAGCTGGACTTTCAAGGCTTCGTGAACAAAATCACCGAAGAACCCCGCCGCCAAATGCGCGAAGCCTTAGAGAAGTTATTGGAAGACCTGCGACGCGCCCTCGGTGAGGACTAACCCAAACGCCCTGTTCAACACGAGTCGGGAGGGCACATCCCTTCCGACCCTCACCGTGTCAAAAGATAGGCTGTTCCAGTATCTTCCTGAGCCGTTGGATTTCGTCGCGCAGGAGCGCTGCGCGTTCAAACTCCAACGCCTTCGCCGCTTGGCGCATCTCTTGCTCCAGCTTGTTGATGACCACAGGCAGGTCTTCAAACGCCACACGGTCGGTGTCCACAATCTGGTAGGCGACGCGCTCTTCGGCAACTTTGTAGGCGCGCACCGTCTCACGCACCTCCTTGCGCACCGTCTCTGGCTCGATTCCGTGCTGGCGGTTATACTCCAATTGGAGTTGTCGTCGGCGGTTCGTCTCGTCGATGGCGCGTTGCATCGAGCCAGTGATGCGGTCGGCGTACAGAATCACCTGCCCGAACTTGTTGCGCGCGGCGCGCCCCATCGTCTGGATGAGCGCGGTCTCCGAGCGTAGGAAGCCCTCCTTGTCCGCATCCAGAATCGCCACCAGCGACACCTCAGGCAGGTCCAGCCCCTCACGCAAGAGGTTCACGCCCACCACCACATCGTATTCGCCCAAACGCAGGTCGCGCAGGATTTCCGAACGCTCCAAAGTCTGCACGCTGGAGTGGAGATACTGCACGCGGATGCCCAGCTCGTTCAGGTACGCCGTGAGGTCTTCCGCCATCTTCTTGGTGAGGGTGGTGACCAAGGCGCGCTCGTCGCGCTCGATGCGTAGGCGGATCTCGCGCACGAGGTCATCAATCTGCCCCGCCGTCGGTCTCACAATCACTTCGGGGTCTATCAGTCCCGTCGGGCGGATAATCTGCTCCACAATCTGTGCGCTCACCTCACGCTCAAACGGTCCGGGCGTCGCCGAGACGAAAATCACTTGCCCCACACGCTGGAGGAACTCATCAAAACGCAGAGGGCGGTTATCCATCGCCGACGGCAAGCGGAAGCCGTACTCCACCAGCGTCTGCTTGCGCTGGAGGTCGCCGTTGTACATCGCCCGAATCTGGGGCAGAGTCTGGTGCGACTCGTCAATAAAGACAATATAGTCCTCGGGGAAGTAGTCCAGTAAGGT
>CAKZQI010000095.1 GCA_937139515.1 uncultured Armatimonadota bacterium | reverse complement strand
AACACAACAGGATTGGGCATCACATACAACTTCGGCTTGGGGGGCGTCATAAGCCGTTCATAAAACGCTTGCCAAAAGTGTGCCAAACTGATAAATCCGACTGGGCTGTTTATAAATTTCACGATTCTTTCCTTGTTCTTTTGACTCGTTCGTTCGTAATAAACATCGAAACCTCCACTGTGCGCATGAAGAACATACGGAGTTGCTAATTTCGATAGTCTGTCAGCAACCAGCCTCTTCCTTTGGAAACTCCCACGGGAGGAGAAGTGAATGTGGGCACCTGCTACCGCGTTCTCGTGAACCAGGCGAGGCAAGCGGTGTAAGACGCGCATCATCTGTAAAAAATTTTTGGCAAGCCGTGTAATCGGAGGTCCAAAGCGGGAACGGAAATCTGCCATCGCCGTATCGGGGGTTAGAGTGTGCACAGGAACATACTCGATGCCCCCGATAGGATGCGCCAAGATGAGTCGAATCCAGCTACCGATACCCCCTGGCACTTCTGGGCTAGGACCTACCAGCAAAATTCGCATAGCCGAGTATAATTATACCACGGATGGAAGACATTCATTACGGCACCCATTTCTTCAAAGAACAGATGGCTCACCGAGCGAGACGCCCCCTCCAGCGCCTGCTCGTGGCAGGCTGTGGACGCGAAGGGAAGGAAGTACCAGCACTTGCCGACGGTTCGAGTGTGAGGTGGTGGGGTTCGATATCGAGTTGCGGGATGAACTCCACGATACTCACGGCGACCGATGGCACTTCTACAAAGCCGATGTGCTTCAGATGCCCTTTGAAGAGGAAAGCTTTGATATGGTATTTTACTACCATGTGATTGAGCATGTGCCCGACCCTGCTCGAAGCCTGAGCGAGGTTGCTCGCGTCCTGCGCCCCCAAGGTGCGCTCTTTGTTGGCACACCTAATCGTGCACGCCTGATTGGATATATCGGTTCGCGTACAAGCCTCAAAAATAAACTTCTCTGGAACTGGGCGGACTGGAAATATCGCCTGCGGGGCAGATTCCGCAACGAATTCGGGGCGCACGCAGGTTTCACTGAACAGGAACTCCATCAGTTGATGCAACCTTACTTTGGCGAGATTGTTTGGCTCACCCGAGATTACCTGCTGAGCAAATACGCCCAGAAACTTCCAAAACCACTGCTTCAATTCATCGCATGGCGTCCAGTACGAACCGTTCTTGCGCCTGCAATCTACGCTTGGGCAATAAAGCCCACCTGACCTGAACTATGAGCGCACCACAACAGACGATAGCCGTTTTTCAGGTCATCCCCGCGCTCACCACGGGCGGTGCCGAACGGCTGGTGGTCAATCTGTGCCTATACCACGATCGCACACGCTACCGTCCCGTCTGCATCGTGCTCAATCCGCCAGCGAACACTCACTACGAGCGCATCCTGCACGAGGCAGGCGTGACGGTACACTTTCTAAACAAGCGAAGCCCAGCCGACTTCAAGGTCTACCTGCACCTCAATCGGCTCTTCCGAAACTATCGCCCAATCGTGGTGCATACCCATCTGGGGGGCTTGAACTACACCTATCCCCTGACCCTGGTTCATCGCACCCCTGTGCGTGTGCATACCCTGCACAATGTTGCTGAGAAGTCGCTCCACTGGCGCGGGGATGCGCGCTTTGTACAATACTTAGCCTTCCGTAAACGCTGGGGGCGTATCGAGTTGGTGGCAATTGCCGAGGAGGTCAAACGCACGATTGAGCAGGTCTTCGGCTACCCCACCCCACCGCTGATACCGAATGGTATCCCCACCGATGAGTACACTCCGAACCCCCAAAAGCGTCTGCACTGGCGATACGAAAACCAGATAGACCCCCAAGCCGTTGTTCTCACATGCGTCGCCCGCTTCACACCTCAAAAGCATCACGAACTGCTCCTGAGGGCATTCTCACATTTGGCAGACACCCCCGCTCACCTCTTGCTGGTCGGTGGAGGCGAACTGGAGGCACCACTCCGAGAGTTAGCCTCCCAGCTGCCCAATCGAACGCGTGTGCACTTTCTGGGCATACGCGCCGACATTCCCGACATCCTGAACGCCTCCGATATCTTCGTGCTCTCCTCACGCTGGGAGGGCAACCCAATGTCGGTGATGGAAGCGATGGCAAGTGGGCTACCTGTTGTCTCCACAGCAGTTGGCGGAGTGCCCGAACTGGTGGAAGAGGGCAAGTCGGGACTACTGGTGCCCTCAGAGGACGAACCTGCGTTGGCTCAGGCGCTTCAGACACTGGTAGCAAACCCCGACCTGCGCAGGCAGATGGGTCAGTCGGCACTGCGCAGGGCGCAGGAGCGGTTTGATATTCGCCAAACAGTGCGCGCTTACGAAACGCTCTATGAGCAGATTTTGACAGGCTCGTATTTTCCTAATCCCAAAGCCTAAGAGGCTGCGCGCCCCTCTGAGAGATGTCTACACCTAATGTGCGAAAAATGTCCTTCTGACCGTACTAGACGAAGAATTTCCTTAATTCTATTGCAAGAATTTCTTCTAGATTGTTCTTAGTCAAAAAATCTGTCGACACTATCCAAGAATTTTTTTCTGGCAAATAAGATAGGTGAATATTTTTGAACTGAATTCCCACCAACTGGGGTTTGCGGTATTGGTGTTGTTCCCTCAAAAGGAAGCTGATATGCGCTGTCACGCGTAGTCCTGCAAACACCATACTATCTCTTGGAATGACTTCTAAAAGGCGATGCATCGACCTATCCCAGTACCTGCGTGCCGAGTACTCTGCCCACAGCGCACCAGTCCTAGGGATGTGCAGGTGACTGTAAGTCATCGTGTGCTTGTCAAGCACTGATACAGGGAGAGCAATAACGCCGTGAGCAAGCGAAACTGCAAGGAACGCTTTGGACAGATTTACAAGATGCGTACTAAAGATAGTAGCCAACATCGCAGGGATGCCCAAAAAGATATAGTGAGATTTGTAAGGTCCATAGAGAAACAAAGCAAATATAATTAATGATTTTATTGCGAAGAAAAATACTAGTTTGTCCGACTTAGAGATGTCGAACAATCTCTTAAGTCCAGCAAGAAAAATAACCACAAGTAGAGTCATAGGTACGATCCCGAGATGGGGAGCCGACTCTACATAAAATTTTCTGAGATATCCTATTAGTGCTTCTATTGTCTGCGAGCGTATCAGTGGATTTGGAAGGTGTGCGAATAGCACTTGCATGTCCTTCATCAGAATAACAATCGGTAGTACCCACAAAGCTATCCCTACAATCAGTGCTATGGCAACAGGAAACAGCGCTCCCCATTTTCGTTCCCTGTACCAATACAGGGCATACGCCAGAAGCACAGGAATACCGTGGGAAGGTCTTGTGGCAATTGCTAATCCGTACCACAATCCTGCTTGGGTGTATTTTGCGCGAAGCGTTGCAAGCACGCTTGCAAGACTAAAGCATACCCACAGGCAGTGTTCTATCACCGCCCCTGAGGATACTACCCAGCTCAGTGGTAGGAGTGCGTACCCCCAAATTATCGCGCTTCGGTAAGGAATCTGCCCGATTCGAAGAGTAGCCGCAAACAGCACCACTGACACTGCAAAGAGAGCAGAGTTAAAGGCGCAGAACGCGGGTAGTCCCAGAGGGAGCAAAATTGCCGTGATGGCTTCGGTGAGGAAGTACCCGGGACCTCGGGAGGTAACATACTCTCCAGTCATCAGCCACATAGCGCAGGTATTTAGGATAAGCCGCAAG
>CAKZQI010000094.1 GCA_937139515.1 uncultured Armatimonadota bacterium | reverse complement strand
GAGGTCGGCTCGTCCATCAAAATCACTTCGGGGTCAACTGCCAGCACCCGTGCGATACAGAGGCGCTGTTGCTGTCCCCCCGAAAGCGCCATGCCCGATTGCTTGAGTTTGTCCTTGACCTCGTTCCAAAGCGCCGCTTGACGCAGGCTGGTCTCCACAATCTGGTCTAAGATGCGCTTATCTCGGATGCCGTGCATGCGCGGACCGTAGGCGACATTGTCGTAGATGCTCATCGGGAAGGGGTTCGGCTTCTGGAACACCATCCCGACGCGCTTTCGCAGGTCTACTACATCCACATCGGGGTCGTAGATGTTCTTACCGTCCAGGGTCACGGTGCCGATGATTCGGACGCCTTCTATCAGGTCGTTCATTCGGTTCAGACAGCGCAGGAAGGTGCTTTTGCCACACCCTGAGGGACCTATCAGAGCGGTGATGCTGTTGCTCTTGATTTCTAAGTCCACATCCTTGAGCGCGTGGAAATCGCCGTAGAAAAGGTTGAGCTTATGGGCGTTCACGCGTGCGGTCGGCTCCGCTTGGGGCGTCGGCTTCAGCGCATCCGAAAAGGTCTTCTCCACAATACGGAATTGTACCCCCCGATAAGATTAAGCCGATGTTAAAATAGGCTGGGCTGGCGTTCCGCCTGAATGAATCCCTGAGGCTTGGGGAAGAGACGGTCAAACTCCCCGTTGAACAGCTCCGAAAGGCGACTGGCGAACTTGTAGAGCTTCTCTACATAGTGTTCTCGGTCTTCGTCGTTGGCGTACTCCTCCAACAAACCCAACGAACCGTCTGTGCGTCGGTAGACCATAATGTAATCGCCCACTTGGAACCGTGAGGCGAGCGAATAGAGCGGGTGATGGCTCAATCGGCTCTTTTCGGTGATCCGTTCGCGTCGGCAGAGGTCTTCAATCGGCACCTCGCCGTTCAGAATGGCACGCGCCAACCGTTGATACTCTTCAGCGACCTTTTCAGGCTGACCCTCCAGAAGCCACTGGATGGCACGATTGAGAAACTCGCGCCCGAACCGTTCGTCCGCCCGCGAGCGTAAGGAGGCACCCTTGAAGGTCAGGTTCCCTTGGTCATCCTGAAGCACATAGTTCTTCGTCTTGATGGAGAGCATCGCGCGGTAGTGCCCATCGTGGGTGAGTCGTATGCCCTCCGGCAGGATGGCTCCCACCCGATTGACGAACTCGTACTGCTCTTGGAGGGTTTGCACCTCGGGAGGGGGCTGGAAATAGACGCCGTCGGTATCAATCTCTATCACCTTGCCCCCCAACCGCTCAACTTCGTCGGCAATCTGTTTGACCAGCTCCTGCCCCTTGAGCGTAATCGCTTCGGCGGTGTCGTAGTCGTTGAAGTGGAAGGGCGCGCCCAGATATCCATAGAACGAGTTGATAAGGATTTTGAACGAGCCTTGTAGCCCGTCCCAGTACGCTGACTTTAGTCCCGTGGTCTGCTTGGCGCGGGCTTTTGCTTCCAACCGTCGCTCGCGCAAGTGTGCCAGCATCGGCAGAAACACATTCAGATGGTCGGTAGATGGCTTGTAGCCGTAATAGAGCATCAGGCTGGGGTACAGGCTCTCCACATCGGCTTTGATGATGTGATGGAGAAGCCCCACTTGGCGTACCTCGGTGTATCCGCCGGGGTAGTCGCGTGGGGGCTGGGGCTGAGGTATCGTGTGGCGTGCCTGCAGGTAGGCGCGCAGGAACAACAGGTTCGCCTTCTCGCCCGTGCCGATGGTTGCCAAGTTCTGGAGCGTGTCGGGCACCATTTGACACTGATAGAACTCGGTCGGGAGCACCAGCTCCGCCAGTTGGCGTGTCTCGCGCACATCGTGCAGGGCATACTCGCGCACTCGCTCTGGGTCGGTCTCCCACAAGGTCGTTATCTGAGAGCGGTCGACATACACGCGCTCTTCGCTGGCGAAGCCCAACTGCACGGCGACCTCCTTGAGACCGTAGCTCTCCAGTTCGCCCCGTGCGATGTCGTAGCGCTGAACTGCCAGATAAGTATCAATCAGGTGGCGTCCCACGACATAGGCGGGGATGAAGTCGCGGCTGTTCGCACCGATGATGCAGGAGCGTTTGGAGCCGAAGCGCAGTTCCGAGCCGTCCCTGCCGAATGCCAGAGGGACTCGGAGCGCTCGCGCCCGCGCCGAGAGATAGGGCAAATCAAACCCGAACAGGTTGTGTCCCTCAATCAAATCGGGGTCCAGTTGGCGCACGCGTTCCACGAGTTGTTCCAAGAGTTTGCGTTCCTCGCCCCAAAGCACCTCTTCGTAGCCACGATTATCGCTCAGCGCAACCATCAGCACCTTTGCGTCGGGCTGGTCGGGGCGCAGGGTGGTGGTCTCAAGGTCTATCTGGAGCCGATGCAGTTCGTGGAACGCCATCTGTTTGAAGAGCGTCTGGCCCGTAATCATCAGGTATTGACGTGCGAGCGAGCCGAAGACGAGGGTGGCTTTGTTTTCGTCGCGCAAGGCTCGGCGGAGGTTCTCAAACGCCTCCAGAGTGGCGCATCGTGCTAAGTAGCCCAAGCCTCGGCGTTCGCCCAAATCGCCTTGCAGGGTCTCCCATTCCACGCTGGGCAGGGTCATCGGTTCCTCGCTCAACAGCCACGGCTGGAACGGCTCCTCTTGGGTCTGAATCCCCTGCTCGGTGCGCAGATAGAGCCGAAGGGTCGTGCCAGACGCTTCCACCGCCACAATGCGCGGGGTGGCGTCCCCCCCAAACAAAAGGGCATCGGTATCGCTCTCCTGAGGCGATACAGCGACCTCCGAAGCCTCTATCGGCAACACCAACTGTTGCATAGACAAAATTGTACCCTAATTGGGGGAATGATGGAGGGGGCGAATGAGGGTGCATTCCTGAGCTCAAAATCATACCAGCCTCCCACACTTTGACGCCCTTTCGTCCGTCTCCTCGCCCCATGCTGTCATTCTGACACCCTCTTCTGTCATTCTGAGCGAAGCGAAGAATCTCAAGTAACCTGATTGACCTCGCCCCCTCTCCGTAAACGGAGAGGGGGAAGCAGGCTCTCACCCCTCTTTGCTTGCGGAGAGAAGATACAGGGCTGACAAAGGTACATTTGCCAAGTTCAATTTTCCAAAACTTCTGCCCACTTTTGGACGCAAGCAGGTAGCCCTAATCTGTGGGCTTTGCTTCCACCCGAAAAGCCCCCCTGTCACCCTGAGCGCTAGCGAAGGGTCTCTACTTCGGGTGGCACTGAGATTCTTCGCTGCGCTCAGAATGACAAAAGGAACGCATCGGAACAAGTGAGGGGGTTCGTGCTGGTTATTGAAACAGAGCTCTCTACAACGCCTCCTATGCCGTCTCTTGATCCTCAAGGTCGGGATTTGGCGTCTCGCTC
>CAKZQI010000093.1 GCA_937139515.1 uncultured Armatimonadota bacterium | reverse complement strand
GGGGCTGGCGGGCGTGGTGTGGCTCCTGATTGCGCCCCACGCGTTGTTTGAGGTAGGCTTCCAGTATTCGTTCTCGGCGGTGTTGTTCATCCTACTGTTCTACCATCGGGTGGTGCGTCGGCTTAGGCGGTTGTGGCGACGGGTGGTTCGTAATACAAGGATACGCCCCCTTGGCGAGCGTTGGTTGTGCCCTCTGCTGAGCGTGACGCTGTGCGCCCAAGCGGGCATCACGCCTATTCAACTCTATCACTTTGGCTATCTCTCTCTGCTCTCACCGATTGCCAACTTGCTGGCAGTCCCGATGGCTTACCCGATTCTGGCGCTCGGTTTCTTCATGTGGGGGTCTAATGGGATGGGGGGCCTGCCTTTGGAGATACTCTGTGCATGGCTCAAATGGGTGGCGTACACCTTCAGCGCAGGCTGGGCACTACTGGAGCTGTTCTTGCCCTTGAGTGTCGTGATAGCGATTTATGCGTTGGTGCTTCTATTCGCGCCCGAACCGCCTGTGTACACTCTGGATGAGCGCGGGGATGAGGTGTGATGGGGCGTACCAGAATTAGGTACCCTTATAGCCCATGTTGGAAGGGCGTGTTATCCTAAAGCAGGGGCGCGAGAAGAAACTGCGCCATCTCTATCCCTGGATTCAACAGGGTGAGATTGCCGAAGTGCAAGGTAGTCCCACCCCAGGCGCCCTTGTGCAGGTCTATGCAAAGGAGGGCAACTTCGTCGGTGTCGGCACCTACAACCCGAAACCCCGCTTCCCCGTGCGCCTACTCAGCCTGCAAGAGGAGCCGATCGACCAAGCGTTCTTCGTCCGACGCCTCCAGCGCGCCCTGAGCCTGCGCCAGAAAGTCGTTAGCGACACCAACGCCGTACGCATCCTGTTCGGCGAGTCGGACGGCATCCCGGGGCTGATTGTGGACCAGTTCGGGGACTACTTGGTCGTGCAGGTGCGCACGGCGGGGATGGAACGGCTCAAACCGCTCTGGCTCTCCGCCCTGAGCGAAGTGCTGAACCCCAAAGGCATCTTGGAGCGGAGCGAGATGGAATCGCGCCGAGAAGAGGGGCTGTGCCCCCACACCCAAACCCTGCTGGGTGAGATGCCCGAATATATCCCCATTCACGAGAGCGGGCTGGAGTTCCTTGTGCCGACCCAGTGGGGACTGAAAACGGGCTTCTACATCGACCAGCGCGACAACCGACGCCAACTGGCACGCCAAATCCAGCCGGGAGAGCGGGTATTGGACCTCTTCTGCTACACGGGGGCGTTCTCGCTCTACGCAGCGCGTGCGGGGGCACAGGCGGTCGGAGTGGACATCCTGCCCGACGCAACTGCTCTCGCCCAACGCCACGCCGAGATGAACCACCTTGAAGCCACTTGGCTCACTGCTAACGCCTTTGACTGGCTCGTGGAGGCGCAGGGACGCGGTGAGCAATACGATTGGATTCTCTTAGACCCACCAGCGATTGCCAAAACGCGCGGACAGCGCGACTCGCTCAAGTGGGCTATCTGGAAGTTGGTCTACAACGCACTTCCCCTTCTGCCCGAGGGAGGGCGTTTGGTGGTCTGCAGTTGTGCCTACCAGCTCGACCTAAGCATCATGATTGATACGGTGCGTCTTGCCTGCACCGACCGGGGGCGCGCCCTATGGGTGGATGATGTCTCGTTCCAATCGCCTGACCATCCGTTCTTGCTCCAATTTCCCGAAAGCCTTTACCTCAAGTGTTTGTGGTTAAGAGTGGGCTGACAAAACAGCAGGAGATTCTTTCGCTTTGAAGAAAAGCGAACCTATGAACGCTCGGAAGACCACTCGGCGCGAATTTTTGAAGCAGTCGCTTGTAGCAGGTACGGGACTTATCTTTCTCAAAAAGGGTTGGACGAAAGGCACCTCGCCCAATGATAAGTTGAATATCGCCGCAATCGGCGTAGGTGGGCGTGGATGGGACAACTTGCAGGGGGTCGCCAGCGAAAATATTGTGGCGCTGTGCGATGTTGACCTCAACAGCCTGAGCCGTGCAGCGAACGCTTTTCCCAACGCCCTCCTGCTTGCCGACTATCGCATCCTGTTTGACCGCTATGCTAACCGCTTTGATGCAGTGCTAATCAGCACCCCCGACCATCATCACGCCCTCCCGACGATGCGCGCGCTTCAACTGGGCAAGCATGTCTATTGCGAGAAGCCGCTGATGCACACGGTTTGGGAGTGTCGGGCGGTACGAGAGCAGGCACGCAAGGTCAAAGTGGCGACCCAGATGGGCAACCAAGCCCATTCCAGCAACAACCTGCGCACCGCCGTGGAGATTATCCGTTCGGGGGTCATCGGCCCTATCCGAGAGGTGCATGCTTGGAGCGACCGCCCTATCTGGCCCCAAGCGATTGAGCGACCTGCGGGCGAGAAGCCCGTGCCTAGCACGCTCTTTTGGGACTTGTGGCTCGGTCCTGCACCTGCACGCCCTTATAACGATGGCTATCATCCGTTTGCTTGGCGCGGTTGGTGGGACTTCGGCACGGGGGCGCTCGGCGATATGGGATGCCATATCATCGATACCGCCTATTGGGCGTTGGAATTGGGCTTGCCCACCAGCGTTGAGATGGACGGCGCGCCACGCACCCCTGAGTCGGGACCGAAAGCCAGCAAAGCCATCTACGAGTTCCCCGCACGCGGGTCGATGCCCCCTGTCAAGCTCTACTGGTACGACGGCGGACTCAAGCCACCCGCCGAGCTGACTGAGAACAATCCTGTCGCACCCAACGGTATCCTCTGCGTCGGTGAGAAGGGCACGATTTACTTCCCCCACGCCACCCAAGTGCGATTCTTCCCTGCGGACAAGTTCGCCGACTTCCAGCCGCCTGCACCGACCCTCCCGCGCACACCCTCCCACTACATAGAGTGGTTAGAGGCGTGCAAGACGGGTAGCCCGACCCTCAGCAACTTTGAGTATGCAACCACCTTGACCGAGGCGGTGCTTTTAGGGAATGTGGCTTACCGCGCCCAGCAGAAACTGTTCTACAATGGCAAGTCAGGGCGCGTGACCAACACCCGTGCTGGCGACCCCTACATCCAGCCTCCCTATCGGCGCGGTTGGGAATGGTGGTAAACTCAATCTCAGCGGTGGGAGGAGCGAATGCCCCTCCCCCTCTGCTATAATACGGGGCTATGCGACTGGGCACACAACGAGTGAACCCTCAAGGGCACTTAGAGGTCGGCGGGTGCGATTTGACGGACTTAGCCGAAACTTTCGGCACCCCCCTGTATGTGCTGGATGAGACTGCCTTCCGCCATCGGTGCCAGCACTACCTGCGCGCCCTGCGCACTCTCAAGCCCGACACAGAAGTGGTCTATGCAGGCAAGGCATCGCTCAATCTCGCCATCTGTCAGATAGTTCACCAAGAGGGGCTGGGTATACGAGCTGATCCCTCCCGAGGAAAGGGAGATCGGAAGAGCGTCGTGTAGGGAAAGAG
>CAKZQI010000092.1 GCA_937139515.1 uncultured Armatimonadota bacterium | reverse complement strand
GTGCGTCGTGAGGTTTCCATGACACACCCTCTTAGGGGGAGGGTTAGGGAGAGGTTGTTTCAATGACGCACCCTCTACTCGCCCATAGCGTCGGCAGAGAGGGGTTGGGGGGGAGGGCTTCAGAGATTCTTCGCTTCGCTCAGAATGACAGCCCTCCACTCGTCACCCTGAGCGAAGCGAAGGGTCTGTGCTGGGGGTTCTTGGAGATTCTTCGCTCCGCTCAGAATGACAAAAGGGGATGTCAGGTCGATCCCCACACAACACCTGTGGTAGAAGCACAACCCCACCCTCACAGGTATACTTCTGTATAACCATGACCCTCACGATGTTGGTGTTTGTGGTGTTGATGATTGTCATGGGCGGTGCGATTGCCTACGCAGGGGACTGGCTGGGTCGCAAGGTGGGTAAACAGCGCCTGAGCCTCTTTGGCATTCGCCCGCGCCACACGGCGACCCTCATCACCGCCATCACGGGGAGCCTCATCGTCGCCCTCACCGCACTGGGTCTGACCGTGATCGATGAGTCGTTCCGCGTCTGGATTACACGCGGGAACCTCATCCTCAGTGAACTGCGCCAGAACGAAGCGCGCCTCAAAGAAATCCAAATGCGGAACGAGGAGCTGACCGCCTCACGCAAGGCGCTGGAGACGGACTTGAAGGCGACACGCGAGGCGCTGGGCGCCATCCAACAGGAATACGAGGTGCGCCTGAAACAGGTCCGCCAACTGGAACAGCAGGTCGCTGAGCGTTCTCAACAGTTGGCTCAGACCCGTGCCCAAATCGGCACCCTTGAGCGTCAGCTGAAGAGCCTGCGCGCTGTGCGCACCGAATTAGAACGCCAAATCGCCTCCTTGCGCCAAGACATCAGTGCGCTGGAGCGTCTTCAAGCGCTCATCCGCAAACAGAACGATGAGTTCGCCGATGAGAACACGCAACTCGCCTCCGAAAACGCCAAACTGGAGCGCCAGAACACCCAACTCGCTGCGGACAATCGGCAACTGGCAGAGCGCAATCAAGCCCTCGGTGAGGAGAACCGCCTGATTGAAGAGCAGAACCGTATCCTGCTGGACAACGCCACCGAATACCGTCGCCAGCTGAGCCAGTTGGAAACCTCTATGCAGGAGCTGGTTCAGCTGGCGAATATTCGCTTGAAGACCATCAGCGTTCAGGTCGGGGAGGAACTGGCGCGCCTAAGCCTGCCCCCACGACTGAGCGAAGTGCGCGTGCGCCAAGCGTTGCAAGACCTGCTCAACTTAGCCGATGAGAACGCCAAAGCACGCGGGGCAAGCGCCTCGTCGGGCACGCGAACCGTGTTCATCCCCGAAAAGCAGGTACGGCTCGTCAGCGGGGAACAGGTCGCTGTGGATGAGGGCGAAAGCTTGGAGACCATCCTCAACATCATCCGAAACTCCAGCGACGGCGTCGTGCTGGTGGTTCGGGCGTTGACCAACACGGCGGTCGGGGAACCCGTGCCAGTGGAAATCCAGCTCTACCGCAACCGCAAAATCTTCAGCGCAGGCGAAGAGATTGCCCGCACCCGACTGGACTGTCGCGCCACAAGCAATGTGCTGGGGCAGGTGCTGGAATTTCTGCAGACCACCGTGCGCACGCATGCGATTGAAGCGGGCATGGTTCCCCGCCAAGAGCGGGCAGGGGCAATCCCCACCGTTGGGGAGACCGACACCCAAACGCTCTCCCGACTGTTGGAAGAGGCGCGCCAGTGCCGTTCCCACACGGTGTTGTTGGTCGTGCGTGCCGAGCGCAACACTTATGCGGGCGACACGCTCCAACTCAAGTTTGAACTCAGCCCAGCAGGACGCGACTGACCGACCCCGAATCTTCGCTCGTATGGAACGCTTGCTCGGCGCCCACATGTCCGTTTCAGGTGGATTTCACAAGGCGCTTTATGAAGGTGTCAAAATCGGCTGTACTGCTGTTCAAATCTTCACCGCCAGTCCTCGCCAGTGGCGTCCCACAACGGTTTCTGAAAAGGACGCACAGACCTTTGAGAAAGCGAAGCAGGAGACCCACATCCAGAGGGTGGTCTCTCACGCAGCGTACCTGATCAACCTCGCGTCGCCGGACGAAGAAGTCCGAAAGAAATCGTACGAGGCGTATCATGCCGAACTGGTACGCTGTGCCCAGTTGGGCATTCCCTACGCCGTGCTTCATATGGGTTCACACCCCGATTTTGAGGCGGGGATGGCGTTGCTGATCGAGAACCTGCGCCAACTCCTGCACGAGATGCCTGACGGTGTGGCGATTGCGATGGAGACGATGGCAGGACAGGGCACGGCGCTTTGTTATCGGTTTGAGCACCTGGCGCACATTTTGGAGGCACTGCCCGACGAACGGCTCGTCATCTGCGCCGACTCGTGCCATTTGTTTGCAGCGGGATACGACCTGCGCACGCCCGAAACTTACGAGGCGGTCTGGCAAGAGTTTGACCGCCTCATCGGGCTGGAACGGCTCAAAGTGTGGCACCTCAACGATTCGCGCAAACCGCTCGGCTCGCGCGTAGACCGCCACGAGCATATTGCCGAAGGTGAACTGGGCGAGAGTGCCTTTCGGTTAATTATGAACGACCCCCGCTTCGCATCGCTCCCAATGATAATAGAAACCCCTGACGAAGAGCGCTTCGCCGAGGATTTGGCTAAGTTGCGAGGGTACCTGCAGAACTAAGGTTTAGCTCCCGCGCGGCGAGATGACCACATAGCGGTTCGGCTCTTCGCCCTCGCTGTAGGTGTAGATCTCAGGGTCGTCGCGCAGAGTCTGATGCACGATACGGCGTTCGTGGGGTGGCATCGGGGGCAGGAGTGCCTCCTCCCCGCGTCGCTTGACCTCGTTGGCAATCGCAATCACCTGATTGCGTAGTCGCTCGGTGCGTCGGCGTCGCCAGCCCGCACCATCCAGCACAACACGCACATGGGGGTCAATCACTTTCGGAACCAGCGTGTTGAACAGGTACTGGAGCTTTTCCAACACCTCTCCGTTTTTGCCCACCAGCAGGCGCGCATCACGCCCGACCAGCTCTACCTCCACATAGCGCGAGTGGCTCCCCCTTAGGACTGCCTGCACATGGAGCGGGATTTTCTTCACGAGGCGGTCTATGTAGTCAGCGACTTTTCGGGTAGTGTCGGGCGCCAGTACATACGGTTGACCTGTCTCTTCCACTAAGGTGGCACGCACGCGCACAGGGCTATTCTCATCCAGCACTTCAAAGGCTAACTGCGCCATCGATTCGGCGCCCAGCATCTGCATAGCGTTGTACTTCGCCTCTTCCAGTGTATTTCCAGTGGCTTCAATCGATGTCATTCAGGACTCCCTCCTTCTCTATTTTTTCTTTGATCGCTTTTTGGGGGGCTGGTACACCCGCTTCGGCTGGGCTTTGCCGTTGGTCTCCACCTCAGCCGTGTTGTCTACAGGAACCAGCTCGGGAGCGGGCTTGCTCATGTACCACTTGTAGTG
>CAKZQI010000091.1 GCA_937139515.1 uncultured Armatimonadota bacterium | reverse complement strand
GGTTCGGTGTGATTTTGTACCCAACGCCTGTACCCTCGTCAGGAGGGGATGGGGGGTGAGGGCTACATCGTATTTTCAAACACTCTCAACCTACCTTGACAAGCAAACGCTACCCGCCTCGTTGCTCTCTGACGGCTCGGTTGAGATAATCGCCCTCATCGTGGCGTTATATTTCAACTCTCCTTTTGTAAGCACCCTGATTTTTGAAGAGCCTGAGCGCAATCTTCATCCTGCGCTGATGCCGAAGCTGATGAGCCTATTCCGTGATGTGCAAGATAAGCATCAGATTATCCTGACCACTCACAACCCTGAGCTGGTAGAACAGGCTGAACTTAAGGAGCTGCTCTTGATAGAGCGCAACGAGGAAGGTTTCTCTATCCTCAAGCGTCCTTCAGAGCAGCGAATGGTTCACGAGTTCATCAAGGAGGAGCTGGGCTTAGGGGCGCTCCATAAAATGCATCTGCTCAGCAACTGATGAAGGGAATCTACCTATTCGTAGAAGGTGAGGATGGATATTGCCCTCACGCGCAACGGTAGGAGTGTGCTTGAAAAATCGTGGCACGGGCATCCTGCCCGTGAGCAAGAGAGTCGTGGCACAGGCATCCTGCCCGTGAGCAAGAGAGTCGTGGCACAGGCATCCTGCCCGTGAAGCCCAAACAGGGGGCGGACGTGGTAAGTACGCTTGGGCAAGATGCCCAAGCCACGAGCGGGCGTCTCGCCCGCTCGTGGCATTTTTCGAACACTCTCCTTACAGCAGGGAGAAAGCGCTTCGGCGTGAAATAGGGAGCCTATGCACGAAGAGCATCACTTAGAAACCGCCTTCCAGCGCTGTGGCGAGGAGGCACTCTTCCCGTTCGGGGCGGTGGCGCCCCCGATTTTCCAGACCTCGCTGTTTGAAGCGGAAACCTTGCGCGACCGCTACGACCACGGCGGGAGCCAACGCTTTCACTACTCGCGCGCCAGCAATCCCACTCTGGAACTCGCTGAGAAGAAGCTGGCGGTGTTGGAAGGCACCGAGCGTGCCCTCTGCTTCTCGTCGGGAATGGGCGCTATCAGCAGTGCTATCCTCACCTTCCTCAGCGCAGGCGACCATGTGATTTGTGTGGAGACGGTCTATCCCCCAACCCGTGAACTTTTGGCGAACTGGCTTCAGCGCTATGGAATCACGGTGGACTTCGTTTCGGGCGAGCATCTGGACGAGTTTGAGCGAGCGCGCAAGCCGAACACCCGAATGGTCTACTTGGAAAGCCCGTCCAGCATCTATTTTCGGTTGCAGGATTTGGGCGCGGTTGCGGAATGGGCACGCCAGTATGGACTAATGACCCTGTGCGACAACAGCTGGGCAACCCCCCTCTTCCAGAATCCCCATGCGCTGGAAATCGATTTGGTGCTTCATAGCGCCAGCAAGTATCTGGCAGGGCATAGCGACTTAGTGGCGGGTGTGGTCGCGGGGCGTGCGGAGCATCTGGAAGCGATTGCCAAAACCCGCGAACTGCTCGGAAGCACTTTAGAACCGTTCGGCGCGTGGCTCCTCATTCGGGGACTGCGCACTTTGCCGTTGCGGATAGAGCGCGCTCAACGACAGGGGCTAATCGTCGCCCAGTGGCTGGCAGAGCGTCCCGAAGTCGCCCAAGTGAACCACCCCGGCTTGCCCACACACCCTCAGCACGAGTTGGCAAAGCGCCAACTGCGCGGGTATGGGAGCCTCTTCAGTTTTGAGACCTACCCCATCACCGCTGAGCAGGCTTACGCCTTCACCGATGCGCTCACCCTGTTCCGATTCGGACCGAGCTGGGGCGGTTATGAAAGCCTTCTGTTGGGATGGCAACAAGGCGAACCTGATGAACAGGGCAGATCGCCGTGGCTGTTCCGCATCTACATCGGGCTGGAACACCCGGAAGACCTGCTACGCGATTTAGCTCGTGCAGTGCCCCATTTGGGAGCGGTTTGAGGGCTTTCTTAGAAAAAAGCGGAATTCCAATCCGAATGATGTATAATTCACGACGACTGTGGGGCGATTCAAGCCCTGTTAGTGTGGCGATGAGTTGCCGATAATTCAGTCAGGCAGGTCGGCGGCTCCGCTGTCGACGATGATAGCGCGGGACAGATGGTGGTGGACCCCCTGCAGTAATGGGGCTGCGGGCAATCTTATCTGACTCAGGAGGTAAATCAAGTGAACGGTATGGCGAAACCGGGGTACCCCCCCAGAGGATTGTTGATTGTGCTTTCTGGTCCAGCAGGCGTGGGCAAAGATACGCTGATTGACCAATGGCAGATGGTCGCGCCGAATGTGCGCCGACTGGTGACCTACACCACGCGTCCCCAAGCCCGCACCGAACGCCACGGACTGGACTACTATTTCGTGACCGAAGAGGAGTTCAAGGCGATGATAGCGGAGGGCGCCTTCTTGGAGTATGCCGAAGTCCACGGCAACTGGTACGGCACGCCCCTGCAAAAGATGGAAGAACTGCGCGACGCAGGGCGCGATGTGGTGCTCCGCATCGATGTGCAGGGCGCGATGCAGGTGCGCGAACGCTATCCTGAGGCTATCCTGATTTTCGTGGCGCCCCCCTCCTTAGAAGAGCTGGAAAAACGCTTGCGCAAGCGCGGACGCGACGACGAAGAAGCCATCCAACTGCGCCTGCAAAACGCCCGCGAAGAGATGGAATATATCCCGCAGTACGACTACTTGATTGTCAACGACGACCTGAATCGCGCCTTAGAGACCCTGCGATGCATTCTGATTGCGGAGCGCCATCGGGTGAACCGATTACGGATGAGCGCGGTCGTCACCGCGCAATCTGCCTAAGATGCCACAGAACCGAACGACTTCGTGGAGCCATAGCGCACGGGGCAACACAACCCCCCAGTATGTGGAGCATCGGCTGGGGCGATTGGTCAAGGTGGCACGGGGAACGCCCATCCACCGTGCCCCGAATCTCTACGCCCCCCTGTATTGGCAACTGCCGAAAGACTACTACCTGCTGATGCAATCCCAACAGGGTGGGTGGTGCGGTATCCTGATGCAAAATGGGAGGCTCGGTTGGGTGCCGCGCCAGCGTGTGCAAATCACCGAGTTCAATGTGGTCTACACCCTGCCTCAAGGGGTCGATCCGAACCATGTCACGCGTTTAGCCCTTCAATATCTCGGCGTGCGTTATAAGTGGGGGGGCAACTCGCCCCAGACTGGGATGGACTGTTCGGGATTTGTGAAGCTCATCTACGAGCAGATGGGGGTCTCTCTGCCCCGCACCTCACGGGAGCAGGCACGCAGGGGTGTCCCCATCACCCGCTTTGAAGACCTGCGCCCCGGCGACCGACTCTACTTCGCGGTCAAAGGCGGTCAGATTGACCACACGGGCATCTATATTGGGGAAGGCTACTTCATCCACAGTGCGCGCGAGCGCAAAGGCGTCGCCATTGACCACCTGAGCCGCCCTATCTATCGTCGGAGCCTCGTCTGCGCACGGAGGTAGACGATGTGGGAGCGGATACTTCGCTGGGCACCAGTACGATTTGGGTTTCGCGTGGCGCAACTTTGGTCTGAAAACGCCGTCCCACGCCATTCCGCTGCGGTCGCTTTCTTCTCCATGCTCACCCTCGCCCCGCTCCTAATGGTGCTGGCGGGCGTCGCGGGGCTGTTGTTGGGGAGCGAGCGTGTGGTGGAGCAGATTCTCAACGCTGTGCGCACTCAAGTGGGCGAGCAAGCCAGTCGTGTGATTGAAACCCTGATTGAGCAGACCCTGCTCAGAGGCTCAGGAGCCACCGCCACCCTTGTGGGGAGTGTGTTGGCACTCTGGGGCGCATCGGGACTTCTGCACACCATCAAGGACTCGCTTGACCAGTTCTGGAAGTCGCCTCCGCATTCCGAAGTGGGGATTGTGCACTGGGGAGTGACCCGCCTCGTTGGGATTGGTGCCGTCTTTTTCTTGAGCCTGTTGCTGGTGCTAAGTGTGGTGTTGGATATCGTGTTGGCGACGGTTTATCGACAGCTCGGGCAGGAGTTGCCTGGTTTCTATTGGATTGGGCTGGCGTTGAACCGTTCGGTCGCCCCGTTGCTGTTGATTTTCGGCACGGCGACCCTGTACTGGTGGCTTCCCAGAGTGCGGGTGCGATTTCGGTATGCGCTCGTGGGGGCGTTTGTTTACACGATGCTTTGGATGGGCGCACGCGCCTTGATTAGCCTGTACATCAGCACCAGTGGGCTTGCCACGCTCTACGGTTCGGCAGGCTCGGTGGTGGCGTTGCTGATATGGGTGTATCTTTCGGCGCAGCTGTTTTTCTTGGGGGCGCTGATTACGGTAGCGCTCCAACGCAAAGAGGGAGAGGATTGAGGATTCTTAAGGAGGCACATTTCAAAGGGGCAGACCCTGGGTCTGCCCCTACAGTTGGGTTAGCCTTTCACCTGCTCGCCCAGCTTCTGTGCCTCGTTCACATCCACACGGACGCCCGGTCCCATCGTGGTGGAGAGGGTGATTTTTTGGAGGTAGCGCCCTTTCGAACTGCTGGGTTTCGCCTTGAGCAGGGCGCTGAGCGCCACGGCGAAGTTCTCCAGCAACTGCTCAGGCGAGTAGGAGGCGCGCCCGATGGGCATATGCACAATCCCGTTCTTGTCCACCCGATACTCCACGCGCGAGGCTTGCTTGATTTCCTCCACGACGCGCGCTGGGGTGGGCGAGACCGTGCCCGACTTCGGGTTCGGCATACGCGCCTTCAAAATGCCACCCACACGGCTGATAATCGGCATCATATCTTGACCGGCGACGATGAGGTCAAAGTTCTTCCAGCCTTTCCAGCCCTTCTGGATTTGCTCCACGATGTCCTCTGCACCCACCATGTCGGCGCCCGCCTCACGGGCGAGGTCTGCCTGCTCGCCCTTTGCGAACACCAGCACCTTCTGCTTTTTGCCAGTGCCGTGGGGCAGGTTCACGACCCCACGCACCATCTGGTCGCTCTTGCGGGGGTCTACGCCGAGGTTGATGGCGACATCCACAGCCTCATCAAACTTGGCGGTCGCCGTCTCCTTCACCTTCTGAATGGCTTCAGCAGGCGGGAGTACGCAGTCCTTGTCTATCTGCTTGGCAACGCTGAGATAGCGCTCACTATGTTTCTGTTTCTTGTTGGTTTTGCGTCCTCTCATGGTTTACCTCCTGTGGTCGTAGCGGAGCGCGAGTGCCCCTGCCACTGGCTCGCGGGGATTAGTCGACGATTTCGACCCCCATCGAGCGTGCGGTTCCAGCGATGATTTTCATCGCCGCCTCAATATCGTTCGCGTTTAGGTCGGGCATCTTGCGTTCGGCTATCTGGCGCAGCTGCTCTTTGGTGATTTTGCCGACCTTGTTGCGCAGGGGGTTGGACGACCCCGACTCGACGCCCGCCGCTTTGCGGATGAGGTCGGAAGCCAACGGCTGTTTCACCACGAAGGAGAACGAGCGGTCTTTGTAGACCGTAATCTCAACGGGTAAGGTGTCGCCAATCTGGCTCGCCGTGGCTTCGTTGAACTTCTTCACGAACTCCATAATGTTGACTCCTGCCTGACCCAGGGCGGGACCCACTGGGGGCGCGGGCGTCGCTTTGCCCGCAGGCAGGTTCAACTTGATATTAGTCATGATTTCCTTAGCCATAATCAGCCCTCCTTAGGAAACTTTCTCCACTTGGTCCACTTCCAGTTCCACGGGCGTTTCGCGCCCGAAGATATTGATGAGGATTTTGACCTTACTGCGTTCGGGGTCGACGCTTTCCACTTTGCCGTTGAAATCGGCGAAGGCGCCTTCCAGCACGCGCACGGTGTCGCCGGGCGAGAAGGCGATGCGCGGTCGCACCTTGCTCTCCACGATGGAGCGCTCAATCTCTTCCACCTCCTCAGGTGACAGGGGTACGGGCTTGCCCCCCGACTCTACAAAGCCCGTGACGCCCGGCGTGGTGCGCACAAAAGTCCAAGTTTCGTCATCCAAGATCATCTCCACCAGCACATAGCCGGGGAACACTCGGCGGGTGACGGTCTGCTTCTTGCCCCCTTTGGTGCGCACCTCCTGCTCAATCGGGATGAGCACCTGAAAGATGCGGTCATGAAAGCCATGTGCTTTGGCTCGCTTTTCAATCGCCAGCTTGACCTTGTTCTCATGCCCCACGAGGGTTCGCACGACATACCATGCTCTTCGCATCAGAGACCTCCTATTGGGTGAGGGCGCGAAGCCACTGGTCAATACGGGTCAGCACGAAGTCCCAGAAGGCGAACCACAGCCCGGCGACAATCACGAAACCGATGACCACCAGCGTCATCTGGTTCGTCTCGTCGGGGGTGGGTTTCACCACGCGCTTGAGCTCCGCCGTCACCTCACGATACCATGTCTGGATGCGTCCAATAAGCCCTGTTTTGGTGGGCGATTTCGTATCTACAGAAGCCATCGCTTATGCCTCGCTCCTAATTACCTTAATTTTGAGCCTAATAAGTATACCCTATCGTAGGCTGGAATATCAGGGTTCGCCTTCGCGCTTTTGGGGCAGGCTCCAAGGGGGCTTGAGACGCCCATCGGGTTCGCGTTCCAGCAAGATAATCGTGGGCGAACGAGTGCTGACATGTCCATCGGCGTGGAGCACATTCACGCCCTTGCCGTGAAAGGCACGCAGGTTGCCCTCGCGCCAGCCGTCTTCCTCGCGTAGGCGCCATACTGCCAAGCGCGTGATGTAGCGTGATTGCGCTGTGGGGAAAAAGGGCGCATCATCGTAGCCCAGCAGGAAACCGTCGTTGCCGTTGAGCAGGGGGAGCGGGTTCAGCGTTCCTCGCTGTCCGCCCGCCACGCTGTCGGCAATCATCACCGTCAGCCCCGGATTGAGCAGGTCTTCCACACGACGCCCTGAGAGCGGGGCATAGAACCCATACGAGATTTGGAGCGTTTTGCCCCGCTCGCGCGGATGGCTAATCAGCGTACTCCCGCGCAGAGGGTCGGCAGGACAGCGGAGCGTGCGCTGGATATCCTTGCGTAGATAACTGCTCACACACAGCACCCAAGTGAGCGGATAGCCCTGCGAGTCGAGCTGGGGCGAGCCGTCGGGGTTCGCATAGTACGCCAACGGCAGAGTGTTCTGATAGTCCAGCTGGTACAGGTTGATGGCGTCCGCAATCTCCTTGAGGTTGCTCAGGCAGTCGGAGGTGTACTTGAGGTCCACCAGTTGGCGATAGAGCGGAATCAACACCGCAATCACGGCTAACACCGCCACCGCGATTGCCAGTTTCTCCAGTTTAGTCAGTCCCAGTTGGTTCATCGGGCGTAGGTGAGTTGGTCGTCATCCCAGAAACCGAGTTCCCGTATCAGCGCGCTGGCTTGCTCGCGCTGGACGATGAGTGTGGTGCCGACGCCGTTGCGTACGGGCAGGGTCTCGGTGCGGATGTTCTGCTCAGGAAGTTGGCGAGCGAACAGCGCCAGCGCCAACAGTTGCTCATATTCCATCGTGGTCCTGGTGTGCCTCAAACCCGCACTGAGGGCTTGAGGGGCACGGAGCCACACACTGGGGTCGGTCAGGCGCGCCTTGAGCGCGCGCATGAACTTTTGTTGACGCTGAATGCGCGCGAAGTCGCTGTCGGAATGGCGATAGCGCACATAGCCCAGCGCCTGCTTACCGTTCAGGTGCTGGATGCCGGGTTCGAGTTCAATATGCAGGTCGCCCCAGTTGTCGTGGTAGCGCATGCGCTTCTCCACCTCAATCGTGACCCCGCCCAGCGCGTCTACGGCTTCCTCGAACGCCTTGTAGCTCACCATCACCACCTCGTCGATGCGAATGTTGCCCAGCAGGGTGCTGACTGTCTCCACCAGGAGCGGGGGACCGCCGAGTACATGCGCCGAGTTGATTTTGCCCCAGCCGTGGCGAGGAATGCGCACGAGCGTATCGCGTGGAATAGAGATTGCATTGATACGCTGGTTGGTGAAATCAAACTGAGCGACCACAATCGTGTCGGTGCGTGCCATCGTTTGCACGACGCGCTTGCGTCGGTCGCGGTTCTCATCCGCCCCCACGAAGAGCACGGTGAGTTTCTGTTTGCCCGGGAAGGCATTTTCGGGCTTCACCTCGCCTGTGATGTAAGCCACGACCGCACGCCGAACCGTGCCCTCGCCTGCAAAACTCATGTAACCCAAGAAGGTGCCCAACACCAGCCCACCCAGCCAGAACACGCTCCAGAAGAGCCAACTCATCAGCCTGCGGGCAGAACGGCGTCGCGGTGGACGGGACTCTGAGTTCGCTTTTCCCCTTGTCGCCATGTGTGCTATAGTGTACCCTTAGGTTCCCAGTTGGCGGTTGCGTGCTGCGGCGTTCAGGGGCGCGTCGATGAAGGCGTAGACCCATAACAGAAACAGCACCAGCGCCAGAAAGAGCTGAAAGGCACTAAGACCACCCCGCACGCGTGCGGGGTTCACTAAGAACGCCAATAGGTTGTTGATGAACTCGCTTCCGCCAGGTGTGAGCATGAAGACAATCAGCCCCACAATAAACGCCCCCAGCACCACTCCGCCCTTCACAAACTGCCCGTTGTAGAGCTGTCCCACGCCGGGCATCAGGAACGAGAGCAGGAACGCCAGCCCGGGATTGCGCCGTATCATGAGTCCATCGCCCTGTCCTTTGCCGGAGAGCATCTGCTCCCACTGCTGATACTGCATCTGTTGGCGGGTCATCTCCAGCACCGCTTGGGCGTACTTGCGTTCGATGAGAGCGTTTTGGGGGTCCAGTTCGTGGGCTTTTTTGTAGGCGTCGTGCGCCTCTTGGAGTTTGCCCGCCTCGCGCCAGAAATCGCCGATGGCGTCCCACACCTGAGCGTCATCGGGCAGGAGCTCCTGCGCCTGCTGGAGGTACTGGCGTGCCTGCTCGGTCTGCCCGCGCATCTTCGCAAAGTGGGCGTTTCGCAGGAGTTTCTCAACCTCGTCCCGCTTCGGGTCTAACTCGTCTTTCGGTCTCATCCGCGTACATATTCGCGCAGGCTTTCAATCAGGGGTGCATTCTGCCAGAACGCCTCCAGCCCGTAATGTTCGCGCTGTTCGCGTCGCATAATATGCACCACGATGTCGCCATAGTCTAACAGCACCCAAGTCGCCTCGCGATACCCCTCTATTCGAAGCACGCGCTCGCCCTCTTGTTCCATCGCCTCTTGGATTCTGTCTGCCACTGAGCGGATATGCACATCGGAAGTGCCCGTGCAGACCACGAAGTAGTCCGCAATTAATGTTTTCCCGCGCAGGTCGAGCGCGCTAATATCCTCTGCTTTGGCATCTTCTGCCGCTTCTACAATTCTAAGACGCTTCAGTTCGGTATCCATATCACCTCGGCTCCGTGTAAAGTTGGTGTTGGTGAATATATTCTATCACATCGGGGGGCATGAGGTATCGCAGGGAACGCCCTTGCGCACAGCGTCGCCGCGGGTCGCTGGCGCTGATGCCCAGTGGGGTCATCGGCACTGCCTGCAGGTTCGGGCGCACCCATTCGGGCAACGAGGCGAGCGTGGCGTGCCAGTCGTGGGTTGGGCGTATGCCCACCAGCAGTTGGCACACTTGCAGAATCGCTTCCACCTGATACCAGTGGGCGAACCCTGCCAGCGTATCCAGCCCCATAATCAGGTAGAACTCTGCATGAGCATACTGGGTGCGAAAGGCGTTCAGCGTGTCAATCGTGTAGGAGACACCCCCGCGCTCGATTTCTATCTCCGATACCCCAAACGCAGGGTTGTCTTGAGTGGCGAGGTGGAGCATCTGTAGGCGGTGGTGCCCCTCAGCGTGCTTCTCGCTCGTGCGGAAGGGTGAGAGGTGTGCGGGCACAAAGTACACACGCTCTAAGCCCACATGCTCGCGCGCCTCTTCCGCCAGCCGAAGGTGCCCATAATGCACGGGGTCAAAGGTTCCGCCAAACAGCCCAATCCGCATGCTCATTCGGGTAAGGGTTTGCCCTTTGTTTCGGGTGCGAAGTAGAGTACCACAAAACCGAGCAAGAACACGCTGGACAGAATCGTCGCCGCCCACTGGATGCCGTAGGAGGCGCTGAGGAAGCCGAAGGTGAACGGCGCCGCTGCAGCGAGATAGCGCGCGACATTGTAGCAGAAGCCCACTCCCGTCGCTCTCAGGCGTGTGGGGAACAGCTCGGGGAAGTAGACCGCGAAGCCCGCAAACAGCGAGGTGGTGAAGAAGCCCAGCAGGGGATACATCAACAGCGCCCGCTCGAACGAGGTGGTCAGGAAGAAGGTCGCTGGCACCACCACCACACACGCCGTGAAGGTCAGTGCAAAAGTCGGGCGACGCCCGATTTTCTGCGCCAGATACGCCCAGCCGAGCATGCCGAAGAAGGCGCCCACCTGCTGCATCATCACGGCGTAGGCTTTGCGCTCTTCCACCAGCGCGTTCAGAGCGGGGTCGTTCGTCGGGTTGATGGCTTGCTTGAGCAGTTCGGGCGACCAAGTGCCGATGCCCCAGAAGCCGATGACGCCAATTGCGCCCAACCCCACTCCCACCAGTGTGTGGTGGCGCCAGCGCGGGTTGCGGAACAGCTCAACAAACGAGCCGAGCTTCTCGCCCACTCGACGCGCCTCCTGCCAGCGCTCTGGCTCGCGTACAAACAGGCGTATCACAAACACCAAAATCGCGGGGAAGAAGCCTATCGCAAACACCCAGCGCCAGCCGAAGTCGGGCGCCACGAATCGGAAAATGACCGCCGCCATCAGGTTGCCGATAGCGGAGCTCGCCTGCATAATGCCCAAGGCGGTCGGGCGGGCGTGGGCAGGGAAGGTCTCGGCGACCAGCGCCGCACCCGCAGCGAACTCACCCCCGATGCCCAGCCCCACCAAGAAGCGCAACAGTGCGAACTGCTCCCAAGTCTGGGCGAACGCGCTCAAACCCGTGAAACCCGCATACATCAGCACCGTGATTGCCATCGTGCGCGTGCGCCCCAAGCGGTCGCCGATGATGCCGAACAGGAACCCGCCCGTCGCCCAGCCGATGATAAAAATCGCCTGCACAATCCCCGAATAGTAGGCGACATCTTGAGGGGTCGCCGTGGGACCCAGCAGGTCGGTCATCGCAGGCTGGCGCGCCAACACATAGAGCCACTGGTCCATCGTGTCGAACAGCCAGCCCAGCGACGCCACCACCAGCACCAGCCAGTGGTAGCCCGTCAGACCGTGATACCAGTGCGTGGGTATGGAGTCGGGCTTGGTGTCCATGCTTTAGAGTAGCCCCGCCTTGCGGAAGAACTCGGCTAACTGGGGATATTGTTCAATCTGGGGGCGGAGCATCTGCATTTGACCCCGCACCATCTCGGAGCCACCCATTTGGTTCACGATTCGGCGCAGTTGCTGGATTTGGGCGCGCTGGATGGCTGGGGGCACGAACTCGTTGAACGAGCCACCGAAGGTCGGCTCTACGGCGACCTTCCAGTTGCCCTCTACCTTGCGAAGCACATAGGTAGGATTAATGGTCAACTTCTTTCCATCGGAGGTATTGACCACCATCTTTACCTTCGCCTTCGCCTCTTCGCCCTGCACGCTGACCTGACCGACTTCAACGGACTCGGTCGTTCCTGTCGGCGTTTGTGCATACCCCGGATAGATGAGGGCAACGGGGTCTACCTGCCGAGCGACGAGAGGGATTAGTATCCCAGAAGTGTCCGCCAACTGACCGACCTTTTCTTTGTCTCCTGCCTTAGCCGCTGCGAAGAACTGGTTCAGGGTGTATTGGGGCGATTTGGTGTAGATGAGAAAGTACCACCCGGCGACGCCAGCACCCGCTATCAGCACCAGTGCGATGAGCACTCCCAGCACTCTACCTGATTCTCTGCGTTTCATTGAGTTCACCTCGCTTTAGGATTTCTACCTAACGGTTGAACTCCCTGCCGATAGGTAATCGGTTGGCGTGAAATTGGGTATCGACGGCGTCGGTGGCGTGTGAACCGAAGCCAGAATAGCCCGCCTAATGCCCCGACAAACAGCAACCCGCTCGCCCAAGTGCCCACAACGCTGGGCTTCTCCTGCACGGCGCTCGTGGCGACAAGAGGCACTTTGAGCAGGGCAGTATCGCCCTTCCACAAGACTGCGTAGCCAACAGGCTGGTTCTCTTGGATGGGCGCGGTTTGGCTCGGCAGGTCTAACTGCCAACGGTACTGCTGATGCAGTTGGGTAGGCACCACATACAGCGCAGGCTGGGTAAGGCGCACAGGCACGCTATCTGTCATACCCCCCTCTATAGGAGCCTTGCCGACCACTGTGCCCTTATCCCCCAAATGGAGCACCATCCAGTCGTTGAAGCCGTGTTCCATCAGTGCAATCGTGTCTTGCTCGCGCTGGTCGCTGTTGAGCACAATCGCAATCAGCCTGCGCCCGTCCTTGAAGGCGGACCCTGCGAAGCAGAAGCCTGCGGGACGCGTGTAGCCCGTCTTCAGCCCCTCTGCGTAGGGGTACATCTGCAGAAACTTCGCTTTGTTCACCATCCAGAGGTCGTCTTGATTGATAGAGCGTTCCACGATGTAGTAGCGTTCGCCCACGATTTGACGCAGGGTCTCGTTCTGCATCGCTTGGCGCGCTATCAGCGCAAGGTCATAGGCGGTGGAGTAGTGGTTTGGGGCGTGCAGTCCGTGCGGGTTTACAAAATGGGTCTGGTTGGCGCCCAGCTCATTGGCGCGCTGGTTCATCAGTTGGGCGAACGCCTCCACCGAGCCTGCCACATGCTCCGCAAGCGCCACCGCAGAGTCATTTGCCGAGCGGAGCATCAGCGCATACAGCAGGTCGCGCACCTTCACTTGCTCACCCACGCGCAGGTTCATCGAGCTGGGTTGGGTGTTCACTGCGTTCTCGGAGGCGGTGACGACCTCGTCCAGCTCACAGCGTTCCAGCACGATCAGAGCGGTCATGATTTTGGTGAGGCTGGCGGGGGGCAGGGGTTTGCGCGCGTGCTTGGCGTACAGCACTTGCCCGTTGCTGGCTTCCATCAGCACTGCGCTCTTCGCTTGGATGGATGGGGGCTGAGCCAGTCCCAACGCGCATGCCAGCACGCCCAACCACAGCATCACCCTGCGCATAGAGTGGTTCTACGCTCTTGGTCGGGTTTCTCCTGCTTGCTGGAAGTTGGGCAGTCCTGACAAGAGTACAGTTGTTGAGTTCAAGTTAGCAAAACGCCTGCCACTTTTTAGACGCAGGCGGTAGCACCAAACAGCGAGCTTGAGTTCAACCTGCAAACCCCATCCTGTCACCCTGAGCGTCAGCGAAGGGTCTGAGCTTTGGGTTGCACCGAGATTCTTCGCTGCGCTCAGAATGGCAGAAGAGGGTGTCAGAATGACACTCTCTACCTTGTCACCCTGAGCGTCAGCGAAGGGTCTGAGATTCTTCACTGCGCTCAGAATGACAGTTTCCCCGCTTTGTCACCCTGAGCGTCAGCGAAGGGTCTGAGCTTTGGGTTGCCCCGAGATTCTTCGCTGCGCTCAGAATGACAGTTCACAACCCTACATCTTCCACCAGTCTAAATCGATCTCTCTGAAGGGGCTGTCGCGTTCGGTGCTTTCATAATAGAGGGCGAGCGCTTCGGCGTCGGGTTCCTGTCCGTTCCCGATGGCTTCCACGACCCGCGCTATGGTTTCAAAACGGCGCAGATGGTCTTGCAGGCGCACCTCGGCGTAGTCGCGTGCCGACTGGGTCGTGATTAGGAAAGTCCAGTCCGAGGATTGGAGAAGCATTAACTCGCGCGCCAGTTGCTCAAGATAGGGCTTCAGAGCGGGCTGGTCGCCATAACGGCGTAGCAAACTCAGGAACTGGTGTTCTGACCGATAGATTGGTTCCCATGCCCAAGCGGTCTGGTCGTTGAGCCACACATAGTGATAGCCGCCCTCGCCCCATGACCCTTCGGGCAGGAAGAGCGTCTCTTCGGGGGGACACTGCTCCAGCACTTGGGAGCAGGTAAGCATCTCCAAGTCGGGGTCGCTTGCGATTCGGCGTATCACCTCGTATAGCCAGTGAGGTCCCTCGTGCCACCAGTGCCCGAACAGCTCGGTATCGTACATAGAGACCAGCACGCCCGGTTCGCCCGTCTGTGCTCGATAAGTGCCCAACACATGCTTGAGTAGCCCCACAAAGTGGTCGGCGTGGGACATCGTCGCTTCCATCGCCTCGTAGAGCGAGTAGGGTTGCTTGGCGCCTAAGTCCGCCTTGTTCTGGCTCACACGCCAATAGCGCAGGCGTCCAGGATAGTGTTGCTTATGGAACTCCAGATAGCGCGCATCGCCGGGGTAGCCATGTTCCCCGCTCCAGACCTGCAGGGTCGTGGCGGGGTCGCGGGCGAAGACCGCCATCGGGCTGGGTGCAGGCACTTGGTAGGGCTGATAGGGCGTGCGGTCTGCCTGTTCGCCCCGATAGTGGCGCACGAACTGTTTGTACAACTGCGCCAGCACAGGGAACCGTTCCCAATAGGTGCCCAACGGCGCGCCCCCGCGTATCATGTGGGTGTCCACGAAGAAGTAGCGTACGCCCCCCTCCGAAAGGAAATACTCTATGCCGTAGCGATCGGTTGTGGGCGCCCACTCCGAGCCGACAGGCGGACTCCACCGATAGCCCGGTCGGTAGGCGCATTCGGGGAGCCAGAACCCCTGTGGGTTGCGCCCGAAATGGTGGCGGTAGGTGTGAACACCCGCCAGCACCTGTGCCCGCACGCATTCATCGTGTCCCAGCAGGGGCAGATAGCCGTGGGTGCCTGCGCTGGTGATGACTTCAATCGCCCCAGCGTCCTGGAGCTGGCGGAACCCACCCAACACTGAGCCGTTCAGCGCCTCAAACCCTTCGTGCTGGGCGGCGTAAAGCCGTTGCCAATAGTACGCTTGCCCCGCCATTAGGCGGTTGTCGTGCTGGAGGAAGTACTGAGCATCGTCGCGTGCGAAGGCAAGCCGTTCCTCCAAGTAGCCCCGAAACTCGCCAACAAAATCGGGATGGGCTAACTGCTCCTGCAGGATGGGGGTGAAGCCGATGGTATAGCGGGCGGGAATACCGTCTTTGAGCAGGCGGGTGGTCAGGTCGTAGAGCGGAATGTAGCATTCCGCCGTGCCTTCCACCAGCCAATCGGTACCGTGGGGCGATTTGCCGTGCGTGAGCACATACGGGATGTGCGTGTGGAGCACCAGTGCCCAATAGCCCAGCGGACGCGCCATACGCTCAGTATACCCCGCCCTAAGGCTCTATTTGAACCTCCAGCTGGTCGCCCTTCAGGTAGACGCGCACCTTTCTGCGTTCCCTGCCGAGCGTGTCAATAATCAGCGGAACATTGGGCGCCAACAGCAACAGCAGTTCGCGCTCGATGGTGCGTTCCAGCTCGCGCGCGCCAAAGCGCTGGTTGTAGCCCATCTCGGCGAGTTTCTCAATGACCGCGTCGTCCACTTCCAGCTCCATCTGACGCTGACGAAAGATACTGTGGATGCGAGGCAGGAGGCGTTGCTCAATAATCTCCTTGATGGTCTCCTTTTGCAAGGGTTGGAACACGCAGATAGCGTCCACGCGGTTGATAAACTCAGGCGAAAAGTGTTCCGAGAACGCCTGACGCCAACTTTCCAACGAGAGGCGTCCATGCAGAAAGCCCATTTGCTTCTCAGGCTGGAGGTTGGAAGTCATGATGATAATCGTATCGGCGAACGAGACCCGCCGTCCCTGCGCGTCGGTCACGGAGCCGTCATCAAACAGCTGTAGGAAGAACTTGTGGACATCGGGGTGTGCCTTCTCAATCTCGTCCAATAGAACGACGCTGAAGGGGTTCTCTGGCACGAAATCAAGCAAGGGGCTACCGCGTTCAAAGCCGACATAGCCGAACTCGGCACCCAGCAGGCGCGCTACCGTGTGGCGGTCATAAAACTGGTTCATATCCAGCCTGAGCATCCGCTCAGACGAGCCGAAGAAGAACTCGGCTAAGGCGCGGGCGGTCTCCGTTTTGCCCACGCCCGTCGGTCCAACGAACAGGAATACCCCGTTGGGTCGTTCGGGGCGCAGGTCTAATCGGCGTATCTTTAAGCTAAACATTCGTACCAGCGTCTCAATCGCCGCATCTTGTCCCACAACCCGCTGATTGAGGAACGGCTCCAGCTCTTTGAGGCGCTCAAGCATCGTGCGCTCGCCCTGACCGATGGGCAGCCCCGTCACGGCGCTGGCGACCTCCCACACGACCGCTGGCTCCACCAGCGATTGACCTTGGGTCAGGGCGCGCCCCGCCACATAGTCCATCAGCAGGATTGCCTTATCGGGGAAGGGGCTGTGTTTGATATGCTCGTCGGCGACCTCCACAATCAGTTTCAGCGTGTCGTTTTGAAACACGAGGTTATGTTGCCTCTGGAACAGCGCAGCGATTTCGGTGAGCACCACCAAAGTCTCCTGTGCATTTAGAGGGTGAACCGGGACGGGTTGAAAGCGTTTGAGCAGGTCAGGGGCTTGCCCAATCTGCTGGCGGAACCGATTGATACTGCTCACCGCCCCGATAATCGGCACACGCTGGCTTACCAACGCTGAGAGGAAGTTGATTCGTAAAAGTTCCAGCTGAGGGGCAGGCGCGGACGAAAGAAAGGTTTCAAACGGCTCAAAGTACAAGAGAGCGCGATGCTCCACCGACTCTTTCACCAGCGCCATGTAGTAGTCGGGGTGGTCAATAATTTGAGAGAGTAGCACGACAGGGCGGTTCGCCAGATGGGGGGGCACTTTGCCTGCGACAATCCGTTCGGCGAGACCTTGCACTACGGCACGCCTGCCCACTCCCTCCAGCCCCACCAGCACAGCGTAAGGGTTGATGGGGCGTGCCAGCACCTCCACTAAGGTATCAATCTCGTTGTCTCTGCCGACTACATTGGGGAGCTCGCCCGAGCGCGCCAACTGGGTCAGGTCAATGCCCAACTGGAGCGCGCTGGGAGCTTTGGGCGCGAGTTCCTGCGCTCGCTGTGCTCGCAGTTCCAAAGCGGCTCGCGCCAAGTGGTTCACATCCACCGTGCCCCCCGACTTCTCAAAGGCGTGCTGTAAAGCCAATATGACGACCAGATCTAAGGGTGCAGCACGCTCTCGGTTATCGGCCGCCAATTCGTTCTGGATTTCAGCCTGCAGTTCACTCAGCATCTCTGCGGGAAGAAGCGACTGGAAGACCTGTGGAAAGTTTCGGATGAGAGCAAGGAGGAGATGGCGGGAGTCGGGTTCCTTGCCCGCAGCGATTGCCCTAGCCTCGCGAATCGCTTGGGTGGCGTTTTCGGAAAGCCGAACCTGGTTTTCGCCGTCCATAGCGGTATTTTACCTTCCCTGAGTATTGAGCGCTCCTGTCACCCTGAGCGAAATGACAAATTCCCCACCCTGTCACCCTGAGCGTCAGCGAAGGGTCTGCGCTTGGGGTTCCTTTGAGATTCTTCGCTTCGCTCAGAATGACAGGTCTTGCCTCGTCACCCTGAGCGTCAGCGAAGGGTCTGCGCTTGGGGTTCCTTTGAGATTCTTCGCTGCGCTCAGAATGACAAAGAGGGGGCGCGCAGAATGACAGCACCCCACTGGTCACCCTGAGCGTCAGCGAAGGGTCTGCGCTTGGGGTTCCTTTGAGATTCTTCGCTGCGCTCAGAATGACAAAGAG
>CAKZQI010000090.1 GCA_937139515.1 uncultured Armatimonadota bacterium | reverse complement strand
AGCGTCAAAAGCACCGCCGAGACCATGGGGCGGCCGCGTCGCAGGACAAAATGCCTGTTTTGCGAGTCGAGTTTCGGGCACCTCTTCAGTTGCCCCCTCAAGAAGTTGATTGACGACGCCGAGCGATTGGAAAACGCCGCTCGCTGGTAAGCGATTGCGATTATCTGCAAGACAGGGGTAGGTATAATATTACAGCCTACCAACGGGTGGGCAAAAGCAATCAAGCACAGCTGGAGGCAACCTACTGTTGGCGTTAGAAATCATCCCCTTAGGTGGCACAGGAGAGATCGGCAAGAATCTGAATCTCGTTCGTTATCACGATGAAGCCGTCTTGATAGATTGTGGCATCTCGTTTCCGGGCGAAGACTTGCCAGGGGTTGACCTGGTCATCCCGGACCCGTCGTATCTGGTGGAGATACGGGAGCAGATAGGTGCTATACTGCTCACGCACGGACATGAAGACCATGTGGGCGCGCTCCCTTACCTCCTGCCTGTGCTGGGAGAAATCCCCATCTACGGCACCGATTTCACGCTGGCGCTGATAGAACACAAACTACGCGAGCGTCGTATCCGCGCCCAACTGAACACCATTCAACCCGGAGAGCCGTTCCAGTTGGGCAGTTTTGCGGTGGAGCCCGTTCGGGTGACCCACAGCATCCCCGATTGTGTGTCGCTCGCCCTGCACACCCCCGAAGGCACGATTGTGTTCACGGGCGATTTCAAGTTTGACCATACCCCCGTGGATGGCGTACGCACCGACTTCAACCGCTTGGCACGGATTGGCGATGAGGGGGTGCTGGTGCTGTTCAGCGATAGCACCAACGCCGAGCGTCCTGGGTGGGGCGACAGCGAGAGCAAAGTGAGCGATACCTTCTACACCCTCTTCGCCCAAGCCACAGGACGGATTTTGATTACGACCTTCGCCTCCAACCTGCACCGCATCCAACAAGCGATCGACATGGCGGAGGTCTACGACCGCCGTGTCGCCGTGCTGGGCAGGCGGATGGAGCAGAATATTGAAATCGCTATCCAGCGTGGCTATCTACGCGTTAGCCCGAACCGAATGGTCTCGGCGCGCCAACTGGATGAACTGCGCGACGACCAAATCGTCGTGCTGACCACTGGCAGTCAAGGAGAACCGCTGTCGGCGCTAAGCCAAATCGCTGCGGACGAGTACCCCCGCCTCAAAATCCGACCGGGCGATATGGTCATCCTGTCGGCAACGCCCATCCCCGGCAACGAGAGCCTCGTCTGGCGCACGGTCAATCGGCTGGTGCGTTTGGGGGCGCGCGTCGTTTATGATGGAATTGCGCCCGTGCATGTGTCGGGACACGCCTACCAAGAGGAACTGAAATTAGCGATTAGCCTGCTCAAGCCCAAGTACTTGGCGCCCGTGCATGGCGAACCGCGCCACCAAGCCCAATACTTTGAACTAGCACGCCAACTGGGCTACACCGACGACCAACTCTTCTTGATGGAGAACGGGCGCGGACTGCGTATCCGGAACGGTAAGGTGGAGTATGCCGAGCCAGTGCCCGCAGGACGACTGCTTATTGAGGAAGGGGTAGAAGGCGGTGTGCCTGAGTACATCATCCACGACCGACGCCAAATCGCCCAAGAGGGGATGATGATTGTGCTGATTACGGTGCGCGCTCAGACAGGCGACTTGTTAGAAGACCCTCAGTTCGTGATACGGGGATTTGAGTGGCAAAACGAGATTCAGCCCGAACTCGCCCGCTCCACCATCCACGAGATTATCGGCAAAATGCTCCCTGCTGAGGCGAGCGATTACGATAATGTGCGCGAGGAGGTCGTGGTGACGATGCGCAAGTTCTGCAAGAAGCACCTAAGCCGTCGCCCGCTCATCGTGCCGATTGTAACCGAAGTCTAACGCTGGCGCAGGAGGGTGTACTGCGCCAGCCACCGCAAAGGGTTCGCCCGCTCATCGAAGTCGGCTAAGCTCTGCAGAGCCTCTCGGATGGCGGTCTCGGCTTGGCGCCACGACTCGTCCAATCCGAACAGGCGTGGGTAGGTCGCCTTGCCTCGATTTCGGTCGGATTGGGTGGCTTTGCCGAGCGTTTCGGGGGTGCTGGTCTCGTTCAGGATGTCGTCCACGATTTGAAACGCTAGCCCGATGGCGGTGCTGTAGGTGTCTAAGGCGCGCAGTTGTTCGGGGGTGGCGCCTGCCAGAATCGCTCCCGCAAGCACCGAGGCGCGTATCAGTGCCCCCGTCTTGCGCAAGTGGATATAGGCTAAACCGTCGGGAGTGGGTTCGCTCCCCTCCGACAGAATGTCTTCCACTTGTCCGCCTACCATCCCGTCCACGCCAACCGCTTGGGTAACCAGCGCCAGCACTTGGATGACCCGCTCTGCAGGGGTGGTCTCTGCCTGTTTGGCGAGCAGTTCAAACGCCATCGCAAACAGGGCGTCGCCCGTCAGGATTGCCATCGCCTCGTTGTAGGCGCACCAGACCGTCGGCTTGCCCCGCCGCAGGGTGTCATTATCCAACGCTGGCAGGTCGTCATGCACCAGGCTGAAAGCGTGGATGAGTTCTAAAGCACAGGCGGTGGGCATTACCGGCTCAAGGCTCGCCCCACATGCTTCCGCCGAGGCGCCACACAAAATAGGACGGAGCCGTTTGCCACCACCCAACACCGCATAACGCATCGCACTGGGAAGTTGGCGCGGTCGCTCGGTTTGGATGGGCAGGTACTGCTCCAACGCCCGCTCCACCTGCCCCAAGCGAGCTTCTAAGTAGCTCTGTAGCTGTGCAAGTGTTGTGTCCACCGCTGTATAGGGTACCTGATGGCGCGTGAGCTCTGTCGGTGTTGTTCGTCTTCTGTAACTTTCTTTCCTATTCAAGCAGGAATCCCCCCTGAAAAGAAAAAAAGATAGTCAAGGGGGGCTATCCCTATGCAAACGGTGTGGCAAAATGAGGAGGTCTTTCAGTGGTCTCACTGGGTGCTTGCGTGGTTCGTGCAAAGAGGCGTCGCCTCCAGCTAGCGAGACGACCTGATTCAAGAGTGCCTCGTTCGGCTCTGGTGCGCTCATGAGCGGGGATGCGAAGTGTGTCGCGCCTATGTGAATGCAGTCTGCGAAAGCGTGTGGTGCGATTATCTGCGTCAGGTTCATCGTCAAGTGCCCACGATTGCCTTGGACTGCTACGAAGACCTTGCAGAGGAAGAGGGTTACGCACAGGCAGAGGCGCGTCTGATAGTTGAACAGGCACTGGCTCAACTCTCACAGCGGGAGCGGTTCATCGTGGAACAGCGTTACCTCCAAGAGGAACCGTTCTCGCAGATTGCTGAGGTGCTGGGCGAGCCAGTGGAACGGGTGAAGAAAGCGTGCCAGCGGGCGATTGCCAAACTCCAACGCTGGGCACAGGAAGGCACGGGGGGCTGACAAAGGTACAGGCGTTCGGTACAAAATTGTGCCAAACTCACCCCGTTTCAAAGACCGCTTCTACTTATTATCACGCCCCCACCTGTCATTCCGAGCCGAAGGCGAGGAATCCCATCGGGTCGCCCTGAGCGGGAGTAGTGGGGCTGTGTTTGGGGAGCGCCGAGATTCTTCGCTTCGCTCAGAATGACAGTTGGGGTTTTGTGATTACAAACTTGTGGGTGTGCGGTGGCGCAACTGCCCTACACGAGCGTGCCCCTACTGAACGGCTTCCCTGTGGAGGTGGTGATTGAGCCTTTAGGGATGCCCACTGGGATGGAACACGAGAAAGATTTCCTCATCAAGGTGCGCTCGGACCCTGACGAATGGCACGAGCGCGTGAAGGTGAAATTTTTCTTGGAAGCTGTCCCCAGACGGTGAGGGCGAGCGTTTAAAGAGGGTGATGGAGGTGAAGAGATTCACACCAGAAAGAGCATGGAGGAAGAACCAAAGTGTGAGGGACACTGCTACAAAACTCCAGAACAGCAGAATGCAAGATGCGTGCCTACGGAGGGTTATGCTAATAGTTGCCGTGTGAAATGGGAAGAGGTTGAAATAAAAGGCGAACGCGCTACTTGCTCACCAGGCTCTATTGGTCAGCGTGGGACACACTGTAGTTCTTGTAATAACGATTGGGAACCTTACGATGGCAAAGCTTGGGTACCAGTCTGTGAGAGTTGACATGCTAAAAAGAACAACCGGTGCGTGCGTAGGTATCCTGTTTCTGCTCGGTGGAGCCGTGGCGAGCGAGTCCATAGATCTCGCTCGCCAATCCCTTCAGAAGCGCGAGAGTCATTTGCGGCACTATAAAGTCAATTGGGAGTTCACCGAACATGTTGTAGAAGAAGGCTTCGATCCCTATTTTGCCTTTGAAGCGATGCGGCGATCGGGGGCTGTTGTAACAGAGAAAGAGAAGCAGGCAGAATTTTTCTCATCAGACAAAGAGTACAGTTATGAAGATGAGATAGTTATAATCAGATGCGATACACACTTTTTGTTGCAAACTGCTCAAGGGGTTATGGGGCCAGACGGTTTGAGCAAGTGGAAAATCATTATTTACTATGGTGATGATTATTCAATCCACTTTCCAGAAGACAAAGATGGCGTTATAAAAGTTGCTCCGTATGCGTCACCAGCAATATTGCACAGTGTGAGCACCACCCAATTTGTTTATCCCATAGATATAGCTTTTCTTTCGAACCTGAATGTGCTAAACATTTTTCAGCTGGATAGAGACGGTAAATGGCGGGTGCTTCAGGAAGATGACGAATACCTCGTAGTGGAGGCTCTTTTGAGTGCCAGTGAAAAGGACTCTGGCTACACTCAGGACACAATACTACAGGTTGGTCTAGCGAAGCAGAAGGGGTATGCGCCAGCGTGGGCGAAGGAATACAGACCTTCAGCCCAAAAAGACCCCATTATAGAGATTGTGGTGACTCAGTGGAAAAGTTATAGCGGCATCTGGATGCCATCCCGAATTAAGCGGACGCGTCAACTCGAGCGCTTAGCTAAAACGACACGCGAATTGCACCTTAAGCATTTCTCAGAAGAAAAGGTATCATGCAATATAAAAGAGATTAGTAATTCATCTGTAGGAAATATGGTTTTAGACCACAGAGTGAGCCACCGTAAAAATATTCCTTATGGACTGTTCGGAACTGAGAGTTTCGACTTTGTGACATATGAATGGCGCGGGTATTTACCCCCTTTGGAAGACCTCAAACGCGTCCAGCAATCGGAAAAGAAAGCAGATGACTTCGTTTTCACTTCTCAGTACCTGTTTTGGATCCCTCCCCTCATTCTTCTTGCGTTTGGAACAGCATGGCTCTACAAAATCTTGCGCCGTCAATAGGGTTGACCGAACTCAGCGAGTCACTCAGCGCCACTTGCCTCTGGATACTTTCTGGGCTGGTCATTAGAAGTCAGTTTGTACCGCTCAGGCTGGCTTCAGCGATCGGAAAAGTCTTACTTGCAATCTGCTTGATCATCACATTCGTACACTTACTGAGTTTGCACCCATTTGTAAAAGTTGTAATTGACCAACAAGCCACATCGGTCGGTCTCTGGTGTTTGGGCATGATGCTTATTGGAATACCCTTGATAGTCCGCTCTAACCGTAAGTTCACGGACACTCTGCTGTACATCCTCACATTAGCATCAGTATCTTTCTTCGCCTCTGTGCTGGCTCATCTGTACGGCTATGACCCACATGGGGAACGCCTCTATCGCTTCCAAGGCTACAATCGTCCCTCGGGTCTTTTCGCAAGCCCTCTGGAAGCAGGATTAGCAGGACTGATAGGGTGGGGTTTGGGGGGCGTGCTTGCGATGCACGCAAGCAAAGGACATTGGTGGATGGGATACTTCCTCATCAGCCTCAGTACGGCGGTCGTCTATCTCAGCCTTTCCCGAAGCGCCTGGCTGGGACTGGCGGTTGCCACCTTGATAGGGATCGTCTTCTGCCCCCATACTCATCGCAAAGCACTGCTCCCTGTGTGGGGTTGCACCATCGCTGTGTTCCTGCTCTGTTCAATCGCTATACCATCAGGGTGGGAACGGGCAGAATACGCTCTGCAAGGCGACCGCTCCGTGCATAACCGACTGGAGTCGTGGAAGACCTTTCTGAGCCTTGTTCCGAGTTTACCTTTCGGGGTGCCCTACAACTGGGAGTACGCTCCTGAATACAACATTTATCGGGGAATTACGTTGGTCAACGCCTATTTAGACCTGTGGCTGTACTATGGTGTGCTTCCCTTCCTACTTTTTCTTGGGGTTTGTGCTGTTTTAGCTTGGCGTAGCTGGAGGTTAGTTCGGCGCGGTAGCCCTTATGCTGGGGTAGGTTTAGCGTCGATAGCGACCCTCATTTGCCTGTTGTTTATGAGCCCTTTCTGGGATATACTGGTATGTACCCTGTTGGGAGGGCTGTGGGGGTTGGTAGCGGGAGTGGAGGTGTCACATGAGAAACCGAGCCTTCACGCTGATTGAACTGCTGGTGGTGATTGCGATTATCGCCATCATCGCCGCCTTGCTGTTTCCCGTGCTCGCGAATGCACGCGAGTCGGGGCGTAAGACGAAGTGTCTCAGCAACCTGCGCCAAATCGGGATGGCTATCCAGATGTATCTGGGCGACTACGACGAGACCTTCCCGATGAGCCGATTTCCCGACGCCCAACGCCCCTTGAGCAATCAGTGGGGCGGACTGCAGGGCAGTAGTTGGAACTGGAAACGCGCCATCCGAACCTACTTGGTCAGTGTCCAGCTCTACGAGTGCCCCTCCAACGCCTTCCTGTGGAGCGACGATTTCATCGAAAACTACGGAGGCACGGCGGGCGACGAGAGCAACTGGGCTTGGCAAGAGAAGCTGCCCATCTCTTACGCTTATAACGGCTCCTTTTTCCACGAGGGCATCCCGATACGCGACCACGGAGAGCCGTTCCAGCGACCGCGCTACATGGCGGAAATCCCCGAACCGAGCTGGATGATACTGCTGTTAGAAACGCGGGTGAACTATCCCGATTTGGGCGGATGGACGCTGACGCAGGAGTGGGTCTCGAGCACAGGGAGTTATCAGAGAGGGCGCGGGCTGTTGCACTCGCACCAGCGGGGTGTGAACTGGGTGTTCTGTGATGGCTCAGCGAAGTGGCTCAAAGTGGCGCAGACCTGTGTGCCCCGCCAGCGCTGGACTCCTCGTGAGAGCGACCAGCCGATTTTTGATGAGCGGGCACGAAACTTGGTGGAAGAGTATCGCTAAGAAGGCCTCCCCACGCGCACCAGCCACTCAGCGAGGAGCCGAGCAGGTACAATTGCGCCGATGTTGCGCCTTTATCTGGTTCGGCATGGTCAGACGGCTTGGAACGCTACAGGACGCATCCAGGGGCACTCTGATGTCCCGCTCGACGAGGTGGGCTTGCGTCAAGCCCAGCAGGTGGCGCGCTGGCTCGGAGAGCGGGTCAAGAAGCCTGTCGCCATCTACACTAGCGATTTAGCCCGTGCCTCTCAGACCGCCGAGGCGATTGCCCAACAGGTGGGAGCGTCTGTTGCCCATGTGCCTGACCTGCGCGAACGGTTCTGGGGCGCTTGGGAAGGGCTGACCACCGAAGAAATCCAAACCCGCTATCCTGACCACCACTTCACCTACCTGTACGACCCACTCAACGGCACGCCCCCCGAAGCCGAACCGATGAACGACTTCTGGGCGCGCGTGCGCGACTTCCATCACCGCCTGCGCACGGAGCATACCGAAGGCGAACTGATTTTGGTGGGGCACGGCGGTAGCCTAAGAATCCTGCTCTGTGAGACCCTGCTCGGCAATGTTCATACCTATCGGCGTATCCGCTTGGACAACACGAGCGTATCCATCGTGGAACATACCCACGAGCGCGCATGGGTCGCCCTGCTCAACTTTATAGAGCATCTCCAAGACCCGTCGGTAGACGGCTTTTAGGGGGCGAGCGCCTCGTAGACCACGCTGGCGACCGCCACATCCTCCAGCGCTATCCCCAGCGATTTGAACAGCGTAATCTCTTCGGGTGCAAGCCGTCCGGGCATTTGCCCTGCTACAATCTGCGCCAGAGGTATCACCCGCTCCCAGCCCAGCCTGCGCTGTTCAATCGGCAACACGAGTTCCGCAGACTCAAGGCGTGCTTGTTGGGGGTCATCCACGGCGATACGGTCGCACCGAGCGACGGCATAAGTGTCCAGTTCGCGTCGGGCGAGCGAGTTCGCACCCCCTGCATTGAGATGCGTGCCAGGCTTGAGGAGCGCGCCCGTGAGGAACGGCTCACGAGCGGTGGTAATGGTAATCACGATGTCGGCGTCTGTGCCTGCCTGCTCCACACTTTCGGCTGGCAGGACGGGGATGCCGAGCTGGGCTTCCATCTGCAGGGCGAACTGGGCAAGGCGTTCAGGAGTTCGGCTGTAGGCGCGCACCTGTTGGATAGGACGCACCGCGCAGACCGCCTCTAACTGGGTACGCGCTTGGTCGCCCGTGCCGATAATCGCCACCGTTTGGGCATCTGGGCGTGCCATATGTTTCGTGGCGACGCCCGACGCGGCGCCCGTTCGGATGCGTCCCAGCAGGTCTGCCTCTATCAGTGCCAGCACCTCGCCCGATTGCGCCGACGCCAACACCACATGGAACCGCGTGCCAGCAGGGAACGAGAAATAGGCTTTGTAGCCGATGTAGCCCTTCACATGCCAGCAGGCGCCCATCAGGTGGAGAGTGCCCTGAGGCGTGTGGATGCGCTGACGCGGCTGGTTCGTGGCGCGCCCGAACGCCCAATCCCGAAACGCCGACTCGACCGCCTCCAACGCTCGGTTCATCGTGAGCAGTTCCGCGACCTGCGCCTCGCTTATCAGTAGGGGCTGGCTATCCCCCAGCCGAATTCGCTCCACCATCGGGCTTAGGATACCCGCTGAGTGCCGATCGTGCTCCTCTGGGGAAACTGTCATTCTGAACGCGCTCCCTCTTTGTCATTCTGAGCGAAGCGAAGAATCTGCCCTCACCCCCGACCCCTCTCCCGAACCTTCGGGAGAGGGGAGTCCAGACCCTTCGCTGACGCTCAGGGTGACGGGTTGGGAAACTGTCATTCTGAGCGCAGCGAAGAATCTCAACGAAGCCCAAAGCAGAGACCCTTCGCTGACGCTCAGGGTGACAGG
>CAKZQI010000089.1 GCA_937139515.1 uncultured Armatimonadota bacterium | reverse complement strand
TTCACGGGCAGGATGCCCGTGCTACGATTTTCGAACACCCTCAGTTAAGTGCTTGACATACGCGCCCGAAATGTGGTACAATCAGACTCGCCGACGAAATCCAACGGGAGCGTCGGCGTGATTGTTCCTTGAAAACCAGGCAGGTAAGACGCTTTGCGAGAGCTCAGTCAATTCTTCGAACGAAAACCAGCCTGCCGATCGGCAGGATAATGTTTTCCGACGGAGAGTTTGATCCTGGCTCAGGGCGAACGCTGGCGGCGTGCCTTAGACATGCAAGTCGAGCGGTAGGTAGTCCTTCGGGACTGCCGAGAGCGGCGAACGGCGGAGTAACACGTGGGTAACTTACCCCAAAGACTGGGACAACCGGGGGAAACCCCGGCTAATACCGGATGTGGACGGTTTCGTTTTGGCGGAGCCGTCTAAATGGGTTTCCGCTTTGGGATGGGCCCGCGGCCTATCAGGTAGTTGGTGAGGTAACGGCTCACCAAGCCGACGACGGGTAGCCGGTCTGAGAGGACGACCGGCCCGAGGGGCACTGAGACACGGGCCCCACTCCTACGGGAGGCAGCAGTCGGGAATTTTGGGCAATGGGCGAAAGCCTGACCCAGCGACGCCGCGTGGAGGACGAAGCCCTTCGGGGTGTAAACTCCTTTTAGTAGGGACGAATTCAGACGGTACCTACAGAAAAAGCCCCGGCTAACTACGTGCCAGCAGCCGCGGTAATACGTAGGGGGCGAGCGTTGCCCGGATTTACTGGGCGTAAAGCGCACGTAGGCGGCTCCGTAAGTCTGGTGTGAAATCTCACGGCTCAACCGAGAGGCTGCACCGGATACTGCGGAGCTGGAGGGCAGGAGAGGAGATCGGAATTCCCGGTGTAGCGGTGAAATGCATTGATATCGGGAGGAACACCAGTGGCGAAGGCGGATCTCTGGCCTGTTTCTGACGCTGAGGTGCGAAAGCTGGGGGAGCGAAAGGGATTAGATACCCCTGTAGTCCCAGCCCTAAACGATGGGTGCTAGGTGTTGGGGAATTAATCTTCGGCGCCGAAGCTAACGCATTAAGCACCCCGCCTGAGGAGTACGGCCGCAAGGTTGAAACTCAAAGGAATTGACGGGAGCCCGCACAAGCGGTGGAGCATGTGGATTAATTCGATACTAACCGAAGAACCTTACCTGGGCTTGACATCCACGAGAAACTTCCTGGAAACAGGAAGCTCCAAGGGGAAACCTGCGGCTCGTGGACACCGGTTGCATGGCTGTCGTCAGCTCGTGCCGTGAGGTGTTGGGTTAAGTCCCGCAACGAGCGCAACCCTCGTCCTCTGTTGCCAGCGGGTAAAGCCGGGCACTCTGAGGAGACTGCCGTGGTCAACACGGAGGAAGGTGGGGATGACGTCAAGTCAGCATGGCGGTTACGTCCAGGGCTTCACACATGCTACAATGGGTGGCACAAAGGGCAGCCAAAGCGCAAGCTGGAGCGAATCCCAAAAAACCACCCTCAGTTGGGATCGCAGGCTGCAACTCGCCTGCGTGAACGCGGAATCGCTAGTAACGGTGGGTCAGCCATACCACCGTGAATACGTTCCCGGGCTTTGTACACACCGCCCGTCAAGTCACCCGAGTCGGTTGCACCCGAAGTCGGTCGCCTAACCCGCAAGGGAGGGAGCCGCCGAAGGTGTGGCTGGTGAGGGGGACTAAGTCGTAACAAGGTAGCCGTACCGGAAGGTGCGGCTGGATCACCTCCTTTAAACGGAGTCCCTCGCTTAGCGAGCCTGCCTGGTTTTGAGGGAATTCGGGCGCGTAGCTCAGTCGGTTAGAGCGCACCCCTGATAAGGGTGAGGTCATTGGTTCGAATCCAATCGCGCCCACCAACTGTGGGGGCGTAGCTCAGCGGGAGAGCACCTGCTTTGCACGCAGGGGGTCACCGGTTCAAATCCGGTCGCCTCCACCAAAACTAAGAGCCTAACCCTTAGCGCCCTAAGGGACGCTAACGGTTGGGCTTGCAGTTCCCAACAAAGGGCAACGGACCCAACACGCTTTACCTTGACAATTGGACTGGAGTACACCGAGAAGCGCGCTTAAGGCAAGCTATTAAGGGCGCACGGTGGATGCCTAGGAGCAAGAAGCCGATGAAGGGCGTGGTAAGCTGCGATAAGCCACGGTGAGCCGCAAACAGGTGTTGACCCGTGGATCCCCGAATGGGAGAACCCAACCACCGAATGGGTGGTTACCCACCGCTGAACCCATAGGCGGTGTGGAGGGAACCTGGGGAACTGAAACATCTAAGTACCCAGAGGAAAAGAAACCGAACGGGATTCCCTCAGTAGCGGCGAGCGAACGGGGAACAGCCTAAACCGTAGGTGCGTGCACCTGCGGGGTCGTGGGACTGACACCAAGGATCGAAGTGCTTAGCAGAAGTTGCCTGGAAAGGCACGCCACAGCGGGTGATAGCCCCGTATGCGAAAAGTTCCTTCGACCAGTCAGCATCCCGAGTAGCACGGGATAAGAGGAGACCTGTGCGAATCCGCCCGGACCACCGGGTAAGGCTAAATACTTCTTGCTACCGATAGTGCAACCAGTACCGTGAGGGAAAGGTGAAAAGCACCCCGGAAGGGGAGTGAAAAGAACCTGAAACCGTGCGCTTACAAGCAGTCGGAGGGCTATGCCCCGCAAGGGGAACAGCCTAACGGCGTGCCTTTTGCAGAATGAGCCGGCGAGTTATGCTCAGTGGCAAGGTTAAGTGCCTCAGGCACGGAGCCGCAGCGAAAGCGAGTCCGAAGAGGGCGACTGAGTCGCTGGGTGTAGACCCGAAACCGCGCGATCTATCCCTGGTCAGGGTGAAGCCGTGGTAACACACGGTGGAGGCCCGAACTGGTGTCCGTTGAAAAGGGCTCGGATGAACTGGGGATAGTCTGGTGAAATGCCAATCGAGCGCGGAGATAGCTGGTTCTCCCCGAAATGCATTGAGGTGCAGCCTCACGCGCTATGCTATGCAGGTAGAGCCACTGGATGGGCTAGGGGCCCCACCAGGTTACTGAACCCAACCAAACTCCGAATGGCATAGCAAGAAGCGTGGGAGTGAGACAGCGACGGATGAGCGCCGTTGTCGAAAGGGCAATAGCCCAGATCGCCCGCTAAGGTCCCTAAGCACGAGCTAAGTGTTAAAGGATGTAGGGTCGCGTAAACAACCAGGAGGTTGGCTTAGAAGCAGCCATCCTTTAAACAGTGCGTAACAGCTGACTGGTCGAATGTGACCCTGCGCCGATAATGTAAGGGGGCTCAAGCTCGTCACCGAAGCGGCGGGTTCCGTAAGGAGCGGTAGGGGAGCGTTCGGTACGCAGTGAAGGTGGAGCGGAAGCACCGCTGGAGCGTACCGAAGTGAGAATGCCGGCACGAGTAGTGAGAAGACAGGTGAGAATCCTGTCCGCCGAAAACCTAAGGTTTCTTCAGGCAGGTTCGTCCGCTGAAGGTTAGGCGGTCCTAAGTCGAGGGCGAAAAGCCGTAGGCGAAGGGCAGTGGGTCAACATTCCCACCCCAGATGATGGAGCCAAGCGGGGACGCTTCACGAGAGGTCGGGCGCGGAGCTGGAAGGCCGCGTTCCCGTAAGGGACGAAGGGATCCTTCGGGTGAACGAAGCGACCTTGACTGGAGCCGAGAAAAGCCGTGTAGCGTTGAAGTCATCTGACCGTACCGCAAACCGACACAGGTAGGTGAGGCGAGGAGCCTCAGGCGCGCGAGAGAAGTCCCGCTAAGGAACTCGGCAAATTGACCCCGTAACTTCGGGAGAAGGGGTGCCTCCGCAAGGAGGTCGCAGCAAAGAGGGCCCGGCGACTGTTTACCAAAAACACAGCTCTCTGCTAAGGGGAAACCCGACGTATAGGGGGCGACGCTTGGCCAATGCCCGTAGGTTAAGGGGAGGGGTCAGCCGCAAGGTGCAGCCCTAAACTGAAGCCCGGGTGAATGCCGGCCGTAACTCTAACGGTTCGTAACAGGGCCGTTGTAAAATCTGGCTATATGCTGGAACAGCTCGTGGATCCCACGCTACCGAGGAGGTGACAACGCGATGGGTGGAGCCAATCAGCAGGAAAGGCTCGCTAAAACCGAAGCCGCCAAGTGGTTCCTTGCAGGGTTCATCGAAGGGGAAGCCTCCCTGCTCGTCGGTATCAAGCACCACGAAACCAGCCGATACGGCTACTATGTAGACCCCGAATTCCATCTGGTACAACACCAGAGCGGACGGGAGGTGCTGGAACTGGCACAGCAGGTGTTTCAAGCAGGACGCATCTACCCAAAGCCCGACAGTCCAAACTGCCTCGTCTACGCCATCCACTGTAGGCGAACGCTTTGGGAAAAACTGGTGCCCTTCTTTGAAACCTATGTTGTTCCTTTCAGCTCCCAAGCCAAGCGCGAAACTTTCTATCGTTTCCGCGAAATCTTGGAGCTGATGAACCAAGGCAACCACAGGACCCCCGAAGGACTGGCACGCATCGTCGAGAAGGCGTATGCGATGAACCCAGCCGCAAAGGGGAAGCAACGACTACGACCGTTGCACGAGGTATTAGCGAGAATCCTCAGAGACCACACGCCAGACACTCTGAAACACTCGGAGTGAAGATATGGTCCAGTCCCTATGGCGACATAGGGGGTAACTGCCTATGGTAGATTCGCTGCCCCCCTTGTGGGTAACCACAAGGTGAGCATCCGGCTATATGCTGGAAAACCCGAGTATCCAGCGGTACTTGCAAGGATTGGCTTCGCACTCAGCGAAACAATTACTTGTGAGTAACAATCCGACTGGTGCGGACAACCAGCAGGAAAGACTAATCCCTGTCGGGATTAGAATCCTCAGAGACCATACGCTGGACGCCTCAATGGAGAGGTGATGAGATGGTCCCATCTGCATGGCGACATGCAGGAACTTCCAGGCAAGGTGGAAGTTCGCTCGGCACTAACCGAGTAAGGTGATAAGCGAAATTCCTTGTCGCGTAAATTGCGACCCGCACGAAAAGCGTAACGATTGGGCCACTGTCTCAGCGGGACACTCGGTGAAACTGTAGCACCCGTGAAGATGCGGGTTACCTGCGGTAGGACGGAAAGACCCCGTGGAGCTTTACTACAACTTGAGATTGCATTTCGGTATTTCATGTAGAGCGTAGGTGGGAGCTTCGGCGCCAATGGAACACCACCCTTGGAATACTGGAATGCTAACCCGAACCGTGAGCCGGTTCGGAGACAGTCTTAGGTGGGTAGTTTGACTGGGGCGGTCGCCTCCTAAAAAGTAACGGAGGTGTCCAAAGGTCCGCTCAGCGCGGTCGGAAATCGCGCGTCGAGTGCAAGGGCACAAGCGGGCTTGACTGTGAGACCAACGGGTCGAGCAGATGCGAAAGCAGGGCCTAGTGACCCTCTGGCAGTGCGTGGGCACGCCAGGGTTCATCGGATAAAAGCTACCCCGGGGATAACAGGCTGATCCTGCCCGAGCGTCCACAGCGACGGCGGGGTTTGGCACCTCGATGTCGGCTCGTCGCATCCTGGGGCTGAATAAGGTCCCAAGGGTTGGGGGGTTCACCCATTAAAGCGGCACGCGAGCTGGGTTCAGAACGTCGTGAGACAGTTCGGTCCCTATCCACCGCAGGCGTAGGAGACTTGAGGGGAGCCGGCCCTTGTACGAGAGGATCGGGCTGGACTGACCTCTGGTGTACCAGTTGTTCCGCCCGGAGCAGACGCTGGGTAGCCATGTCGGGACGGGATAAGCGCTGAAAGCATCTAAGCGCCAAGCCCACCCCAAGATAAGGTCTCCCATCCGGTCAACGGAGTAAGGTCCCCAGTAGATGACTGGGTTGATAGGCGGCGCGTGTAAGCACAGTAATGTGTTGAGCTGAGCCGTACTAATAGACCGAGGGCTTGCCTAAAAAAGCGCTCTTCCGGTGTATCTCCAGTTCCAATTGTCACTCACCTCCTTTGTCACTCACTTCTTGAGAGGGAAGCATTCCCTCTCAAGAGGAGAGTTCTCGGTTTCAATCCGGGTGCCCATAGCGGAGGGGCAACACCCGTTCCCATCTCGAACACGGCAGTTAAGACCTCCAGCGCCGAAGATACTGCTCTGGTAACGGAGTGGGAAAATAGGTCGGTGCCCGGATTGAAAGTCTCTATTTGAAGATAAAGGCGCCCTCGTGGCGCCTTTATCTTCAATGGCTTGCCTTCGGCACAAGAAAGAGGCGCATATGTTTTTTGAGATAGACGAATCGATTGAGAAAGCGTGGACACTTCCCGCACAAGTGTACACCGACCCCCAGCTGTACCAGCACCTCTTAGAACGCATCTTCCTGACCTCGTGGCAGTTTGTCACCGATACCGACTCGGTACGAATACCCGGTGCGGTGTTCCCCTTCACGCTCCTGGAAGGCTCGTTAGAAGAACCTTTGTTGCTCACCCGTGATATGCACGACCGGCTCCACTGCTTGTCGAATGTCTGCACCCATCGGGGCAACTTGGTGGTGGAAACGCCAGGCAACGAGCGATACCTGCGCTGTCGGTATCACGGGCGACGCTTCGGGCTGGATGGCAACTTCCAGCATATGCCCGAGTTTGAGGGTGTGTGTGGTTTCCCCAGCGAGAGAGATGACCTGCCCAAAGTGCCGTTCGGCGTGTGGGGCAAGTTCATCTTCGTGTCGCTGAAGCCGATGTGCCCCTTCGAGGAGTTCATCGCCCCGATGCAAGAGCGTGTGGGGTGGCTCCCATTGCACGAGTTTCGGTTCGACCCAACACGCTCAAGGGATTACCTAGTCAGGGCAAACTGGGCACTGTATTGCGACAACTACTTAGAGGGGTTCCACATCCCGTTCGTACACCCCAGCCTGAACGAAGCGCTGGACTACGGCAGTTATCGCACGGAACTGTTTCGCTACAGCAACCTCCAAGTCGGCATTGCCAAAGGCGGTGAGGACTGCTTTGAACTGCCTCCTGAATCGCCCGATTACGGTCAGGCGATAGCGGCGTACTATTTCTGGCTCTTCCCAAACTTGATGTTCAACTTCTACCCGTGGGGGCTTTCTATCAATGTGGTCAAGCCGTTGGGGATGGATTTGACACGCGTGTCGTTCCTGAGCTATGTGTGGCGTGCTGAACGGCTCCATTCAGGCGCAGGTGCGGAGTTAGACCGCGTCGAGCGCGAGGATGAAGCGGTCGTAGAGGCAACCCAGCGGGGAGTGCGTTCGCGCCTGTATGACAGAGGACGCTACTCGCCCACCCGCGAGCAGGGCGTGCATCACTTCCATCGCCTTTTGGCAGAGAGGCTCCAGTGAAACGAGGTACACATTTTGCACGGCTCAGGAAGATTCCCTGAGCCGTTTCGCTTTAACGGGTACAATAGTGAGCAACGATGCGACGGCTGAGCTGGAGCGATTGGTACAGGCACTTAGAATCGCAGTTCGTGGAGGAGGAGGGCGCGCACGAGAATCCCCCTGCTACGCCTGAACCTCCCCAAGCAACCTCCTTAGGGGCAGAACCGCCGTCGGTTGCGACGCCTGCCGAGGCTTTAGCGCCTCCAACGCCCCTCCCTGCGCCAGCTCCTATATCTGAAAGACCTACGCCTGCTCCTGAGCTGGGCACCTCAACACACTTTTCAATCCGTGTGCCCAACATTTTGGAGTTTCTGCCGTTTTTGCGCGATGAGCTCGGACTTCCCAAAGAAAGCTCGCCTTCACAAGCCACCCTCCCTCAACCCACCCAAGCCGTTGTCGAGATGGCTACAGTTCAGGAGGACGGACCGCGCCTGCGCAAGCGTGGACGCCGTCGGAAAGTGGAGCCTGAACAGATTGTTCCCCCCGAAGCCGATGAGGTCTGGGCAAAGCTCCCGCAATACCTGCGCTACTTGGCGGAGTGGACGGACGACAGTGTCACCCGTCGGTATTATCCTGCGCGCATTCGGGAGAGCCGTGAGGAGCTGATTGCGCGCCTGACCGACCCCGTGCTGACTTTGGAAGAGGTGGCGCGCTTGTTGGGCGTGTGCCCTGCGACCGTGCGTCGGTATACCGACCGAGGCTGGCTTCGACACTTCCGCACGGAGGGCAATCAGCGTCGTTTCCGCCTGTCGGATGTGGTCGCCTTCTTAGAAGAGCAGGCTCTACGCCGTCCGACGGGCAATCGCAACGCCAACGACTCTGCCTCGCAGGAGGCGGACGAGACGCCGTGAAAGTCGCTATCTTCTCCGAGAGCTATCTGCCCTATCTGAATGGGGTCAGCATCTCCATTCGCATTTTGCACGAGGAGCTCACTCGGCGCGGGCACGAGGTCTGGATTTACGCGCCTCGCTATCCGGGCTATCGGGACGAGGTGCAGGTCGTGCGTCGGTTTCCCTCGTTCAAGACGCCCTTTGAACCCGATTATCCGATTGGGTGGCTGTTTGCTCCCTCTTTGTGGCGCGAGTTCTGGCAGCAGGCGTTTGATGTGGTGCATACCCACACGCCCTTCTTCGTGGGGATGGCAGGCGCCAGTTGGGCACGGCGTGCGGGAGTGCCTTTGGTGAGTACCTATCACACGCTTTACGAGGAGTATCTGCACTATGTGCCGGGGTTCGTGCCGAAGGGATTGGCGCGACGCGTACTGCGCTGGCACTTGAAGCGCTACTACGAGCGTGTGGACGCTATCATGACCCCCTCGGAGATTGGGGCAGAGGTTCTGCGCGCTTACGGTGTGAGTAAGCCCATTACCCCTATCCGCAACCCCGTGCTTCCTTTCCCAAACCTGACCAAAGAGGAGGCGCGCGCTCTTCTGGGCATCCCAGCGGATGCGTGGATGCTCTTGTATGTCGGGCGAATGGCGCCTGAAAAGAATGTGCATATCCTGCTCAAGGCGATGCCCCACATCGTGCGCGGACACCCCAAAGCGCGCCTGTGGCTGGTCGGTCCTGGTCCAGCTTTAGAATCGCTCAAGGCGCAAGCGGAGGCGATGCAGCTGGGTGAGACCGTGCATTTCACAGGACCAGTGCCCCGCGACCAGGTCTCGCTCTATCTGATCTCGGCGGACCTGTTCACCTTCCCCTCGGTGACCGAGTCGCAGGGGCTGGTGTTGGATGAGGCGCAGGTAGC
>CAKZQI010000088.1 GCA_937139515.1 uncultured Armatimonadota bacterium | reverse complement strand
CCCTGTTGGATACCCTGTTGGATACCCTGTTGGATACCCTGTTGGATACCCTGTTGGATACCCTGTTGGATACCCTGTTGGATACCCTGTTGGATACCTTTCTCTATCCCTTGTCGAGCGCCATTTTCCATCGCCTCTCGCTCGATGAAGGATAGGCGCTTGATCCCGCGTTCTTTCTGGATACGCTTGACCACCAACTTCACATCCCGCTCTAACTCTTTAGGTAGTGCCATGAGGTAATCCACCTCCCGATAGAGGTCTACGATATGTTTTTTAGTATACCCACCTTCCAACAGTTTACGGATGAGCCGCAGCTTCTCCACATAGAGTTCCTTCGGGTTGTTCCTAAGCCTCTGGGTTTTCAGGTGTGCCAGCACCAGCGCAGCGATGGGGTTGTTGGCTGCTTCCAACTCGGTTTCGTCTAAGTCAATCAGCTTCACAATCGGGTAAGTGAACTTCACCTCACACCCGAGGAGTGCTTTTTGATACTGGTCAGGGCGCCAGTTCGGGTCGGTGTCGCCAATCACCGCGAGGCTCACCACCTCCTGTTGATAGATTTCGCGCAGGTGGTAGTAGTAAGCGAACATCCGCTGAGCGAACTGGGGGTCATGTTGCAGTTGGATTTCGGTGTGCACCACAATCAGGCAGGGCTGATGAGTCTTCAGTCGGACCTGGGCAATCAGGTCGGCACGACGGCGTCCACGAGGAACCGTAGGATGGAGCTTGCGTAGCTCAACATCCAAAAACTGGGGTGCGTTCTTCCACGAGATTGCCCGATGAACCTCGGGAAAGAGCAACTTGAGAAACTCACGGAAGAACAGCCGAACCGTGTCTTTCCAAACCGAGTCTGCATCCCTGCGCAAGCGTGCCACAGGATAGTTATACGCTTATCGTCAAACGATTCCTGCTGGGTTGCTACTGCTCTCTTGGTTTGGGTATCCAGATTTTACCGAGCGCACGCATCCTGCCATCCTCGCTCAGCACCATATCCACTTTCAAGCCATCGTAAATCCCCAAATCGCGGTTCAAGTCAATAATCGGGTTCAACCACTGGCGCAGTATCTCCACCGATTGGGCAGGCAGTTCACCCCCCTCTATCTCTAACTGGGCTTCGGCTAAGTCCAGAAAGACGCCCTCGCGGGGAGCCAGCTTGCCGACCGCACGAAAGCGCACTGTGTTCCCCAGAAACACGACCTGTCCCTGCACTGTGGTCTGTTCGGGCGTAATCTCGACGGTTGCCTGACGAATGTAGGGGGCATACTTCCGCACGATATACTCGGCAAGGTCATTTTCATTGATGACAAACACGGCGTTGCCAATCCCTGTAGCCGACAACCGAAAGATTCGCTTAGAGAGGGCGAGCTGACGGTCGTAGTACACATCGGGGATTTCGGCGTAGGCGGTCTCGGCGCGCAAGCCTCGCAGCCGCGCCGACTGCATCTTCAGCACGAAGTTGCGAATACGCCCTGATTGGGGGCGCTCTGGTTCAAGCGTGAATGGGAACCCATTCAATGTAAAGTCGCGAGCGTCTACCACCAGCCGTTTCAAGCGCCCCTGCAAAAGCCCGTTCTCGTCAGGTTGGATGCGTAGATTGACCTTGCCCCCGATGACGCTTTGCAGTTCACGCTCGGCGGTCTTCTCCCATTCGCGGACAGCCCCCCGCCCTAAGGCGAGCAAGATAGCAACTAGCGCCAGCCACCGTCGCTCCATCAACGCGCTCCCATCTGTTGGCGTACCCGCCGAATGTCCTCGTTGTTGGGGAAGTTGGACTGCAGGGCATCCAGCAGCTCGAGCGCACGCGCTCGCTGACCGAGCAGTTCATAGTACCGCGCCAGTTTCAATCCCACCGACACATCGTCAGGCAGGAGATTGAACAGCGCCTGATACGCCTGAACGATTTCTATGGTAGAGCCATATTGCTCCGCTCGGAGTGTCCACGCTCGGATAGTGCCCACATCGTTGGGGTTGAGCCGTGCGATTCGGGCGACTGCAGGCAGAGCGTCGGCAGGGCGCTCCAGCTCATCCAACAGGCTCACCTGCAGGCGGAGGAGGTTCGCATCCTCAGCGCGCGTGCGCAGGCGACGGTTCACGAACTCCAACGCCTCTTGCACCTTGCCCTCCCGACGCAACCACTGGACATAGGCTTTTGCTGGCTCCTGAGCGGGTGTATCGCGCTCCGCCAATTTCTTCAGCAGTTGTAAGTATTCAGATTGGCGGTTCAGTTTCTGGGCTAACTCTTCTGTGACGGGGTAGAGGCTAATCGCGTCGGGATTGGCGCTTAGCCCATTCGTAAGCAGTTGCCAAGCTGGTTCGTGCGCCTCGCGCTTTTGGTGCAGGCTTGCCAGTTGGTGGATAGTCCAGCTGTCTTGCGGGTTCAGTTGAAGAGCGCGTTCGTAGGCGCGCTGGGCGTCGTCGGGGCGATTGGTCTGCTCCAGCACCAGCCCCAGCGTGCGCCAGAGGTCGGCGCTGTTCGGCTCTCGTTGTACCGCCGTTTGATACTCTTGGATGGCTTCCTCTGCGCGTCCCGCCTTGATGAGCTGGGCGACCAACAAGTTGAGATAGTTCTGCCCCAGCTTCTGAACACATTCGCGTAGGAACGCTATCAGCTCGTCGGTGCGGTTCGCCTCTTCGTAAAGGCTGACCAGGTTGGACAGTGCGAGCATGTTCGGCTCGGGCTGGAAGGTCAGTTGGCGATAGATTTGGATGGCAGGTTCCAACTCGCCGAGCCGTCGGTGCATCGCCGCCTTGCCCAACAAGGCAGGGGTGTTCGTCTTGTCCACCTGAAGTATCTGCTCATACAGTTGAAGGGCTTCTCGGTAGGCGCCGCGTCTCTCTTCGGCGCGCGCTTTGGCAAACAGCGCAGATACCTCGCCGGGCGAACGGCTCAGGAGTAGGTCATATTGGGCGTTCGCTTCCTCCGTGCGCCCTTGTCGGGTGAGGTACTTCGCATACTCTAAGCGGATGGTGGTGTCGTTGGGGAAGCGTTCCAGCAGGGTCGCGAACTCCTGATCGGCGAGGTCATATCGGCGGTTGCGCTCGTAAATTTGAGTGATTGTCAGCAGAGGGCGCGGGT
>CAKZQI010000087.1 GCA_937139515.1 uncultured Armatimonadota bacterium | reverse complement strand
AGGCGACTGAAACGTGCTAGGAGCGGGGGCGTCTCGCCCGCTTCAAGGCTTGGGCATCCTGCCCATCCAGCCTCATCCACCAGAGGCTCAGGCTACAGGGAAACTTATGAACAAGATGCCCACGCTACTTTTCCCAAAAGCCTGCTATTGAGAGTCCCCCTTCACAATCCGACGCAGCTCGTCTAACATTTTGTTGCCCAACTTCTCAAACTCATGATCAGGTATCTCCTGCCCGTATCGCTTGCGAAGGCGCTCCACATTCTGCCGATACTCCACAAAATGTCGTTCGATAGCCTCCCACCGCTCCCGATGGGCAGGCGCATCTTTCAAAAGGGGCTTCATGACCTCCCAACAAGCATACCAGCTAGCAAGTTCAATAAAGGGGTCGTGGCCCCAGGGAGCCTGAACCGCCTTCTCAAAAAATCGCCACGCCAGTTGTTGCGCTTGCTCCCGATGATTTTGAGGGGCAGAGCCGAAACGGCGGGCGACTTCACGCAGGTAGCCAATACGGACCTTTTCCTTCTTCGTATTCTCTTCAGGTGTGGGCACATATATCACCCAAGTTAGACGGAGCGACTGTTCGACTTTCTGCAAGAAGCGGTCGTACCTCCCTGCATCCGCATCTTTGATAGCCTGGCTCAGCAACTCTTCTGCGGTCTGTTGAGCGGTAAGGTTCGCTGTGAAGCTCATCACGAATACCAGTAAGCAGATGGCTCTCATCATCAGTTTCCTCCTATTGCAGTGGTGTTAGATTTACAGGCGGCAGTGCTAGACATTCTGTATTGCATCGTCGATGCTCTGATAGACAACGCATTGCTCCAATAGTGCCGGGCGGATTGAAAATCAAACAGCAGAAGTACTTGATATCACAGCAGTGTTGGCAATCGGTTGTAGTAGGATTGGGGATATTGCAGGGATTGCCCTTTGTACACTCTTCAGCCTTGGGGAAGACCCTACAATAGTTATCCTCACAGAATTTTCGCCCTCCCCTTTTGCCAAGACACCGTGCCATACACTCCAGGAATGCCTTCCCCTGTTTACCTCTACATTTTCTCAAACATTTTTGAATGTCTTTCGGATTGGGAATCTGTAGTGGCAGGCGTAAGGTTTCCTCACACCCTCCATACCCCAGCGGAGGACACACTGCCGTCTGGGTGGGCACAACAACCGCGCACTTGCACGGCGCCGAGGGTGCGTTGAGAAGGTTTAGCCCGTTGCTATCCGTCGGGTAGTATCCACTCGGCTCCCCACTCATGCCCATCATCAACCACTCCCCACCTGAGTAGCGGAACTGCCAGTTCTGGTCGTACCCCAGCGCACTGCCTGCTGGCAGATAGTCCTCCACACTCGTCCAACTCGCGTTCCCCATCGCTCGGTTGTACGCCCGCATCGGCGTGCCCCCACATCCGATACGACACAAGTACCGATACTCCTGCTGGTTGAGATGGTCTTTTTTCCAGACCTTGCCACCGTCGCTATTATACCCATACTGATACGCCGTCGTTTGGTTCCCGTTTCTAAGGTCTCGCTCTATCTTCACCAAACGCCCGTCCTCGTCATAACCGAACACGCAGTCATACGCCAGCCAGCCTTGCTCCAACGCGCCAAGG
>CAKZQI010000086.1 GCA_937139515.1 uncultured Armatimonadota bacterium | reverse complement strand
CCGCTTGGTGAGGGATGCCCATGCCACGGATGCGGGCGGGACGCCCGCGATCCCAGTGATTTTTCGAACATCCTCAGTATCCCCGACTGGACAAAATGCTGACCAAAAAGAGACAGAACTGCTTTATGCGAGTTGGCAACGACACCAATTGACAGAAGAGCGGACTCTGCCATAAAAAACATGGCATAATAACTGCGTGAAACGCAGGAGTCGGTATCTCCAATTCGAAGAGCGAGCTCTGCGGTACGCAGAAACCTCAGCGCTTTAGCGTGGAGAATATTCAGCTCATTCATACCAACACCGCTTCACGCTTCACTGCTTGAAGAAAAGGAGTCTGGCGCAAATAGTAGTCCGAATGGCGCATCACACAGACCGATACCAGCTCTTGTTCAGTCAGCAGGATTTGGAAAAGCAGTTCACTGAGAGCGTGGCGCACCGAAATTGGCTCAAGGGTATCATCAACCACAACCAGCAGGTCAATGTCCGAGTCAGCATTCGCTTCACCGCGAGCATGAGAGCCGTAGAGCCATACTTCGGCGTGTTCTCCATACGCTTGTCGAACAGCCTGCTTGACGGTTTCAAGTATCCGAGCCAACTTGTCAGACATTTCCGTTCAGTGCTCCCAATCCCCAACGAACTGATTGTACCCTGCCTGCAGGAAATCGGCTTGCTGGGTAGTATTATGCCCCCGATGGAACGCAGTCAGGCTGAGGCGCGGGTGGCTGAGCTGAGACGACTCATCAACTACCACAACTATCGCTACTATGTGTTAGACCAACCCGAAATCTCAGACGAGGAGTACGACCGCCTCTTTCAGGAACTCCTGCGTCTGGAGGCGGAGTATCCCGACCTGATTACGCCCGACTCGCCCACCCAGCGCGTGGGAGCAACTCCGCTGGACGCCTTCCCCGAGCACCAGCACCGCGAGGTGATGCTGAGCCTGGACAACGCCTTCAGTGAGGAGGATCTCCTCGCTTTTGACACACGCGTGAAACGCTTTCTGGAACTACCCCCCGAAACCGACATAGAGTACACCTGCGAACTCAAGATTGACGGGCTGGCGGTCTCGCTAACCTACGAAAACGGGTTGCTAACAGTGGGGGCGACTCGTGGCGACGGGGTGCGCGGAGAGGATGTGACCCCGAATATTCGCACAGTGCGCAGTATCCCCTTGCGCCTGCAGTCGGGCAACACGCTCTTTGATATTGTGCCTCCGATGATTGAGGTGCGCGGGGAGGTCTACCTGAGCTACCGCGAGTTTGAGCGCATCAACCGTGAGCGTGAGCAAGCAGGTGAACCGCTATTTGCCAACCCGCGCAATGCTGGTGCTGGCTCTCTGCGTCAACTCGACTCGCGTATCACCGCACGACGCCACCTGCGCTTCTGGGCGTACGGCGTGGGCTACTACGAAGGCATAGAGTTTGAAAGCCAAATGCAGGTGCTGGAGCAACTCAAAGCGTGGGGGTTTCCCGTCAATCCCCACATTCGGCTGGTGAAAAACATTCAGGGCGCACTTGAATTTTGCCAAGAGTGGAGCAGTCGGCGCGCCGAACTGGACTACGCTACCGACGGCATCGTCATCAAAGTGAACCGATTTGACCTTCAGCGACGGTTAGGAGCCACCCAGCGCGCACCACGCTGGGCAATCGCCTATAAGTACCCCGCCGAGCAGGCGACCACACGCCTGATTGAGGTGCGCTGGCAGGTGGGGCGCACTGGAGTCCTGACCCCCGTGGCGATTATGGAACCCGTGCAAGTGGGAGGCGTCACGGTCTCGCGCGCTACCTTGCACAACTTGGACGAAATCCGACGCAAGGATGTGCGCGTCGGCGATACGGTAGTCATTCAACGAGCGGGCGAGGTCATCCCGGAAGTGGTCAGCGTTGTCCAGTCGGCACGCGCGGGGGCTGAACAACCGATTGAGCCGCCCCAGCAGTGCCCTATATGTGGCTCAGAGGTGGAGCGCGCGGAAGACGAGGCGGCGCTTCGCTGTATCAACCTCGCTTGCCCTGCCCAAATCGTGGAACGAATACGCCACTTCACCAGCCGAAACGCGATGAACATCGAAGGGCTGGGCGAAAAGTGGGTACAGAGGCTCTTTGAATTGGGGCTCATCAAAGACCCCGCCGACCTGTACTACCTCCACCGACATCGCACAACTCTTGTGGAACTGGAGCGGAGCGGGGAGAAACTGGTGAGCAACCTCCTGAACGCCATCGAGAAGAGCAAGCAGGCGGGGCTGGCTCGGCTCATCTTCGCGTTGGGGATTCGCCATGTCGGGGAACACGCCGCACGCCTGCTGGCAGAACATTTCGGCTCGCTGGACGCTCTGATGCAAGCCACCGAAGAGCGGTTGACGAGTATCCCCGGCATCGGTCCCGAAACGGCACACGAGGTGGTGGAGTTTTTCGCACGGGAGGAGAACCGCCATGTGATTGAGAAGCTGCGCCAAGCGGGTGTCAAGATGAGCGAAGCACAGGGCGAAGTCAAAGCCAACACGCTCGCTGGGATGACCTTCGTGTTTACGGGGGAACTCAAGAGCCTCACGCGCGATCAAGCCGAAGCGCTGGTGCGCAGTCTGGGCGGACGCGCCACCTCCAGCGTTAGCAAGGCGACTACCTATGTGGTCGTGGGCGAAAATCCCGGCTCTAAGTACCAAAAAGCGCTTGCGCTGGGCGTGCCGATTTTAGATGAAGCCCAGTTTTTGGTGCTAATCGGGCAAAATCATGAAGAAAAGTAGCAGGAGCTATCCCAAAACGAGTGTATATTAAGGGAACCTGCAAGCGAGGCGGTTTGCAGGTGCAGGCTGAAATGTGTCAGCTATCATTATCCTCCTAAGCACCTGCTGGGGTGGGTGCCTCCAGAACCGATCGGGCGCAGTTGCCCTCGTGGAGAATGCTTTCCGAGCGCAGAATGTTCCGCACAAAGGGGTCGGTGCATCTCTCTGTTAACGCCAAAAGGTTGGAGGCACACAGATGAGCAAGCAGATAGCCAACGAGCATGATAGCTGCGCCCTAATCGGGCTGGTTCGGAAAGATATGGCGACCCATGGCGCCATTCGGCGTACCTTGCGCGCGCTGGAGAAGATGGCGCATCGTTCTGGGAGTGTGAATGGGGAAGCCGATGGTACGGGTGTTATGATTGACCTCCCGCGCCAACTGTGGGCGCATCACCTGCAGGCGCGCGGATTGCCCCCTCAAACCGCCTACCATCCCAACTTCGGAGTTGCCCACCTGTTTTTGGCGCATGACGAACGCACCGGCGCGGAGCATTGGCTGGAGCGCGCCCAGCAGGTCTTGCAAACACACCGGCTCAAATCTCTGGACACTTGGGTAGCCACCACCTATCCCGAAGCCCTCGGTCCGAAAGCGCGCCGAACGGAACCGCTGTTCGTGCAGATACCGCTGATTGCCGAGGCGGAAGACCCTGACCACGCCCTGTTCCAAGCGACCCTTCAACTGGAGCGCGAAACGCCCTTCCACATCGTCTCGCTGAGCCGACACTGCGCTGTCTACAAAGTGTATGGGGGTGTCTCCACGCTACTGCGCTACTATGCCGACCTCACAAACCCGCTCTGTCAGAGCCAAGTAGTGATAGGGCACTGTCGGTACTCTACCAACACTTGGACGACCTTTGAGCGCGCTCAGCCGTTCGCCCTGCTGGGGCACAACGGCGAAATCAACACCATAGAACGGCTTCGCCGAGAAGGCGAAATGCTGGGAGTGCAGTTCACGCAGGGTGGCTCCGACTCGCAAGATGTAGACCGTCTGTTGCACTTTTTGATTGTGGAATATGGTTTCAGCCTGCTGGAGGCGATGCAGGTCGTGTTCCCCCCGGTCGCCAGCGAGGTGGAACATCTGCCCGAACCGCTGCGCTCTCGGATAGAGCACTATCGGCGCGCTTTCGGACCGTTTGCCCAAGGTCCTGCTGCGGTGGTGGCACGCTGGGGGAACCAAGTGGTCGCCAGCGTGGATGCGATGGGCTTGCGTCCCTTATGGTTCGTGGAGACCGTCAAGGATTATGTGTTCACCAGCGAGCG
>CAKZQI010000085.1 GCA_937139515.1 uncultured Armatimonadota bacterium | reverse complement strand
CGGGCCCGACTCGAAATCGGGTATCCTCCCAAAAGGGGGATCGTGGGTTCGAATCCCACCCTCTCCGCCATGTCGAGCGGAACGATGCACTGGACCGATACGCACTGCCACCTGAACCACCCCGACCTGATGGAAGAAGGCGACGCCGTCTGGTTTCGTGCGCATCAAGCAGGAGTTGAGCGCGCCGTTGTAGTGGGCTACGACCTTGAGAGCAGCGCGCGAGCGGTCGCCCTCGCCGAGAGCCGTCCCGAACTGTACGCAACGGTCGGCATCCATCCCCACGACGCACTGTCCGCAACCGCCGAGACCCTCGCTCAACTCGAGACGCTGGCTCAGCACACGAAGGTGGTAGCCATCGGCGAAATCGGGCTGGATTTTTACCGCGACCTATCGCCCCGTTCTGCCCAATACGAGGCGTTTCACGCTCAGATGAGAATTGCCCAAACTGACAGCCTGCCTGTGGTCATCCACTGCCGTGATGCTTACGATGAGTTGTTGGAGGTGCTGGCAGAGTACCCTCAAGTGCGTGGAGTGCTTCACTGCTTTTCGGGCAACGAAACGCACGCCCAGCGCGGGTTGGATTTGGGATACTTTCTGGGTATCGGTGGGGTCATCACCTTCAAAAGCGCCGAGTCTCTGCGTCAGATTGTGCGTACGATGCCTCGCACGCGCCTCGTGTTGGAGACCGATGCCCCCTACCTGGCGCCCCATCCTTATCGGGGTAAGCGCAACGAGCCTGCTTATCTGACCCTGATTGCGCGCCAAGTGGCGCAGTTGTGGGATATCCCCTTAGAAAAGCTCGCCGAGCAGACCGAGGTGAACACAGCAGAGCTGTTTCCCCGACTTCGCTAAGGATGGCGCAGTTTGAGCATCTGCGCTTGGAACGAGTCGGGATACTCGCTGGCAATCTGCTCCAGCACGGCGTGCGCCTTCTGGGTCTGCCCCTGCTTCTGCAAAAGCCGAGCGTAGCGTACCAGCCATTCGGGGCGGCTGGGATGGTCGGTGTAGGCGAGCAGGTGTTCCAGCCATCGGCAGACGATGGCGGGTTCTATGGACGATTCACCTATCTGCAGAATGCGCTCCAGCAGGCGCGGGTCAAGCGACACCAGCGTGCCGAGCTCCACCATCAGGTTGGTCGCCTCGCTGACGAGGCTGAGGTCGGGGTGAGGCTGTTCCAACAGGCTTTGGAGGGCGTGTTGGAGGGCGAGTGTCGCCTCTTCACGGTCGCCCAGCAGTGCCCAAGCGGTGCCCGCGTGGAGCCAGGCGTTGGGCAGGGACGGGGTCTGGCTCAGAAGCGGTTGGAGCCATCGGAGCGCATCGCCCCCTGCGCCCTCGTGCAGGCTCTGTTCGGCGCGTTGGAGCAGGTAGTCGCGCTCCCCAGCGCTCCCTGCGCCCCACAAAATCGCCAGTAGGAAGCCCATCGCGAACCCACCCAGATGTGCCCAGTAGCCCACTTCGGCGGGTGCGTCGCTCCCAGCGTCCAAGATGGCGCCAACCCCCTGTAGGATTACCCAGAGGAGCACTGCGACCCACATCGGGATAGCCAATCCCCATCGGGCAGGCGATGCCCATACCAGGCGCACTCGGTGGCGATAGAAACGCATCGCAAAGTAGCCCACCAACCCCGAGATCGCCCCCGATGCGCCCACCAACCCCTCCTTGTACAAATTAGGCTGGATGGTGGTGCTCATCAGCCAGTGAACCAGCACTGCCGATAGCCCACTGAGGAGATAAAGCACGGCGAACCGCCACCCCGATAGCACCCGCTCCACATACCAACCGAATAGCCCCAAAAACAGCGCATTTTTGAGCCAGTGAAGCCACGAGGCGTGCACAAACAGGTGCGTAAGGATTGCCAGCGCCGTCGGCTGGGCGGGCACAAATCCCCACCGCTCCGCACGCACAGGGTCGGCTTGAAGGATGAGAAGGGTAAGGGTGTTGAGTGCTATTAGCCCGAGCGTGAGTCGGGGTAGGTAGAAGCGCACGGCGAATTCCTCCCGCCTACGACAGGGTCGCTAATACCTCGTCGGGGATGTCGAAGTTGGCGTAGACATTCTGGACATCGTCGTGGTCTTCCAGCACTTCCATCAGGCGCATCAGTTTGCTGGCGGTCTCGCCCTCCACGCGCACGGTGGTGGTCGGGGTGAGTTCCAGTTGGGCTTCCGCAATCGGGACGCCCGCTTCTACGAGCGCCTCACGCACGCGGTGGAAGTCTTCCACAGCGGTGATGACGCGATAGAACTCTTCTTCGGTCTGCACATCCTCAGCGCCCGCCTCTAAGGTGATGTCCAGCAGTGTCTCTTCGCTGATGGCTTCGGTGGGGACGGTGATGACGCCTTGACGCTTGAACTGCCACGCAACGCTTCCGCTCTCGCCCAAGTTGCCCCCGTGCTTGGAGAACAGGTGGCGCAGTTCAGCGACCGTGCGATTGCGGTTATCGGTCAGGCATTCCACCATGATAGCCACTCCGCCCGGTCCGTAGCCTTCGTAAGTGACCTCTTCAAACTGGGCGCCTTCAATTTCGCCAGTGCCTTTTTGGATAGCGCGTTTGATATTGTCGGCGGGCATGTAGTTCTCGCGGGCTTTCTCTATGGCGAGCCTGAGCCGAGCGTTCGCATCGGGATTGCCCCCGCCTTGGCGGGCGGCGACCATGATTTCGCGCGCCAGCTTCGTGAACAGCTTACTGCGCATGGCGTCCTGCTTGGACTTGCGAATACGAATGTTGTGCCACTTGGAATGTCCAGCCATCGTTGGTCGCTCCTTCGCCTAAAGTTATACCCAGTTTGAGCTCACCCCTAATATCCTCTTCTGCATTCAGACGCAGGCAAGTAGCCCCCAACCGCGAGCTTCTGCTCAACCTGAAAAACCCCACCCCGTCCCCCTGAGCGAAGCGAAGGGTCTGTGCTAAGGGTTTCGTAGAGATTCTTCGCGCGCTCAGAATGACAACCCTACCTGAGGGTGTTCGAAAAATCACGGGGATCGCGGGCGTCCCGCCCGCATCCGTGGCTTGGGCATCCTTGCCCAAGCTGT
>CAKZQI010000084.1 GCA_937139515.1 uncultured Armatimonadota bacterium | reverse complement strand
GCGCAGGTAGCGGGCTTGCCCTGTATCGTGGCGAATGGGGGGGGCGCGCCCGAAGCAGTGGACTATGGACGCACGGGGCTGGTGGTGGAGCCAACCCCTGAAGCGTTTGTTGAGGCGGTGCTTCATCTCACCCGCCATCCCGAAGAGCGAGAGGCACTGGCTCAGCGCGCTATCACCAAGCGTGAAACGCTTTCCATCCCTGCCGTGATTGACCGCATGGTAGCGGTCTACGAACAGGCGCGTTCATTCCATCGCACAGGAACGCTCTCCCAAAATATGGTCAAGTAAAGACATATTCCAACCAGCAGGAATTGATGTATAATAGCGATATACCTTTTGGTGCAGGAGGAGAGTAGCAGTGCGACGAGGATTTACGCTGATTGAGCTGTTGGTTGTTATCGCCATCATTGCGATTTTGGTGGCGATTTTGTTTCCGGTGTTTGCACAGGCACGCGACAAGGCGCGCCAGACCCAGTGCCTATCCAACTGTCGGCAGTTGGGAATTGCCACTCAAGCCTATGCGCAGGACTACGACGAGACGATGCTCACCCTCTATTTCTACACGAACAACGACTACCAGCGCAACCAACTCTATCAGCGGTATTCCTTTGGGATGTGGGGACCGCTGTTGTTTCCTTATGTGAAGAACAAGGATGTGTTCGCTTGTCCAAACGGACCGCGCAGTGGGCCCCATTTTCAGTTTGGTCCGCCGAACGATGTGTATGTGATTAATCTCGGCTACAACGAATACATCTTTCGTGGCGTCGAGATACCTTGGGTGGGTACACCGACGATGGCGCGCTTGAGTAGTTTCCCCGAGGGGGTGGCGAATATCGCTCTGATTGCCGACTCGGCGCTGGGAGGGGTCTTCCACAACTGGGGCAATTACGACAACGCGACGGGTTTGCCCGTGCGTGGCGAACACCCGAACTGGGGGATGCACCGCCTCAAGTGTGCTAATGGCTACTGGGGCGCGCCTGAAGGTGGCTTCAACATGTGCCGATACCGCCACACCGATGGCGGGGCAAACATCGTGTACTGCGATGGACACGCTGCGTTCATGCCTGGCAAGCGCATTCTTGGGGGTCGGTCGATGAGCTGCGAGTCGCCTGTGGTAGACCCCACGAAGCCCCTGTGTCGCTAAGCCCGAAATTCACACTTTGCCTGATGTAGACGAGAAGATTCGCAAGTTGAGTGGATCGGCGGCGTTTTGCCCTCGCTCCTTACCAAATTTCAACCTGAAGTTCGGGCACGCGCTCGTAGTGGGCATCGCGCGTCGCTAGCAGAAGTTGGTGTTGGCGTGCGATTGCCGAAATCCAAAGGTCATTCACAGGAATCGGGGTGCCTTGACGACGCAAATGGCTCTCTATCTCGGCGTAGTGTTTGGCGGTTAGTTCGTCGCAAATGAGAAGTGGCGGAAATCTATGCGCGAACTGCATAACAATCTCAACGGCTTCGGATGGGTTAGATGACCGTAGTGCACCTGTCAACAGCTCTGCTAACACAGGGACGCAGAGATAGGCAATCTCTACTTCTTGGATTCGCGTCCAAAGGGTCTGTTGTCCACGCAGTGCGGGGACAATCACACTTGTGTCTAACAGCACTCTCATCGAGGTGCAACCTCTTCTGCTTCGCGAAGTGCCTGCTCGATTTCCTCTGCAAGCTCTTTGGGGAACTGTCTAATCAGCTCCACCAGCTCCGCTCCTGAGAGGGTCTTACCGTGTGCTGGTAAGGCACGTACCAGCGTCAGCACGGCTTGCTGCAGTGCTGGCTCGAGGTGCATGAACCGCTCTGCCAATTCGCGCGCTTCTGGACTGAGTTCCATCGTATCACCCTCTCCAAGCATACCCTATTCAAGCATCTCTCTCACACCAACTCGATTTCAGCAAAAACTAAGACTACCAGATGGTTTGAACCAAGTTGCTGTTCGTGATTTGGGTATCGCGAGTGAGGACTGCAACAGGTACACCAATCACATCTCGAAAGACTAATGCCGTTGCCACTATGATTGCGTCATGAATACGCAACTGCGTGGGTAGCCGCTCTACGACCAACTCGTCAAGCGGATAGGTAAGTACGTTCGAGGTATCTGCAATATACTCAAAAATCCTTTGAATATCAACAGAAATCCGTTTTTTAGAGTATAAAAAATGGATTTCTGCAAGAACAATCGTAGGGATGACTACCTGTGCTTCCGAATCGGAAAAGGCTTGCAAAACAAGAGGAGAGAGTTGTGGGTCTCCCTCAAGCAACCATACTAAGGCATCGGTATCCGAGACGAGGTCATCCTGTTTGGGGGTTGCGTTCCCATTCCCAACTTACTTCTGCCTCGCGGATTTCTTGTTCGGTGGACTGAGCTTTACCCTTCAAGATACCATACAGGTCTCCAAGGGTGCGTTTAGTACTCGGCGAGTGCTCAGCTGTGGTGTCCTGTTGAACCCGTGCCCGAAGCGCCCTGGCTTGTATTTCTAAGGCTCTTATCTGTATTTCTATCAGCGCTTTACCCATCTCTTGTCTCCTGTGTGGTATTTTACTCTACCGTCACGCTTTTGGCAAGGTTGCGGGGCTGGTCGATCTCACATCCGCGCAGGCGTGCCACATGGTATGCAAACAGCTGGAGCACAGGGATAGAGACCAGCGGTGAGAGCTCTTCCATCGGCAGGCGCGGAATGCGTACCGTGTAGTCCGCCTCTTGGGGGAGCAGGTCGTCGTCTTCGGTTGTTACGAGGAACACCGTGCCCTGACGCGCCTTGACCTCTTTGAGGTTGCCCAGCAGTTTCTCGCGCGTGCGCTCTTGGGTGGAGACGAACACGGCGATAACCCCTGGTTCAATCAGCGCCAGCGGACCGTGTTTCATCTCGCCCGCAGGGGGTTCCTGAGTGGGCACATAGGCAATCTCTTTGATTTTGAGGGCGCCCTCCATCGCCACATACGCATCTACCCCACGCCCCAGATAAAACGCCAGAGGCGTTTGGTAGAGCGCTTCTGCGATTTGGCGTACTTGTGGCTCGGTTTCCAGACTGCGCGCAATCAGCGAGGGCATCTGCATCAGGCTCTTCACGCCCTCGGTGTAGGTGTGCATCGGTAGAGTGCCGTTCACGCTGGAGAGATACAGCCCCAACAGCGAGAGCACCGCTATCTGCGTACTGTAGGCTTTGGTGGACGCCACCGAGATTTCAGGTCCCGCTTGGGTGTATAGCACATGGTCACATTCGCGGGCGATACTACTTCCCACCACATTCACAATCCCCATCGTGGTGTAGCCCGCTTCTCGGCATAGGCGGAGCGCGGCAAGCGTATCGGCGGTCTCACCCGATTGGCTAATGAACAGCGCCAGCGTGTTGGGCTGAAGGATAGGGTCGCCATAGCGAAATTCCGAGGAGTAATAGACCTCCACGGGGCGGCGGAGCCAGCGCTCCAACACGAATTTGCCGATAAGCCCCGCATGGTAGGCGGTGCCACACGCAACGATGAGGATACGACGGAACTTCTGCCAGTCTTCCAGCTCCAGTTTGAGTTCGGGGAAGGCAATACCGCCGTTCGGTTTGAGGCGTCCTCGGAGGGTGTCGCGCACGGCTTCGGGCTGTTCCAAGATTTCCTTGATCATGAAATGCTCGTGTCCGCCCTTCTCTGCTGCCTCGGCAGACCAAGTGATTTCTACGGGAGGGCGTTCTATTGGGGAGCCGTCCAGCCTCATCAAGCGCACGCTATCGCGGGTGATTATGCCCAAATCGCCGTTTTCCAGTAGGATAACGCGCCGTGTGTAGGGCAACAGTGCGGGGATGTCGGACGCGATAAAGTTTTCACCCTCGCCCAAGCCGATTACGAGGGGCGAGTCGTGGCGGGCGACGACGACGCGGTCGGGATGCTCGGTGAACATCACGGCGATGGCATAGGAGCCTCGCACCCCTTGCAGAGCACGCCGTACTGCTTCTTCGGGACTTTCGCACAGAGGCAACTGCTCTTCAATCAGGTGCGCCAGCACTTCCGTGTCGGTCTCGGAGCTGAAGCGGTGTCCCCGTGCGCCCAGCTCGTGGCGCAGTTCCAAATAGTTCTCGATGATGCCGTTGTGCACCACGGCGACCGTGCCGTTCTCGTCGGTGTGGGGATGGGCATTGGGGTCGTTAGGGATGCCGTGGGTTGCCCAGCGGGTGTGAGAGACCGCTAAGCCGTGCGCTTCCACGCCGTTCAAGAGTTCGGTCAGATGCTGGATTTTGCCAGCGCGCTTCATGACCTCTAAGTGGTCGCCACTCCAAAAGGCGACTCCTGCCGAGTCGTAGCCCCGATATTCCAAGCGTTTGAGCGTGTCCAGCGCAATCTCAATCGCGGGTCGTGGTCCGATATAGCCTGTGATGCCACACATAGTTGGTGTCCTCTGCTCCGAATTGTCGGTATAAGCATACCTAATGGTTATAGGGTTTGTGGGGAGATAGTCGCCCTCAGGACTTACTTGCCAGCAGGTGTGCAGTAAACAGGTATTGATGTGCCCAGCCTGTCCAAGTGCCGAACCGCTCGTGGAACCAGTCCACAATCTGACGGTAGGTGCGTTCGGTAAGGCTTTTCTGGGCGAGGTCGGGCAGAAGCCATTTCGCCACCGCTTGCCACATGTGGGTGTCAATTGGCACTGCCAGCGGTTGGTCTAACCCAAACAGAAGCACGCAGTCCGCAATCTTGGCGCCCACGCCGGGCAGGCGCATCAGCTCTTGTTTGGCTTCCCAGTAGGGCAGAGTGCGCAGTTCGTCGAGCCAGTTCGGTTCGCGCGCTTGGAGGGTGCGTGCGACCTGAATAAGGTTTTTGGCGCGGTAGCCAAAGCCGATTTGGCGCAGTGCCTCCTCGTCGGCGTTGGCGAGCGTTTCCGCTGAGGGGAAACTGCGCCACAAGCGTCCCTGCCACTCCCCGATTGGTTCGCCGTATCGATCACATAATCGCTCAATCATGCCTGTGATACGAGGGATGTTGTTCGCAGGCGTACAGAGGAACGAAAAGAGGCACTCTTGCGCACTCACCCAGCGCATCAGTCGCAGCCCGAGCAGTTGATTGAGCCACTGCTCCCAGCGCGCATCACAGCGCAGAAGCTGGGTGTGAACCTGCTTCAAGTCCACCTCCATACGAAACAGGTGCAGGAACAGCGCGATGGGGTCGTTGGAACCTTGCAAACTCCAACGACTCCCACGGGGTCTGACAATCAGCATCTGGTCGCCCGCCAGCCCGACCCAGTCCTCATCCACACGGCTCCAACGAAAAACCTGCCCACTACTCACGCACAGAGCGACATCCAGTTCCGCGATGGGCACCGAAAGCAGAACGCTCATCAAGGGACTGTTTCTTTTGGAGGTGGTTTTTCCCTGCAGAAATGCGAGGAGCATCTCACTGCGAAGATGGAATAACTCGATGGTGAACAACGATGGCGGGCAAGAAGGAAAAGAAGCCCAAAGAGGGTGGCGGCGACGGCAAGGGCAAAAGCCCGATGCTGATGATGGTGATTGCGCTCATCGCTGGCGTTGCGGGCGGTGTGTTTGCTGGCAAGAACCTGATGGGCAGTAAAGCCCCGCCCGAACCGAAACCGCCTCAAGTGGGCAAACCGTTAGAGTTGGGAGAGTTCATTCTCAACTTGGGCGAAGAGAACTATCTCAAAGTCGGGGTTGCGTTGGGGATGAAAGACACCGTCCCCGCCGACAAGCTCAAGGAAGAGGTGCCTGCCTTGCGGGATGCCGTCATTATGGCATTCGCTGGCTGTAAGCGCGCCGAGCTCAACACTTTGGAGGGCAAGCATAAGGTGCGGGAAGCCATCCGCGAACGGGTCAACGAGCTGCTGGAACACAAAACCCACGAGAAAGAGAGCGTGCTAGAGGTCTACTTCACGACCTTCATTATTCAGTGATCAGGGGCTTAATAATCTTTGAAGGCTGGGGCAACGAGCGGACCCCCAGCCTTTTGGTAGATTTGGGTGCCTTTACGATTTGGAAGGACTATCTACTTCTTACGTCGGCGCAGAGCGAGTAAACCCGCTAACCCTGTGCCCAGTACCACCATACTCGCAGGCTCAGGCACGAAAAAGTCGTAGTGGAATACACCGCTGTGGCGTGCGGACACTCCCGACAGGTCAACCAAGCGGAACGAAGCCGAGTAGACGGCAGGAGCGTCATTCGTTACCCAAAACACGGGGTCAAACTCCCACGCGTTGCCCGAACCGATAATGTAGATGGCTCCCACTTCTTGAAGAATGGACGTGCCATCTGCTAAAGCGATATTAAGTCCCGGAGTGATGTCCAACAGCTCTATCCCGACGGTGATGCCCAGGTCGCCTGGCGTGGTCGTCCATCGCCCGCGTAAGCTGTTGTAGAGGCGATTGACGCGCTCATCGCTGAGGAAGTTGCGCAAGTATGCCGTCGGGCGAATGGTAAGCAGGCTGTACTCGCCTCCGTCGCGTCCACTGACCCACTTGCCTGCAAATGGTCCAGAGTTGGCATAGAGCAAGTTGAGGTAGCGCTGACCGCCGGGGCGGTTCCGTTGACCCAGCTCAGGCAGGCGGTTGTTGTTGCTGGTGTTGCGTATGGTTGGATTGTCGGCAGGACCCGTATAGCTCCATACACCAATCCCGTGGAAGTGTTCGGTGGGCGGGTCGGTGTAGTGAGCATAGAGCAGGGTCAGGCGTCCAGCGTTGGGGTTGGGAAGTCCTGCATAAGTGCCTGAAGTCAGCACCGAGAGCGAGTCCACCGCGACAAAGTAGGTCTCAGGGCGATAGCGACCGTCCGCTGAAGCGCTGGTGAAAAGCGTGAGCGCTATTAGGCTCACAAGCGTTAGTAAAGTCATCAAACGATGCATAGGTTAATCCTCCTTCCGCACAGTGTGCGTATTTATACGCATTCAGTATACCCGCCAAACTGCGGGGAAGTCAAGGGGTTACGAGGGTGTTTGAAAATCGTGGCATCGGCATCCTGCCGATGGAGAAAGCGCGAAACTGAGCAGGATACCCTGTTTTAGACACTGGCGTAGCACTGAACTGCGAGCTTCAGTTCGTCCCCAAAAGCCCGCCCTGTACCCTGAGCGTCAGCGAAGGGTCTCTGCTTGAGGTTGCACCGAGATTCTTCGCTTCGCTCAGAATAACAGAAAGGGGGTGTCAGAATGACAATCCCCCACCCTGTCACCCTGAGCGTCAGCGAAGGGTGTCCATCAATACGGGTATAATCCCGCCCGTGAGTTTGCCGATTGAACTGGTGGAGCAGTGCCTTGAAGTGATGGAGCGCTACCACCTACAGGAGCTCCAACTGGAGGTGGACGACCTGCAGATAGTGTTGGAGCGCGCGCTCCCTGTCAGCGAGGCGCCCGTAGTGGCAGTGGTGGCGCCCAGCCGAGCCGAAGCCGAAACGGTGCGCACCGACTTCACGCCTATCGAGGCGCCGATGACAGGCATGTTCTACCGAGGTCCTTCGCCCCAAGAGCCACCCTATGTAGAAGAGGGCGACACCATTTACGAAGGGCAGACGATTGGTCTCATCGAGGCGATGAAGGTGTTCAATGAAGTGCCCAGCCCTGTGACAGGCGTGGTGCGCAAGATTCTCGCTCAGAACGCTTCACTTGTCCAACAAGGCGAGATTTTGATGCTGGTGGAGCAACCTGAATGAAGACACTTCGGATAGCGCTGTTGGGGGCAGGCACGGTCGGCGGTGGGGTCTTGACCCTGCTCCACGAGAACGCTGACCTGCTGGAGGCACAGACCCAAACCCGATTTGAAGTGGCAAAGGTGCTGGTGCGCCGTCTGGACAAGGCGCGCGCCGTGCCCATCCCCCCCAAACGGCTCACCACCGACCCTGACGAGATATTCAGCAACCCCTCGGTAGCAGTCGTGATAGAGTTGCTGGGCGGTCTGGAGCCAGCGAGAACCTACATCCAGCGCGCCTTAGAAGCGGGCAAGTCGGTGATTACCGCCAACAAGATGGTGATGGCGATTGCAGGTGAGGAACTGATACGGCTGGCAGAGGCGAAGGGAGTTCGCCTGCTCTACGAAGCGAGCGTTGCAGGGAGCCTGCCGATTTTGACCTGCTTACAGGGCGCGCTGGCAGGCAATCGTATCGGGCGCGCGGTGGGTATTGTGAACAGCACCACCAACTTCATCCTGCGCCATATGGAGCGCGCCGTGCAATCGGGCGAACCTGCCGACGAAGCCTACCAAAACGCCCTCAAGGAAGCTCAGGCGCGTGGCTATGCCGAAGCAGACCCGACCAGCGATGTGGAAGGCTACGACGCCCAGTACAAAATGGCTATCTTGGCGCGATTGGCGTTCTTGCAGCCGGTTCCTGTTGAGGCGGTCTATCGGGAAGGTATTACCCACCTGAGCGGGCACGATATCCGCTGGGCGCACCAACTGGGCTACGGCCTCAAACTGCTGGGGCATGCCGAACGCCTGCCCGATGGACGCATTAATGTGCGTGTGCATCCAGCGCTGGTGCCGAACTGGTGTCCACTGATTGTAGTGCGTGGGGCGTTCAGCGGGATTTGGCTTCAGGGCAACGGCTTCCAAGAGATGTTCTTTCACGGTTTCGGCGCGGGCGCACGGGCAACCGCCAGCGCGGTGGTGGGCGACCTGATAGAAGTGGCACGCCACCCAACTCCCCCTGTGCCTGACCCTTCGTTGCGAGATAGTGCCCTCACCCACCCCAGCCCTCCCTCTCCCACAGCGTCGGAAGAGGGGCTGGGGGTGAGGGCAACTGAAACCCCCTCCCCGAACCTCTCCCTAAATGCAGGGGGAGGGGAGATGGGTGGTTCCCCCTCTCCGTTTACGGAGAGGGGGCAAGGGGGTGAGGTTCACACCTTCGCCCCAGTCGAAGCCCTTGCCTTCCGCTACTACCTGCGCGCCGTCGGTTCACAAGAAGCCTTAGACCAGCTTCATCAGCCACTAAGCCAGTTCCCGATTGAACGCACCGAACAGGAACAGCCGAACGAGCGGGTCTATCTGGTGGGCAGAGTGTCGGAAGGCGTGTTTCAATCGGCACTTCAGCCCCTGCGCGCTCAGCTGGAACATCTAACGCTCATTCGTGTGCTGGATGCGGATTTCAAGACCATCTGAGTTTATCCGTGCGTCTCCTGCCATCTAACGATGGCGCGCGCCAAGTAGAGTGTGATTAGCAAGTAAGAAGCAATACTGACCAGACGCACAATCTGCAACCCCAACTCTATAAACGGTCTCCCCACAGCATTATCTACTAATTGGAGCAGGTACAATAGAACAGGACCGATGAACATCACGCGTTTCGCAGTGCGCCGCTTCGCCTCGTCAACTTGTGTCACATAATGGTAAGCGGAGACCGCAGTAGGCACGGTGAAGACGCCCAGAAACACCAACTCAGGCAACGATGGAAGGGTCCAACGATGCTCAAAGGGGATAATGGGCATGAGCGACACCATCAACGAACAAATCTGGGTGATGCCCCAGAGCAGGATGGGAGCGGTGAATAGCATAATTAGCCATCCTTCAATCGTCCTTTGCATCATGTGTTCCTCCACGATTGCGTTGGCTTCGTTGCTACCTGTTGAAAGGGTCGTCTTCAGGACGGCATTCAACCCAGCCGTAGGAGAAATCTCCTTGAGGTTCAGGCGCGTCGGTTAACAAGTACCAGTAAATGTTCCCAGCTCCGATGAGCCGACCTTCCCCGTCGTAGAAGCACGCCACGAAGTACCGTGCCACTTTTAGTGAGCCATCGAGTCGTACTCTCAGAAGCGTGCCCTTACAGATAGGACGTGGACGTTCTGTAGGGTTTGTGTGGAAGTAGAACTTGCACTGACCATGAAGCATGCACGCTACAATACCAGGGTTAGGGTCGACCTCAAGCATCTGTTTGCCAAACCCACGCCTGTTGAGGTAGTAGCTGGTTGGCACCACATCTGGGAAGATACCTATTGTTGGGTTTGGGTCTAAGGGACATATTAAGACACGGCGGTCTTTGATATAACTCTCTAGGGCTCCCAAATGCGGGGGCCATCCACTGGGTTCCGTAGGAGCGACCCTATGGTCTGAAAGATAGAGCGACCAAGCCAAGTGGATTTGGCGCAGGTTAGAGGCACAGACAGTCCGCTGGGAGTATTTGCGTGCCTGCACAACCACGGGCACAATAATTCCCACCAGCAGGGCGATAATCGCCAGCACGGTCAACATCTCCAAGAGTGTGAGTCCCTTTTTGCAGTGTGTGTTTCTCATAACTGTCTCACCTCATAACCTGCACCTGTTCTACCTAATATTCGACTGGTACTGTCCGCGATGAACAAGGAAGCAGTGGTTGCGTTGGGGCGGCAGGATGAGTGCTTGGCGGAGAGCAAGGCTTGTCAGAAGGGTCTGAGGTACGACGCAACCTCGCCATATAAGTCCTACGCACTCGTAGTAGTGCTGTTCAGCGCTCTGACGGCGTTGGGAGGTGCGATGAAACTCGACGATAGCATCGTGCATCATCAGGCGTAGTAGGTAGGGTTGAGGGGTTTCATCATCCAGAAACTCCACTCCCCTACGAAGATAGTACTTGAGCCGTGCCTCTTGAAGCGCATCGTCGGCATCGTCGGCGGTCAGCCCTCGGCGTGTTGCCCAGCGCTTCAGGGCGTCTAATAGTCGTTTCTTTCGCCACTCATGCGAGCGCCCATCCGCGACGCACCTCCTGTGTCTAAACAACTATACGCCACGCCAAGCGACGATTCCTGCAACTGAATTGGAATCCCATAGGTATAATTCACTTATGTTGCGGGTCGGATTGGGGGCGTTTCTTGGTGCGAGTATCGGGGTGTTCCTCACCGCAGGCTGGCTTGTGGGCGGACTTTTGTGGGGATACCTTCCGAACCTCAGCACGACCCTGCTCACGACGCTGGGGCTAATCGGGGGGAGCGCGCTGGTGGGTGCGGGCTACGCTCTGTGGCGCGCCAAGCGGGTGCCTGCGATGCTCCCCCACCACCGCGAGCAACACCAACGCCTGCGCCAAATGGTGCAACAAATCCGCGCCAACCTCCACCAGATGACGGGCATGCGCGCCTCGTACCCCGAACTGGACGAGATTCTTAGAAAGGACGCCGAACTGCGCCATCGCGCCAGCCGACTGCATGCCCAGATTATGCGCCAAGCCCAGCGCGAACTGTCGTGGATAGACCATCTGACAGTCGCTTGGGAAGCGTGGCGCGAGGGGGGACTTGCCAGCCTCTCTCACACCGAGCGGGCGTGGCGCGCCTATCGCGCCAAGATGGAGCGTGAGATGAAAGCGCTGGGGCGCCGTTTGGAACGCAATCGCGACCCGCACCTGCATACCACCCTCACCAACGCCTATCGCCAGAAGGCGCGCGAACTGGCGAGCTTCCGCAACTTAGAGCGAACCCTGCAAACTTTGGAGAACGAGAGCTCCGTGATTGTCACCAGCGTAGAGAGCCTGCTGGTGGAGACCATACGGCTCAGCAGTGCGCCCCGCGCCGCAACGCCCTCTTCAGAGACACTCTTAGCACCCTTGCGTGAGCAGATTTCGGCTTACGAGCAGGCGATCGACGAACTCTACCGCCTGCCCAGCGAACCCGAAGCCGAGGAGATACGGCTCGGCAGACCGCCCCAAGGCGGGGCGTAGGTTTGTGCCATAATTAGGGAGCATCATGCCCCCGTAGCTCAGGGGATAGAGCATCCGCCTTCTAAGCGGGTGGTCGCAGGTTCGAATCCTGCCGGGGGCGCGCCTCCACCGCTTTTAGGTCTCTTTTGCCACCTCCTTGCCATAACGACTGTAAAGCCACGACACGACCAGCAGGGTGATACCCAACCCTGCAAAGGTATAGATACGATAAGGCATCTGAAGAAACGATAGGTCGAACAGGAACAGCTTGCAAGCCGTGATAGCGAGCGAAGCTAATCCCAACAGGCGCACTCCGCGTGTGTGGTACCACGCACCACCCAGCAACAGAAGCACACCAAACAGCGTCCACTCCAGCGAGACCAATACCGAAGCGAGCGGATTATTCGGTTGACCGATGAGGTTGAAGTAGTAATAAGTCTCCATCGTGGTCAGGCTCACCGTGCCGAACAGCGCGCCCAAGCCACCCAAGATGGCAACCGCTTCACGGAGCAGGAGCCTGTCCACCGCCGACTCAGGCTCATTCAGGGAGCGCATCCGAGCAACGAGGGCGTTCACCGCCATCCCCAGCGTCCAACTGAGCAGAGCAATCCCACGCTCGTTGAACAATACCAGCGGCAACCTCGGTTCGGAGACCAGCACTCCCAAAGTGGCTACCGACGATGCCAGCCATAAGCCCAAGCCCATCGCATACAGCAGGCGGTTGCTGAACCAGATGCCGAGCGCCACCAGTATCATCGCCTCAAGGTTGTACAGCAGGGCAATCACAGGCGCCTCGAACTGCACCGGCACCGCTATCGTCAATAGCGTAATGCCCAGCGTCAGGAAGCTGGCGCTCAGCAGGCGGTCTGCAGAGGTGCGCTGAGAGGCGAGCCAAGTCAATAACAGGTGGGGGTGTTTGAAAAATCAGGGCGCCAACGGGTATCCTCTCGACGATGAAGCCTAACACCACCCCCAAACGCCAAGCCAAACGCAACACAAAACCCCTG
>CAKZQI010000083.1 GCA_937139515.1 uncultured Armatimonadota bacterium | reverse complement strand
TCGGGAGCGTTTGGAGGGGATGGCGCGTCGTGCGGTGTTGGGTCGGGTGTTGTTGTGGAATGTGGGAGTGGTGTGTTTTGGTTGGTGGTGTGGCTGGAGGCTGAGAAGGGGATTTTTCAAACACCCTCAGTCGATTTTCCATCCGTTTCAAAAACTCGTATCGATTCGGGTGTCGCGTCGGTGGCGTGTGCCGTTGCGGGGGAGTGGGGTCACGACCGTCTCATAGCCACTGCCGACCCGTCGTATATACCCGCGCGTTTCCAGCTCTTGCAGATAGTTGTAGAGCGTCTGACGCGAACAGCCGAGCATCTCAGCAAGGCGCGTGCGCGATAAGTTGGGTTGCTCATAGAGCAGTCTCAACAGGTGTTCCATCATCGCTTCCTTAGAGGTGGAGGCGGCGCCGTTGCCGTTGCGTTCCGAAGCGAGCGCGACCACGGCATGCATAGGCTCAGGCTCGCGCAAGGGGTACTCCACCAGCACTTCTTCCTCAGGCTCAGGCGCAGGTTTGGCAGGGGCTGGCTCCTCCTTCTGCTCTTGGAGCTTGAGCGCGTAGTTGCGGTCTTCCCCGATAATCTCTATCAAAGCGAACATGATAATCGGCAGGGTAACGGACAGCAGGAACGGACGCAGGAACACCACTACCTGGTCGAAGGCACTGCTCACTTCCAACGGCTGTTGGTGCATGATGCCGTACAGATAGTTGGCGTAGGCGCTGATGAAGGTAATCAGCACCAGCACGCCCCACAGCGGGGCGGTCGGTCGTCCCTGACGCTTGCGTAGCTGAATGCCGTAGGCTAAGCCCAGCAAGCCGAGGTCAATCCCTAATGCCTGCACATAGCCCCAATAGATATTCCCGCCTTCTAAAGTGCTGAAAGTATAAGCCACATGGTGGACACTGCCCGCCAACACGAACAGAGTCACCAGTACCAACAGTGCCGTTGAGAGTGGCATATCCTTGAGTTGATAACGCATACGAAACCTCCCTGTCTACGCTCCTTGGGACCAGGTCAAGTCCGAAGAAGGGATAAGATTAATTCTTGCCTACGGAGGGGACTCCTGCCGTTTTGGGAACCGATTCGGAGATTGTGACGGCACGGACGACCGTTTGGGGCGCCAGCGCCAACACCTTTGCACAGAAGATGACCAGCATAATCCACATCACATCGGTGACGAGCAGGTGAACTAACTGCATCCACACGGGTGCCTTGAGCCACACATTCAAGGCGCCCAATCCCAACTGCGCCACATAGGTCAGATTGAAAATCAGTCCTAAGCGCAGGGTGGTGGGGTGCGGACGCAGGAGCATCAGGTTCGTCAGCACAATCAGCATATAGAAGCAGATGGCGATTGCCAAGCCAGGGTGATAGATGCGCAGGGCGAGCAGGGTCTCGGCGACTACGGGGTTGTTGTCCACAGCGTTTAGGTGTAGGATGGTGTCGCCTAAGGCGGTGACAGCGCCGCTCATGCCGATGAGCGTCATCAGAACCAGCGCACCCAACACTTTCGGCAAAACCCAACCTTGACCGCGCAAGGGGAACCGTTCGCCGCCCGAAGCCCACCACGCAGTGAGCGTGATAGCGCCCAGCAAGATGAAAGTATTCAGCAAGTGCGCCGACATCCACACCGCACGCGCCATCGTGACGGTGGTCGCCACCTGCTCAAACAGCACCAACCCTGCCCCTACCAACGCTTCGGTCACCATAAAGAACATGCTCAATACGGCGCCCAGCCGAACGATGTGCTTCTTGGGGTAGGCGCGAAACGCCCAGATGAGCATCGCAAACACCAACAAAAACGCCAACCCACTGGTGAGACGGTGGCTAAACTCTATGAGCGTCTCAACCGTAGGGGAACGGGGAATCACCTCACCATTACAGAGGGGCCAGTGGCTTCCACAGCCTGCTCCTGAGCCAGTTGCGCGCACAAAGGCGCCCCAAAGTATCACCAACACATTGTAGCCCAGAGTGAGCCAGGCAAACTTAGCGAATCGGCTCATCATGGTTCCATTATACCCCAAACATGGTAGGAGACCGACCCCGAAGAGCGAACTTGGAAGCCATCATCGCATTACTAACAGGGATTTTGGTGGTTGTTTTGGCGATAGGCGCAGGGCAGTGGTTTCTGCGCCGATTTGAGTTGCGCCCATCGGAACGGCTCGCATATGGGGGTGCGCTGGGGATGGGAATTGTTGCCTACTTAGTAGGACTCTTCACGGCGCTGTATCTGCTAAACGGTCTCTGGGTGGTGCTGATGCTCGTGGCTTTGGCAGGTGTGTGGGGCTGGATACGCGTATTGCCCCTGCTGAGGGGCGCGCCTTCTCAACGCACCCCACCCCCTACTTTGGGGATGAGCGCTTTGGCGGGGCTAATTGCCCTGCTGACGCTCGTGTTGTGCCTGCTCCCTCCCGACGGCAACGAGTGGGACACACTCGCCTATCACTTCGCCTTCCCCAAGCTCTATCTAAAGGCAGGCGGGATGATAGAGATACCCTTTATGCACCAAAGCTATTTCCCACCGCTGTTGGATATGTTGTTCCTGTTGGGGCTGTGGCTGGGGAGCGAGCCGATGGCTAAGGTGTTCCACTGGGCGATGGGCATCCTAACGGCGCTGGGGCTGGCGGGCTTCGTGGCACGGCGCGGTGGGGACGGTGTCGCCAGTGCGCTTCTGTGGCTCGGCACACCTGTGGTGGCATGGCAGGCATTCACCGCTTATGTGGACCTCTCTACCGCCCTCTATGTGAGCTTGGCAGTTTATGCGCTCTATGAGGGCATCACACAGAAGCAGGCACGCTGGTTGTGGTTGGCGGGCGCACTGATGGGCTTTGCGCTGGCAACGAAGTACAACGCCTTGCTCTCGTGGGGGTTGTTGGGGTTGTTGGGATTGCTATGGTGTGTTCGCGAGCGGTGGGCGTCGGGCGCACGTATGCTGGTGCTGGCAGGCATCCTAGCGCTGGCAATCGGTGCGCCTTGGTACCTGCGGAATTGGTACTGGACGGGCAATCCTGTGTATCCGTTCGCCTATAGCCTGTTCGGGGGCGAGCAGTGGAGCCAAGCCCAAGCCGACGCCTACCGAAACGACCAGCTCAAGTTCGGGATGGGGCGCGCCCCTGCACAACTGCTTCTGGCGCCGTGGAACTTGACGGCTCACCCTGCCCCCTTCGCCGACCCAATAGGAGTGGCTATCGGCGAGCGCGCCTACCTGCTCCCCGCTTCGGGGATGGGCTATCTGGCAGGGTTGGGCATCTTGGTGGGCGGTGGCGTAGGCAACGGTCTGGGCTGGCTTCTCGGGTTCGTCGGGCTGAGCATGCTGGGCTGGTTCGTGCTGATGCAACAGGTGCGCTATATGTTGTTCGTGTTTCCCGTTTGGGGTGCGGTGATTGGGGCGCGTTTGAACCGACTTCCACGCTGGCAGAGTGGGCTGTTTGTGGGGCTACTGGTTGCGCAGGGGGGCTTCACGCTTTGGCTGTTGGGGAGCAGTTATCTGCCGTGGCTCGGCTTAGCCCAGTCCGACCGCGAGGCGTTCTTGATGAGACGGCTCCAGATTTATCCCGCTGTGCGCTACCTGAACACGCAAACCCCCAACAAGGCAGGGGTTATCCTGCTGGATGAGACGCGCGGGTACTATCTGGAGCGCCCTTACCTCTGGGGCAATGCGGGGCATCATCGGCTTATTCCGTATGACCAGTTGGCGGACGGCGATGCGCTGGTGCGGTGGCTAATGCAGAACGGCTATCGGTATGTCTTGATTAACCGCATGTTCACGCCTCAGGGCGCCCCCGAAACTTGGCGCGCTCTGTACTATGATGCGATACGGAAGGGCAGTCTCCAGTTGGTGTTCTCTGAGCGTCAGGTAGAGGTGTATCAAGTTGTTGGGCAGAGGAACCAGTGAAAATCGACACAGGGTAAGCAATTCCATCCCGAACTGTACGGTCAGCCGAAGGAGCAGGGCATCCACTATCGTCCAGAACCTGCCAGCCCTGAGCAAAACCAGAAACCCAACTAACCCAGCCGAGGATGTTTGAAAAATAGCGAGGTGTCCTTGCACCTTGTTCACTCCTCGTCTTTCCAGAGAACCTCATCCCCCCCTTTGTCCCCCCTCTCCGCAACCAGAGAGGGGGAAGGACAGTGCCCCTAAGCCCCCTCTCCGTTTACGGAGAGGGGGTTGGGGGTGAGGTCAATATAGATTTTTCAAACACTCTCAACCCAGCCTGAAATGGGGGCAGACACAAAAGTCTGCCCCTACACAGGGAGTGTTCACCTGCCTAAACAAACCACCGCAAGTAGAGCCTCGCCACCGTGTAGAGCATTACGCCAAGAAACAGGAGCCGTAGCACGGTCGCAGGCACGCGTTGGGCGAACTTTGCGCCCAGGCGCGCCCCCACCAGAACCCCCAAAGTGGCAGGCACGACAATATCCGGCTGAAGCTTGCCCTGAACGAGGTAGAGCAGGGCGCTGGTGGAGGCGGTGGCGCCAATCAAGAAAGTGCTGGTGCCAATCGCACAGCGCAGAGGCGCTTTCAAGATAGCGTGAAGTAGTGGCACTTGGATTAGCCCGCCTCCTACCCCCAAAATCGCTGAGGTGATGCCCCCGAATAGGCTCAGCCCGACAGCAATCGTGCGTTGTTGAGGGTTCCAGCGCGCTCGGCACTCACCGCCTTGGGGCGAGGCAGGGCGCGGATGGCGCATCGCCCACACCATCTGACCCAGCACATAGAAGATAAGCAGAATGAACAGCCCAGCGACCCAGCGCGGCGACAAGAACGGCAACAGAAGCCCGCCCGCAATCGCGCCCGATACTGTGGGGATGAGCAAACGCACCGCAATCCGCCAATCCACCAGCCCCGACTGCAAGTAGGTCTGCACGCCTGCGCACGAGGTCGCCGCAACCCCCACCAAACTGGTGGCGACGGCAATCTTGATATCCACTCCCATCAGCAGGGTGAGGGCAGGCACTAAGATAATTCCTCCGCCCAGCCCCAGCATCGAGCCGAACGCACCCGCCCCCACTGCAATCGGAAAGAGCCAAAGTGAGCTCATCCCGAAGTGCGCTTATTGCGAGGGATGCGCTCGGCTACAGGGGGCAACGGCTCCAGCGATTTGTGCGGCTCTGCCTGATACCAATATGCCACACTGGAATAGTCGTTCTCCTGCAGGTTTGCATGCCCATGCTCTATGCTAACCCGAATGGACTTGCTGAACAGGATGGGGTCTTCTATGTGGAAGCGGTAGGAAGTGCATTGGTGTCGGTCTGGATGTTTGGGGTCATGCTCGGGGATGGAGGTGCCTGCATAGAGATAAGCCTTCGGGTGCATCCCCCACGCTTGGGTGAGATAATCTTCCGAGCCGGTGCCGTGCAAAGAGGGGGGCCACGGCTCGCCATCGATGAAAATCATATCGTCGCCTTCGCCCCACCAGGTGTACTCTTTGAGGACCTGCTCGTTTGAACCGAGCTTGCGGATAACTGGGAGCGGGTCGATGTTGTCCACCGAGAGCACACAGCCCACAAAGTGCCCAGTGCCCTCCGCTTCCAAAATCAGGTAGTTCTCCTCGTCGCTGAGGTTAGGCGTAGCGAGCAGTTCCCAATAGTTCTTGCGCTGTTCAAAGAGGTTGCCCTGAGTGCCCTGCGTGTGATACTCTTGGCGATAGTGGGCGTGGAAGCGAAGCACTTGGTCAGGCAGAGGGTGGTCATACTGTTCGTAGTCCACATAGTAGTAGAACGAGCTGACCTCAATCTCGCACTCGTTGACCACCTCAATCCGAGCGCCTTGACTGAACGGCATGGCGAAGTAGCAGTTGAGGGCGACTCCGCCCCCGTAGTTGCCCTCGTTGCTTTCGTGGGTGACGGTGTTGAACGGCATCGATTGGTAGGAGCGTGCGATTCCGTGTCCCAGCCCGAAAAAGTCGCCCAATGGCGACAGCACGCTCGGTTCGGTCTCGCCGCCCCAGTACATTTTCAAAATCACTTTGCGCAGATAGAGCGGGTCGCGACAGCCGACGGTGACCCAGATGTGGCGAATACAGCCTGTGCCCTCTATCTCGGCGAGCGTTGCGGTCTCGCCAGCGGGGATGGTCAGAAAGTCGCGGTTGCCTCCCGTCTTATCCCAGCTGGAGATGCGTTTGGTGCGCCCTTCACGCTTGAAAATCAGTCGTGCCAGCGGCCCTGTCCCTTCAAATGTTGACATACGATTTGCCTCCTGCAGGTATGGAGTTCGACGCGGGTGGTTCACTCCCTGCCACTTGATCTTGTATTAGTCAGAAGGTGAAATAGTTTGGAGCGCGGGCATCCCGCCCGCTTTGCTCGTGGCACGGGCATCCTGCCCGTGTTTCGTGGCACGGGCATCCTGCCCGTGTTTCGTGGCACGGGCATCCTGCCCGCTTTGCTCGTGGCACGGGCATCCTTGAGGGTGTTCGAAAAATCGTGACAGGGGCATCTGCCCGTGCAGCAAGAGCGCGCGTCACGAGGCAGGAGCAGGGCAGGATGGGTCCGCTGGGAACGCAGGCGTCTCGCCTGCACGGTCGTAGAGAGCCTCTTGGGCAAAGATGCCCAAGCCCCAGTTGCGGGCGAGACGCCCGCGATCCCAGTGATTTATCGAACACCCTCGGCATCCTTGCCCAAGTTGCCTCGCGTGGCTTTGGTAGCACCGAACCGCGAGCTTCGGTTCCATCTGAAAAGCCTACTCTGTCACCCTGAGCGAAGCGAAGGGTCTATGCCTGCGGTTTCGTCGAGATTCTTCGCTCCGCTCAGAATGACAAACGGGAAGGCAGAATGACAAACGGCGGTCTCAGATATCAGGTATAACCTCCAAGCTATGAGCCAGCTGGACATTCGGTGGTTAGACCCCACAGCGGTGGTGATCGAGCGGGTGCCTGACAGCCACCAGGTGCGTATGGTGTTGCCCAACGGTGAGGTGTACGATGAGGTGCAGTTCGCCCGCGCCTTCCCTTTCTCGGATGCGAACCATTATATCAGCGTGCTACGCCGTGAGGAAAAGGAGAAGTTTGTGGAGGTAGGGATGTTCCGCACGCTGGAGGGGATGCCACCCGCCTCGCGCCAAGTGCTGGACGAGGAACTGGAACGACGCTATTTTATCCCGGTCATAGAACGCGTGCTTTCATTGACTGAAGAGTACGGACAACTCCGCTGGGAGGTGGAGACTGACCGAGGACCTCGCATGTTTTATGTCCGCAACTGGCGCGACAATGTGCACGAGCTGTCGCCTGTGCGCTACCTGATTGTGGCGGTGGACGGCAGTCGGTACGAAATCCGCGACATCAACGGCTTAGACAGCAAAAGCCGCGCCCAACTTGACCGCTTGGGCTGAGCGGGCAGAATTGACGAAAACTTCAAATTGGGGGTGGGGAATTAACATTTTCGGGCGAAAATGTTAATTTGTCTTGGGCAGGGGGAGCCCCACACATCCCCGCTCGTCACTCTGAGCGAAGCAAAGAGTCCCTACGAAACACGAAGTCGAGCTCCCCGCTACCGCTCAGTCTTACAAGTTGGGCTTTAGAGTTGCCCAACAGTTTCTTTGGTAGGTCAAAGTCGCTTTGGGTCAGCGTATCTCTATCGGCGTCATGACCTTGATTGCAAAGCGGTTCTGCGTTCGGCTGGCGTTAGGCAGTCCATAAATGAGGTAAATATCAAACCCTTGCCTGACGCGCTGAAGGTAAGTGAGGTAGAAGTTGCGCGTATCCTCGCGTTCGCCTCCGAACTCCAAGCGGTTCAACACCAAGCGCCCTCCAACAGCCCGTTCGGGGTCTATCTCGTAGTTGAGCGTGAAGATGAGTTGGCGCGCCGAATCGTCGGGCACTTCGGGGTCGGAATAGGCAATCGTGAGCGTCTCCAGTTCCAGACGCAGTCGTAGACGCGGGGCTATCTCCAGCGACTGGGTCAGTGAGGCGTACAGGCTTCTGCCCCCGTTTTGTTCGCCCGCATCCACAAACAGCTCCCCAGAGCGGTATAGGTCCAACACATTCCAACCGTAGGTGAGGCTCACCGTGCGGTCAATATTCGGAGGGCGGTTCAGGTAGTTCAGTCCGAGCGTGAGGCGGTTCTGGCTACGGAACAGCCACTGGTAGGTGAAGGTACCCCCTTCATCCAGCAGGCTCCCGCCGTAGTTCTTGCGCGTGTTGAGCTCCAAGCGCGCCTCGTTGTAGAGCAGGTTGCCCGACTCGGGACGGTCAAACCAGAAAATGCCGAACCGCCAGGCACGGTAGCCAAATTCGGGCACAAAGCCCAATCGGGGGCGGAAGTTCGGCTCGATGTCGGTGTACTGGAGCAGGTAGTTGGGCAGGCGCTCGCGGGCGTTGCGCAGGAGCGTGTATTGCTGATGGGTGCCCTCGCGGTCGCCCTCCAACCGATAGAGTGCGCCTGTCAGACGGATTTCGCCCTCGCCGTCTATGCGGCTGGTGTCCAGGCTCACCCCGTAGTTGGTCTCGCGCACATCGCCTTGCAAGCGCACTGCCAGAAAGTTGACGAACGAGCGTTCAGCGAACTGATAGCGGACGCGCCCCATCCCCACTTGGCGGGTGCGCCCGTTGGTGTGGTCGTACTCGCCCACCAGCACCCCATAGCGCCAGTCGCCGAGTGTACCGAACGCCTTGCCTCCTGTGGTCAGGTCTTGGACGCGCAGGCTGTAGAACATTGCGCGTGGGGGCATAAACTCGCGCCCTTCCTGGAAGAAAGGACGCTGTTCCTCCAGCAGTTTCTCGGTGTAAGAGAAGTCCACTTTCGCCACATCGCCAGCGATATTGCGAAAGTCGGGGCGCAGAGTGAACACCGCAGTAAGAGGGTCGCCCGCCATATAGCGCACATCCAACCCACTACGCGAGGTGGTAGTGCCCTCCGTGCTGTCGCCTGTGAAATACGGGAGCAGGATGATGGGATAGCGCGGTGGGGGGGGGTCTAAATCGGTCCAGAGTGTCTGACGGCGGGTAGAGTAAAAGGCACCCATATTGGGGAAGGTGTGAAGCTCGTTCTGGCGGGGTAGGTACCGCTCCAGAATGACGCCGAACTGACGCTGGTTGGCGTTGTAGCGCAGGCTCTGGAACGGGATGCGCATCTCGGCTTGCCAGCCGAACTCGGTAATCTGTGCTGAGGCTTGCCAGTCGCCGCGCCAGCGGATGTTCTCGGTTGTGCCTGCGGGGATGTCTTCCGTTTGGGTGCCTCGTGCGTTGACGGTGAAGGTGTAGGGTTCCAGATTACGCGCTTGCGGGTCAATCAGCACGGCGACCGTGTCGTCGTTTTCTAGGTTGCCCCCGCGTTTGGTCTCCTGCGCCAAAATCGCTTGCGGGTTCGGGTCTTCACAAACGAACGCCACATAGATTGCCTCACGAGTGTAGCCGATGTAGGCGCGTGTGTTGGGCGTGCCCCAACTTTGACGCGAAGGCGACCAGAACCGCTCTATCACGAACGCTTCGCGCCACTCGTCCTCGCTAACGACACCGTCAATCACAGGGGCTTGACTCAGCTTCTGGGCGGGGAACGCGCGTGGGTCAACAGGCTGAGCGTGTCCTACCCCATCAATCAGTGCGCAGACTATCCATAGCCCTGTTCTCAGTCGCATACGACCTCCCCAAGTGCCATTTCGGCAAAGGGGTAGATACTCCTGCTTTTGAGGGGGGATTTTGACCCCTCCTGATAGAACCGAATCTCAGTGTTCGGGGCTACCTACCTGCGTCTAAATGCAGGGGGAGGGAACCAGTCTTCTCCACTGCGTTAGCCTACTTCGGCTCCCGCTCTACAGGGTGCCCCATCACCAGATGATTGGTGTACTCCTTCCTAGCCCAACTGAACACGAAACGCCAGTTGCGATAGCGCACCGTCGTCGGCTCGGTTTTGACGCCTTCCTCACCTGTAGAAGCTCTTGCTCGAGCTTCTATCCAGTCCCGTACACTTTAGTCTTCGCTCCGACGCTCGCCGTCGCCCTCGCCAAACTCAAACTGGCGCCGTTGGGGTCCGCTGAAGGGAGGTTTTTGTACCTTATCGCCTTCTTGAAGCCCGCTCACGATTTCCGCCTGACTGCTGTTGCGTAGCCCGACTTCCACAAACACCTTTTCGGTCTTGGGGCGCCCTTGCGCATCGGTTTGGTTGGGCACGATTTTCAACACATAGTACTTGTCGCCCTCCGTGCCTAGCGCCTCCAGAGGCAACACGGGCACTCCCTTGCGCGAGGCGGTCAGGATACGACAGCGTGCCGTCATTCCGGGGCGGAGGGCAGTGTCGGTCTGCTTGAGGTACACCTCTACAGCGAACTTGACCACTCCCAACCCACCTCCCCCCTGAGCCGATTGTGAGGCAGGGGCAATCTTGCGCACCTCACCTTGAAACACCTTACCGGGCAGGGCATCTACCTTGATTTCCACAGGCATGCCCACCTTGACCTTCGCCACATCCAGTTCGTTCAGGTTGAGCCGAACACGCATCTGAGAGAGGTCGGCGACTTGCATAATCGGGGTGCCTTCGCCAAAGCCGGTCGTGCCCGACATCACCAGCTCGCCCACCTCGCGGTAGCGTCGGGTCACTATCCCGCTGAGGGGTGCGCGCACATCGGTCTCCGAGAACTGGATCATGAGGTTTTGGAACTGGCTGGTGGCTTGGCGCTCGGCGGCACGGGCTTGTTGGAGCTCCAGTCGGCGCATTTCTATATCTCTCAGGCGGAGCCGTGCGTTCTCCACCTCGTTTTTGGCGGTCTCGTAGGCTTTGCGCTTGATTTCATCCTGAACCGCGTTTGCGCGGGCGCGCTCTAGGTCGGCGCGTGCCGATTCGAGCTGGGCGCGGGCGGTCTCCAGCTCAATCCGCTGTTGCTCGGCGAGTTGCTGTTGACGCTGTTGCACATTGCGCAGTTGGCTCTCGGCGTTCGTGAGCACCGTGCGGGCACTGTCTACCTGCTGGCGTGAGACATAGCCCTTCTCCAACAGGTTCTGGAGCCGTTCGTAGTTGCGCTGTGCCTCCTGCAGTTGCGCTTCTGCCGTGCGCACGGCGTTGGCGACCTCCACCCGTTCTTGGGGGTGTTTCACTGTTTCCAACAGGCGCAGGTTCTCCTGAGCGCTTTTGAACGCCGATTCTGCCGATTGGAGACTGGAGCGGGTGATTGTCGGTTGCGCCTCCAGCTCCTGCGCCACCTGCTCCAAGCGAATCTCGGCTTGACGCAGTTGGAGCCGTGCCTCGCGCTCCTGCACCTCTAAGGCGATTCGTGCCCGTTCGGTACTCGCTTTCGCCGATTCGACCTGAGCGCTCCCTTGCTCCACCTGCTGTTTGATTTCGCGGGGGTCAATCCGTGCCAGCAGTTGCCCTTGCCTTACCAGGGCCCCCGCATCCACCAATAGCTCTTCTATTCTGCCCGGCACGCGCGACTTGATCTCCACCAAGCGCACAGGCTCCACCGCCCCCGATTCGCTCACATCCACCGAAATTTCGCCTTTAGCGACCGTGAACACGCGCTCGGTCGCTTGAACTTGCTGAGCACCGCGTCCTGCCAAAAGCACCCATGCAACTCCGCCACCCATCAGCAAGACGCCGATGACCACGATACAGCCAACCAGTCCTTTCCTCATCGTTGTTCCCTGTAGACTATACCTGAGTGGACGGGTTCGGTTCCCGAAACTGGGTACACTGAAGGGGATGGAAGGCGAACTGGTTTGGAAGGGAAATATGCTTTTTGAGGGGCGTTCGGGCACGGGACACCCTGTGCTGTTTGATGCCCACCCTGCTTCGGGAGGTAACGATGTCGCCGCCACACCGATGGAACATATGCTCTTAGCCGTTGCTGCCTGCACGGCGATTGATGTGGTCGCCATCCTGAACAAGATGAAACAGCCGCTGAGCGAGTATCGGGTTGCTATTCATGCGGAGCGTGCGCCCGAACATCCGCGCCGTTTCACAAAAGTCGTCATTACCCACCACCTCAAAGGCGACCAGTTAGACCCTTCGGCGGTGGAACGCGCCGTCAAGCTGTCTGACGAGAAATATTGTTCCGCGTCGGCGACCCTACGCCTGCCCACCGAAGTCACTTCGGAGTTCGTTATTGAGAAGTAGTGGCATGGTGCGCTCCTCCGATTGGCTCTATCGGGCAGGTTGGGTGTTGGTGCGGGGGCTGGCTCGGCTCTACTTTCGTTTAGAAGTGGTCGGTGCCGAGCGCGTGCCGTTGGAGGGACCGCTGATTGTTGCGCCGAACCATATGAGCCTGTTAGACCCACCCCTGATTGGTTGTGCCTGCCCGCGCGAACTGCGCTACCTGGCGAAGGCGGAACTGTTTCGCTACGGGCTTTTCACCAAGCTCATCCAGCGTTTGGGGGCTTACCCTGTTGAGCGGGGCACTGCCGATGTAGGGGCAATCAAAACCGCCCTGCAGGTTTTGGCGGAGGGGCGCGCGCTGATTATCTTTATTGAAGGCACGCGGGGCGATGGCACGCGGTTGCTCCCCCCTACGGCAGGCGTGACCTTACTGGCGCGTCAATCGGGAGCGCCTGTGCTACCCACTGCGATTGTCGGCACGGAGAAAGCGTGGCGCAAGGGCACGCGCCTGCCCAAACCCACCAAGGTCAAAATCGCCTTCGGGCACCCCGTGCGTTATCAAGACCTGTACGGCGAGCGCACCGACCGCCAAACCCGCGAGGCGTTCAGCTGGGATGTGATGAAGCGCATCGCCGACCTCACCACCGAGCTGGGACACCCAATCCCCCTGCCGATGGAAACCGCTCGTTGAAGGAAGTAGGTTCAGGGTGCCCAAATGCCCCCCCTTTACCTCAAGAGGTACACTCTGAGCGATGTTGCAAGCGCAGTTGCTGGCACCGCGCGAACTGGTCTTAGCCGAAGTGCCGATCCCCGAGCCGCAGGCGGGCGAGGTGGTCGTGCGAGTGCGGGTCGCCCTGACCTGCGGAACTGACCTGAAAACCTATCGGCGCGGGCATGCGAAACTGCCCTTCGGTCCCTTTGGGCACGAGGGGGCAGGGGATGTGGTGGCAATCGGCGAGGGCGTGAGCCGTGTGGCAATCGGCGACCCCGTGACTTGGATGCCGACCGCGCCCTGCGAAGCGTGTGATATGTGCCTGCGCGGGCGTTATAACCTCTGTCGCAACCTGTTCGACTCGGTGGTGTTGGGCACTTATGCGGAGTATGTGCGCCTCAGTGCGCGGGTGGCACGCGTCCACCTGTTTCGGCTGGAAGGTTTGGACTATCTTCAAGGTGCCTTCGCAGAGCCGTTAGCCTGTGTACTCCACGCTTGGCGCGTGCTGGAACCCCTGCCCGGCAACACGGTCGCCATTCTAGGAGCGGGTGTGATGGGCTATCTACACCTGATGGAGGCGCGGGCACGGGGCTGTGAGGTCACGATGATAGCGCGTCGTGCCGAACGGCTTAGATTGGCGCAGGAGCTGGGCGCGCGCACGCTCGTTGCGGAACCGAGTGCCGTGAGCGAGCAGTACGATGTCGTGATTGAAGCCACAGGCGCACGCATCGTGTGGGAGACCGCCCCGAATTTGTGTCTACCAGGTGGAAAGGTGCTATTTTACAGTGGGCTGGCGAAGGGCGAAACGGTCTGCTTGAATGCCGAACAGCTCCACTACGGCGAGCGCACCCTTCTGGGGAGTTTTCATCTCACCACGCAGGACGCCCTAAACGCTCTGGAGCGCCTGCGCAGTGGGGTGTTGCCTGTAGAGCGACTGGTTAGCGCCACGCGTCCCCTGAGCGAGATTGTCTCGGTGTACGAAGCCCTAGATCGGGGTGAGGGGATGAAGTATGCTATTGTGCCGGGGTAGGTCATGGTCGGGGCGGGCAGATTCGAACTGCCGACCTCTCCCACCCGAAAGGAGCGCTCTACCATGCTGAGCTACGCCCCGACAGGCGATAGTGTACCCGATGCTCCAGAACGAATTCAAGGCATAAGGAGGGTGTTCGAAAAATCGTAGCACGGTCATCCTGCCCGTGAAAAATCGGGTAGGCCAGT
>CAKZQI010000082.1 GCA_937139515.1 uncultured Armatimonadota bacterium | reverse complement strand
AAGGTACGGTTGGGCGTGGCGTGTCCAGGAAAGAGCGGAAGGTGTGCCGAGCGAAGTGGGGGTCGCCATAGAGGTGATAGTCCGCAAAGTCGGCGTGTTCTTGAACCGCCCCGCCATAACACTCGCCCCCGCCGCTGTTGTCGCGCACAAGCGGGCTACCTGTAAGCTCCTTGACCAGTCGATAAAGGTCACCCAGCGCCTCGTTGGGGAAGCGAGCGGAAAGCTCACAGCCCAGCGTCCAGATGACAATTGAGGGATGGTGGCGAACTTGACGCACGATACGCGCATACTCCACTGCCGTTTGGCGTATCTGCTCAGGGTTCATTCGGGGAAGCCACAGCGGCAGCTCCAGCCAGACCGCTACCCCCATCTGGTCGCACAGCGCAAGGTACTCTTCCGAGGGTACCCAGAGGCACGCCTTCAACAGGTTGAAACCACACTGCTGAAGTGCCCGAAGCTCGTCTTTCGCTACCTTTCGGTGGGGGTTCGGCGCACACGTATCGGCATACCAACCCCAGTGCAAAAGCCCACGAGGGTAGAACGGCTCACCATTGAGCAGAATCGTAGTCCCGTCCACTTGAACGGAACGGAACCCGAACCACTGCTCCACCGAGTGCGAACGCTCCCCAGCGCTGAACAGCTCCAGCACACAGCGGTACCGATGGGGCGAATGAGGCGTCCAAGCCTGCCCGCCCTCTACAGGCGCCGTATGATGGAGTGAGTGGCTTTCGGCGTGGATTGCCGTGTGATAGACCAGTCTTTCCTGCTCGTCATAGACCTTCAGGTCTACGGTGGCGGGAAGTTCGCCCTCCATCTCAGCACTGAGAGTGAAGTTGCCGTCAGCATCTCCGTGCGCCCACACATCACTGAACCAGGTCTGCCCCGTCTCAAATAGCCATACAGGCTTCCAGATACCCCCAAACGGGCACGACACATAAGGCAGGAACCCGCTCAGCACCTCAGGTACGGGGAAGCGTGGAGTGCCGTTGCGCTCCACCTGCACCGTGAGCTTGTTGCGCCCTTTGCGTATCGCGTCCGTCACCTCCCAAGTGAAGGCGTCCCAAATGCCGTGATGGGTTCCCACAGGGATGCCGTTGAGGTGCCCTATCGCTTCGTAGCTCACCCCCCCGAAGTGGAGCCAGTACCGACGGTCGGGACGGAGTTGAGCGCTGAACTGGATTTCGTGCGTGCGCGCCCCGCTATAGGCCTTAGGGATGCCCTCATCTTCCCAGACTTGGGGTTTGGCGATGCGCTTAGATGTGCGAGCATCTCTCAGCGGGGGCATTCTTCAGTCCAAAGCAGGGATGACTTCCAGTTCGCGTGTGGCGTCGCGCGGGTTATGCACTGTCTCGTCGGCGACGATTTTGCCGTCGCGGAATCGCACGATGCGCTTCGCATGCTCGGCGATGTCTGGCTCGTGAGTCACCAACAAGATTGTGCGCCCCTCACGATTGAGCCGTTGGAAAATCGCCATAATCTCTTCGCTGGAGCGCGAATCGAGGTTGCCTGTCGGCTCATCCGCCAAAATCAGCACGGGGTCTGTCACGATGGCACGGGCGATTGCTACACGCTGTTGCTGACCGCCTGAGAGCTCGTTCGGTCGGTGGTGGATGCGCTCGCCCAGTCCGACCATCTCTAAGGCACGCCGAGCGCGCTCGGAGCGATTGCGTACGCCCGCATACAGCAGGGGCAACTCCACATTCCTCTGCGCCGTGACCCTCGGCAATAGATTGAAGGTCTGGAACACGAAGCCGATGTAGCGGTTGCGGATTTGAGCGAGCTGGGCATCGGTCATCGCGCTGACCAGTTCCCCGTTCAGGTAGTACTCGCCGCTGGTCGGGCGGTCTAAACAGCCGATGAGGTTCATAAAGGTGGATTTGCCCGACCCAGAGGGTCCCATAATCGCCACGAACTCGCCGGGCATCACCGTCAAGTCCACCCCACGCAGGGCGTGGACAACGACACTGCCCATCTTATAGTCTTTCGTCAGATTGCGCACTTCAATAACCGGTTTCATAATCCTGCTGAGTATACCTACCTCAGAATGGGCGACGCAGTTCCAGCACGAGGCGCTGTTGGTCGCGAGGAATGTTCGGGTCGGCGCGACGCTCGTAGTGCGTCCACTGGAAGCCGAACATCAAGAAGTTCTCCGAGTCCAGCTTTCGTTCGGTGGAGAGGTAGAAGGTGTGAGCGCGGTTCTCCCGCGTGCCGAACCGCTCAGAGTCCACCCGATAGCCGAGGTCATAGCGCAGGTTATCGGTTTGACTGGCGCTGAGCGTGAACCCACCGCGACGCACGCGCCGATTCTGCTGGTCGTTCCACTCGATTCGGTAGTCGCCTTTGAGCAAGACACGCTCTGTCCAGCGCCACTCCAGTCCCCAAGCCGAGAAGCCCGTTGGCTGAAGCACCGACCCCAGCACCACATGGGGGTTTGCTTGCTCTGGATGAGTCTGGAACTCGTGGGTGAGGGCGAAGTACTTGTTAGGTTTGACAGTGATGTTGTACTGGCGCACCAGAAACAGACGTCCATCCTGATAGGTACGCGTCTTGTACATCAAGTTGTAGCGTAGGACTTCGCTGGGAGGCGATTCGATTTGGTAGTAGCGGTCTACTGCCCTACCCTGCCCCGGCACATACAGCCCCACATATCCGCCCGCAACTTTGTGGTTCCAGAGCGAGGCTTGAGCCGTGAAGTGTTTGTTCTCCTGTTGCCAAGCGTGGTGGTCAACGAGCGCGCCGTAGCGAAAATCAAACTGCAGACCACGCAAGAAGAGCAAGTCAAACGGTTTAGCCGTTTGAATGACCGCTTGGCTTTGGGCGCGGGTGTTGGTGCGGTCGTGGCGTTGCTCTTGATACACCCCGCCGATGCTCAACACGCCGAAGGCGCTCTGTGTTAGCCCTGCGGACAGCACGCGCGTGCCGTTCGCCCCTTCGCGTGCCTGCCGAGTTTCGTTGAAGCTGAGCGTGGTGCCCTCACGCACCTTGTACTCCAGCCCAACTTGTTGGCTCGATACATCGGGTGCGCCCTCGCGGTTAGCTTGAGCGTGCGCCAAGTTCACCTTCATCTGGGGGTTGAGCTGGTAGCCGACTTGGTAGTTGCGGTATCGCTCGCTGACGGCGCCCGTCGCGCGCGTGCGGCGCTCCTCAAATGCCAAGTTCATATTGCGCAGGGCGTCGGAGCCAAAGCGCCAGTATTCGGTCGTCTGATAGAGCGGGTTCGCCAGAGTGCCCCCGATTTGACGGCGCTCTTGATAGGCGTTGAGTTGCCCGAAACCCAGCAGGTACTGGATATCGTTGCGCTCGTACTCGTCGTGGAACAGCCCCTCGCTCAACTTGTCGGATCGATACTCGTCCGACTGGCGTCCGAAGGTGAGGTGCTTGCTCGGTTGCCACACGAATCGGTAGCGATTGCGCTTATTGCCAATCTGTTCCAATGGGTTCCCTGCATCAAACTGGAACAGCTCCAGCTGGAGGTTCGGCGCGATGCGCAGTTTGGCGGTCCAGTCGTGCTGGCGGAAGCCACGCAGTTGCGCCAGAAAGTCGCGTTCGGGGTCGGCAAGGTCGTGCACACGGGAAAAATCGGCGTCCACCTGACGCTGGTTGTAGTTGAACTCCAGCGGGGGCGTGATGAGGCGATAGCTCGTGCGCTGTACCCCTGCCCCGATTGCCATAATACGGGTATTGGCGACCGCAAAGCCGAACCCTTTCGTCGTGTACATCGCATCCCAGTCGGAACGCTGAAGCCCCTGCTCATTGTGGAACATTATCTGCTCGATTCGGGTGAGGTCCCGCAAGCGTCCGAAGTTGGAACCGATGCCACGGTTATGCAAGCGAAGCTGGAAGTTCGGCGAGCGAATCTGCCACTGAGTGCCCGTAATGTCATCTTTGCCGATGAGGTCTTCCACGCTGTAGCGTTTGACCGCCAGTGTGAGGTCTTTAGAGGGCTTAATCTCTGCGCGCTGGAGGGTGCGCCCCAATCCACCTTCTCTTAGGACCTGCGGCACATCCTCAGGCGTGAGGGGCACAGCGTTCTGCGGGTCGTGGAACGCGCGCACTTCTTCCGCCATCTGATGGTGCTCTTCGGGCTTCAGGTTCGCTATGTGCCCAAACTCGGGACTGACCGAGCGATGGAGATGCTCTATTCGCAGGTTTTCGCTTTGAACTTGTATATGTTGGCGTTCTAGGTCGCCTGTGGGTGCGCTCACACACTGGAAGTTCGTGCCGACTAAGAAGCCCGGCAGTTGGAGTTGAGCAGTGGTCATGTCTCGGCTCATACCCACTTCACGCGCCAGCTGGCCCTTATCTGCCTCAGCGAGGTCGCCGAAGCGTGTGAACTGGCTACCCACCGACTGCTGGAGGCGGTTCACCTTAAGCCAAGGTAGGTCAATCCCATAGATAACCCGTTCAATCGTCTCGTTGCCCTGAGAGACGCTGAGCCGTTCGTACTTGGCGGTGCTGTTGGGGGCAAGGCTGAGACTGGAGGTCATCTGCTCACGCACCAATCCCCGCTCGCGAACCCAGTCATCTTTAGGGGCATCAGCAAGGTCTTTGTAGCGTTGGAACTCTGCCGACGACTCCCGCCGTGTCCAGTTGAGGTTGAGCCATTGGCTCGTAAACTGCCAGCCCTCTTGGGTGATTGCCCCCTTATCGTCCTCAATACGCAGGCGCGACTGTTGCAGTGAGGTGTTGGCGTTGAACTGCAGACCCAGCGTGTAGTCAAATCGTTTCAGCCCCCGCTCGCGCTCCAGCTGGGCTAAGCGATTGGCGTCCAGCCCACTCTGGGCGCCGAGCATCTTCTGGGGCGAGAAACTTCGTCCAATATCCTGATAGTTCGCCCTGAGCTGGAGTGCGCCCGCATCCAACTGCAGGCTTTGCATAATGAACTGGTCGACCTCGGTGGGAGTCACCTTCATCGAGTTGGGATTTGCTTGTGTGGGCGAGGCGTAAGCACGCACCTGCTCCCGCGAGCCGATGAAGAAGTAGCCTTGCAAACTGTTGTTGCCCCCGAAGCGCAGGGCGTTTTGCATCCCGTACGCGCTCAAGCGGTAGCTCACGCCCTCGCGGGTGGTCTCAGTCATGCCGGGCATGTAGAGCGCTTGCAGTCCGCCACCCTGCCCGAACGAGAGGCTCATCAGGGGGAGCGCTGAGACCGCCTCGGAACGCTTGCTGTTGGGGTCATAGCGGTACGAAACTTGGATGGTGGAGAAGCGTCGCACGGGGAGCGCAAAGCTCAGGTTGCCCGAACCGTAGTCAATCCAGTAGTCCAAGTCGCGGGCAAGCCGTTTACCATCGACGAACACCACTTCAGAGTTGGGCACGATAGGGGCGTAACGCAGGGTGTAATGCCCACGCGTGCCGTTGCCTGGTATCAAGTCCGAAGAGGCGACGCCTATCACCTGAGAGGATTCGGGTGCTGATTTCGCCATCCCGTTGAGGTCGAGCAGACTCGTTGCGGAAGGTTCCTGAGACCACAGGTTCAGCCACAGGCTCGCCAGCACGACGCTCCACACGATGGCGCGTTTCATTATCTCTCTCCGTTATTCTCGGCAGATGCTCCTACTTACCTAAGGTTGATCGAGACAATCGGCACCACAAATCGGTCGCTGGGATTCTGGTTGTGTCGGTCACTGTTGAGTCGTAGGCGTCGGTCGCGCCGAATTTGTTCATTGAACTGCTTGCCCCACTCGGCGAGTGCGGTGGTGGATGCGCTGGATGGGTTCGGTGTGGCGCCACTAACTGAGGGCGCCGAGTTCATCACGGACACAGTTGGTGCGGGTAGCACAACAGGTTCGCTCGACTCGGCATCGGCAATCGCCGTGACAATCGGCGTGCTGGACTGGGAAGGTGTGGCGGTGAACTGAGGGACGCTGGGTGGCGTGGAGGTCTCAGCTGTGATAGGCGACACGGTGCTGAGGCGAGCCGAGGCAACCCATCGAGGTTGCGCCGAAACCACACGAAACGCAGGGTTCGACTCGACCACCACCACCATCTGAGGCACGGCGATCGGCTCGCTTGCTGACTCCCTGTGTGTCGGCTCCACCGTGGCAGTCACGCTTTGAGTTGGGCTGAGGCGGAGGGTTTCAGTGGCTTGGCTGGTTTGAGGCGGTTGGGGCAGGGTTAGCCAGGCTGCAAGCAGTCCCAAGCCGAGTGCAGGCGCCCACTGCCACCAAGCGGGGCGAAATCGGTACGCAAGGCGCTTGCGATGGGTGGTGTTGTTTAGGATGCGCTCTCTTAGGTCAGGCGGGGGGAGATAGTTGGGCGTGCGTCGTATCGTGGCACCTACGGCTTTCCACAGTTCCACCGTTTTGCGACACGCCTCACAGCGCGCCAGATGCGCCTCCACCGCGTTCTCATCGAACGGGTTCAGAAGCCCATCCACATACAAACTCAACCGCTCTTCCCAATCAGCGCATACCGTCTCTTTCATCACGCCCTCCGCCTTTTTAGACGGAACTGCATTGGAATTGTACCGCATCGTATGCGTGGTTTCGATGTGTGAGGGTGTTCGAAAAATCGTAGCACACGCATCCTGCCCCTTCGTGGCACGGGCATCCTGCCCGTGAAACCTCGTGGCATCGGCGTCCTGCCCCTTCGTAGCGCGGGCATCTTGCCCGCGAAATCAGGATGTGTCCGCTGGGAGCGCAGGTGTCTCGCCT
>CAKZQI010000081.1 GCA_937139515.1 uncultured Armatimonadota bacterium | reverse complement strand
TGAGGTGGCTCAGGTAGGCTTCTTCACGCCCCGCCTCCAGCCCACGCAGAGCCTCAACACAGGCGAGGTGGGCTACATCACGGCGGCAATCAAATCGGTCAAGGATGCCCAAGTGGGCGACACGATTACCAACGCCCACCGCCCCGCCAGCGAGCCACTGCCCGGCTTTCGCAAAGTGAAGCCGATGGTGTTCTGCGGGCTATACCCTGTGGAAGGCGATAAGTACGGCGACCTGCGCGACGCACTGGAGAAGCTGAGCCTGAACGATGCCTCCATCAGCTTTGAACCCGAAAACAGCGCCGCGTTGGGCTTCGGCTTCCGCTGTGGCTTTCTCGGACTGCTCCATATGGAGATTGTGCAGGAGCGTCTGGAGCGTGAGTTCGGGCTGGAACTGATTGCGACCGCACCCAGCGTGGTCTACCGCGTACAACTGGAAGACGGAACGGTGCGCGAGATAGACAACCCCATCCACTGGCCCAACGCGGGTGTCGTTGAGAAAGTTGAGGAACCCATCGTGAGCGCCACGGTGATGGTGCCCAAGGAGTATGTCGGCTCGGTGATGGAGCTGTGTATGGGGCGTCGGGGCGAGTTCATCCGAATGGAGTACCCCACACCCCAGCGTGTCATCCTCTACTACAAACTGCCCCTGAGCGAAATCCTGTTGGACTTCTATGACCAGCTCAAGACTCGCACACGCGGGTACGCTTCGTTTGATTATGAGCCGTCGGGCTACCGTGAGGCGGATATGGTGAAGTTGGACATCCTCATCAACGGCGACCCTGTGGATGCGCTGAGTTTCATTGCCCCGCGTGACCGTGCCTACCCACGCGCACGGGCACTGGTCGAACGGCTGAAGGAAGTGGTGCCCCGCCAGCAGTTTGAGGTGCGCATCCAAGCGGCGATTGGCTCGCGCGTGATTGCGTCCGAGACGGTCAAGCCGTTCCGCAAGAATGTGATTGCCAAGTGCTACGGAGGCGACATCACCCGCAAGCGCAAACTGCTGGAACGCCAGAAAGAGGGTAAGAAGCGCATGAAGCAGGTTGGCGCGGTGGAGGTGCCCCAAGAGGCGTTCCTCAGCGTGTTGAAGGTGAGTGATTAGGTGTCTGGGCATCACGCTGAGGGTTTGACCTCACCCTCTTGCCTCCTCTCCCGACGCTGCGGGAGAGGGGAGCGATTGGCTCCCTCCCCCTGCGTTTAGGGGGAGGGTTGGGGTGGGGGTTTCTTGCTCCCCTCCGTCAGGTTCCCCCCGCCAGCGTGGGGAACCGATATTACCCCCCTGCGTTTAGGGGGAGAGCTGGGGGATGAGGGCTTACCCCGCTACAACCTCCTTATTCTCGCTTGCCAGCCTCTACGCCTTCCCAGATAATCTCCATCGGCTCGCCATCGGGGGTGCAGTTATAGACGCTGAAATCGATGACTCCCGCTGAGCGCAAGACCTCCTCATCAATCAGGGCTTGCGCAGTGTAGGTAGCCGGCTCACGACGCACGATTTCGTAGACCGCGTCCGCCATAATGTCAGCTTTGCGCCACTGTTGGGGCGTGCCTAAGCCCCAAGCAATCGTGGCTTGGCTCTCTATCAAAGTTCGGGGCCATAAGGCGTTCACGGCGACATTGTGCGCCCGCACCTCCTCCGCCAGACCGAGCGCTAACATCGTCATCCCGAACTTGGAAATCATATAAGCGACCTTGCCGGGTAGCACCTTGAGGTCTATTGGGGGCGACATCATGATAATGTGCCCCCAGCCTTGTTCAATCATGGTGGGTAGCACCGCTTGGGAGCAGGCGAACGAGGCACGCAGGTTGACCCCCATCACCAGGTCAAATCGTTTCATAGGGGTCTCCATCACGGGGTACCACCAGAGCGCGCCCGCATTATTGACCAGGATATCAACCCGTCCGAAAGTTTCCAGAGTGCGCTCCACCATCAGGCGAATGGCGTTGTTGTCTCGTACATCCACTTGGATTGGCAAGGCACGCCCGCCTAACGCCTCCACCTCTTCAGCAACGGTGTAGATGGTGCCAGGTAAGCGCGGGTCAGGTTCGGTGGTTTTCGCTGCGATGACCACCGCCACGCCCTCACGCGCCAAGCGCAGAGCAATCGCACGCCCGATACCGCGACTCGCCCCTGTGATAATCGCCACGCGCCCATTCAGTTCCTGTGCTTGCATGCGGGTAGGATACCCCAAACAAAAAAGTGCGCTGACGAAACTGCCAGCGCACTGCCTGAGAGGAAGCAAACCTAACTATTTCTCAAACTTCACCTGAACGGTCTTCGGCTTGGCGTTCTCTGCTTTGGGCAGATGAACCTCCAAGATACCGTTGCGGTAGACAGCGTTCACCTTGTTCTCGTCGATGTTGCTGGGCAGGGTGTACGAGACAGTGAACTTGCCGTACCCACCCATTCGGCTGATGTAGTGCGGGGTCACATTTTCGCCCTCCATCAGCGCCTTGCGCTCACCGCACACGGTCAGCACGCCATTCGCTAGCTCCACTTGGAGGTCGTTCTCGGCGACGCCCGGCGCCGTGACGAAGAGCACGAACTCCTCTGGCGTCTCGTAGACATCCAGCGTGGGCGAGAACTCCAGCGTTCCTACCGAACGGGTCGGACGCACCTCAAAGAATCGGTTGAACAGCTCATCCATCTCTTGGCGGAACCGCTCCATCTCGCGGAACGGGTTCCAGGTTGCTACCGTCTGCTCTGGCTCGCGTCGTACCAATGCTCGCATAGGGTTCACCTCCTTATCTGAGTTTTAGTCTGGAAGGTCTCTTGAGTGCCTCCAACTCAACTATACGACGCGGGCGTCTTGAAAGTTCCCGAGTTCTGCCGTGCCCTTGCCAGCCCCCCAGCGCTCCTCTAACGCAGGGGAAAGAACCCCTCAATCACTCCCACCACTTCGGGTCGCGCAGGGTGTCCAAGGTCATCGGCTTGACATGCCCATCTACAAACGCCACCGTTGCGAACCCACCGACCACGCGGTCGCCCTGCATCTGCAGATGGTGGCGGGGCCACACATGCCCATAACTCTTGGGCTGGAGCGGAGGCGCATTCTGCCAGAAGCGCGGGGGCTCTACGCGGAAGTAGCCTATCTTGTCGTAGCCCGTGCACTGGATGCCCCCGCGCCGATCTAGCGTGATGCTCTCGGCGAACATCAGAATTTCGCTGGGGCGCTGAACTTTGCCAAGAGAGACCCCCACATAGGGCAACTCCTCCGGGTTGAACTCGTCCAAACCGGGCGAGAGGGTCGCCTGATTGAACCCCCACGCAGGGAAGCGCCCAAACACATAGCCGAAATACGGGTCGTTGGGTTCACGGCAGTTGCTCTTCGGCTCGCTGGGACACCAGAACACCTCATAAACTTTCGCGTAAGGGTACAAGAGCCAGGGCCAACCATAGTGCCCGTAAGTCCGCACATTCACCAACCCATCGCGTGCCAAAAAGTAGGCAGGGAAAAATCGCTCATCGTAGTCCTGCAGGTACATCTGTGCCGAGAGCACCACCTGCCGCAGGTTGCTGGCGCACTGCGTCTGGCGCGCCTTCTCGCGCGCTTGGGCGAACACAGGGAATAATATCGCCGCCAAAATGGCGATAATCGCTATGACCACCAATAACTCAATCAAAGTAAAGCCTCTTCGGTTCATCGTATCACCTCTTGTACGAACTCCTCTTCCCCTAACCCCTTCTCCCCTCTTAGGGGAGAAGGGGTGTCCAACTTCCTGCTCGCTTCGCAGGAGAGCGGAGGGGCGGTTTTCTACCCCCCCCCTACCAGAGATTGCGAGTTAGCACCCATTGCCAAAGTTGAACAACACATTCAGCAGGTCGGCATCATCCACAACGCCGTCGCCTGTCAGGTCGGTGGGCAAGCCGCTGCCCGTGTTGCCAAAGTCAAACAACACTCTCAGCAAGTCGGCATCGTCGGTGCAGCCGTCCCCATTCACATCGCCTGCCACACGGTAGACGACCCTCAGCACAGGTCCACGCCCGCCCGCATCGTTGCGCGAGTAGAAGCGATAAATCCGTGTCCCGCCTTGACCGCCGGGGTCCATCCGCGAGACGAAGCCGATTCCCAGGAAACCGTTGCTGTTGACTGCCGAGTTGAAGTAAGCTTCAAACTCAGGAGCGGTGATACGAACAGGGATGACGAATGCTGAACTGGCGTTGTAGTTCTCCATCGTGCCCGTGCCAAAGATAAGGTCGCCCGGATAAGGATTGTTAGCGTTGTTGAAATCCCAGCCAGCTTCGGTGAAGTCGCTCCGATTGAGGTCGCGCGCTTCTATGGGGAAATCAAAACCCTCCTGCAGGGTGTAGCCGATAGTGGGGGCGGTCGTCACCCGAATTTCGGCAGAGAGGATTTGGTAGTTCACGCCCTGTCGAAGTCCAGTCAAGTTCCACCGTGCCAGCGAGTAGGAATAGTTCAGCGCGGGGAACGCGCGAGTCGGGTCAACCGCAGATTGTTCGGTACCCCACACACGCAAGATGCCCGTAAAACCGGGATTGAAAGCGTTGTCGTAGAACCAGACATCATCGCTTGGTTGAGCTTGATACACCTGCTGGGCACTTGCCGAAATCACCAAACCCAAAGCGAACGCTACGATACTGTTCTTCATAAAGTCCTCCTTATGGTCGTGCATTTCCCTGATGGGGAGACGCAACCGAGTGTGCCTTAATTATCGTCGTTCGGTGGGGGGTAGATGCTAACGCCTGAGCGACAATTTTTTGCGCTTTGGCGACATTCAGGTACTCTAATACTGTGCGTGAGGAGCTCGTCTGGCAAGAGGAGGCGGTTTCAGAGCGGTTGAATGCTCTGCACCATACGCTGGGGTTCATCGGCGCGCTGTGGGTACTCCTGATTGCGAGCCTGCGCGGACTGCTCAGTGGACGCATTGAACTCAAGGAGACCCTCCACCAGATGGCGTTCATCGGGGCGACTTCGGTGCCGATAGTCGCGCTCACCAGCGCTTTCACGGGGGCGGTGGTCACGCTCTACTCGGCGTCCCTGCTGGTGGATGTCGGGGGTGGCAGTTTCGTGGGAGGGGCAATTTCACTGGCGATGGCACGCGAGCTGGCACCTATCCTCACGGGCATCATGGTCACGGCACGCTGTGGTTCGGCAATCGCGGCGCAACTCGGCACGATGAAAATCACCGAGCAGATTGACGCCTTGCGCGCGCTGGCGGTCAGCCCAGTGCAGTATCTCGTGGTGCCGCGCTTGCTGGCGGGACTGGTGATGTTTCCCATCCTCGGCACCGTTGCCAACTTTGCGGGCGTGATGGGGGGCTGGGTCGTGGCGAGCGCGTTCGGCATCACGCTCAACACCTTCTTGCGTTCTATCCAACTCTTGACCGAGCCATTTGACTTTGTTGGGGGGCTGATTAAGACGCTGGTGTTCGCCCTGATTGTGGTCTTGGTCAGTTGTCAGCAGGGGTTAGGATCGCGCGGAGGCGCGGTGGGTGTGGGGCACGCTACCACACGCGCGGTTGTGCTCTCGATGGTGCTGATTTTCGTCGCCAACTATTTCCTTGCCGAAGCCCTGTTCGCCGAACGATGAACGAGATGCCTGCCATCTGGGTGCGCAACTTGGTCTACCAAGTGGAAGGCAAAACCATCCTGAAGGGGGTGAGCCTGCGCGTGGAACAGGGCGAAGTGGTGGGGATAATGGGCGCCTCAGGCAGTGGAAAAACGACCCTCCTGCGGTGTATTTCGGGGCTGATACGCCCCACCTCAGGCGAGGTCTGGATAGAGGGTTCCGATATTGCCCACCTCCCCGAACACGAGAAGATGAAGGTGCGCCTTAGGTTAGGGATTGTGTTTCAATACTCGGCGCTGTTTGATTTCCTGACGGTGTACGAAAATGTCGCGTTTGGGCTGGAGCGCCACCGTCGGCTCTTACGCAAGGAGATTGATCGCATCGTGAGTGAGCGACTGGCGTGGGTAGGCTTGGACGGCACGCAGAAACTGTACCCCTCACAGTTGTCAGGAGGCATGCGCAAGCGTGTCGGTTTGGCGCGCGCTTTAGCGATTGACCCCCACATCGTGCTGTTTGATGAGCCGACCAGCGGTTTAGACCCCGTCAACGCCTATCAGATTGACCAACTCATCACTCGCCTCAACCGCGAGCTGGGGCTGACGGCGGTCGTGGTGTCGCACGATGTGGTCAGCCTGATGCGCACGACCGACAAGATTGCAATGATGGAAGCGGGCGAAATCATCGCCGAAGGCACCCCCGAAGCGATACGCCAATCGGAACACCCCAAAGTGCAAGCGTTTCTGAAGATGGCGTCCTCCGAGCATTTGGAGTAAGGTTATTCAGAGGGTGTTTGAAAATCTGTGTTCGGAAGTGTTAGGGTACGAGGGTTGTGCTTCTATCGCGTTACATAGGGGCAGACCTGCGTCTGCCCCTATCTCACACTGACGGCGCCCTAAGAGTTCCCCTTCTCAGAGAGCGCCTTCTCAAACTGCTTCAGACGCTCCTTGAGCTCGCTTAGAAGCTCCTTCGGATAGTCGGGGTCTTTCTCGGCGAGGGCGACAGCTTTGCGCTGGACCTCAACTGCCTTCTCCAACTGTCCCTTTCGGTAGTGTGCCATCGCCAGCGTGTCTAAGATGTTCGCATCTTGCTCTTTGGTCAGCTCCACCGCGCGCTGGGCAATCGCAAGGGCGAGGTCGTAGTCGGGTTCCTTGATCTGGATTGGCTGGTCATCGCCTACGATTGTCCATGCGAGCATGTTCAAGCTGTCGGCGTCGTCTTTGAAAGTGCCCTGCAGAAGCTCACGCGCGTAGGCGTAGGCTTGCTTCTCATCAAACAAAAGGAGAAGATTGAAACGGGTAGCGCAGAGCGGTGCTCGGATTTCGGGCATCTTCTCAATCAGTTTGTCCAGCTCGGCGACCGCTTCGGTGTACTTTTTGTCGTTGACGAGATTGCCAATCTTCTCGAACGCCTCTTCCATCTCGGCTTCACGCTTTGCCTGCTCTTGACGGCGCTTCGCGGCAGTTTGCCAATCAAACTTGCCCGCAATCACCTCGTCCAGCACCGTGTCCATCTCCGCCATCGGGTGCCCAATCCAGACAATCTGCCCCTTCTGGTTCACGATGAAAGCGGTGGGGATGCCGTTTTGTTGAGCCGCTTCCATCCAAGTCTTCGCCATCGTGTCGCCGTCATCTACGGCGACGGTGTACTCCATCTTGTCGCCCATCGTGCGTACGAACTCTTCCACCTTGTCTACCCCGACGCGCTCCCAGACGCTCACACCAATCACCGTGACCTTATCCTTGTACTTTTTGGCGATTTCGGTCAGGTGGGGAATCGTTTGTCGGCACGGACCGCACCAGGTTGCCCAGAACTCCACCACATACACTTTGTCGGGTTCAAACTTCTCGACGGGTTTGCCTTTGAGCCACTTGGCGACTTTGATGGGGGGAGCCGGTTCGCCTTCTTTGAGGGTCTGGGCAACCGCAAGGGGTGCAATGTTCAGCAACAACGCTGCGCTCGCTAAAGCCAAAAGTTTAGACATGGTTTGCCTCCTACGGGAATTATACTGTACAGGGGGCAAACCGTTTCCAAAGGGTACACTCTTATCGGCAGCGAGGGGGAATTTGAGATGGGTATTGAGGAGCGATTGAGGGCAAAACGCGAGTCGGTCTTGCGCTTATGTGCCAAGTATGGCGCCCGCAACCCTCGAATATTCGGTTCCGTCGCACGTAAACAAGCGGACGCAGAGAGCGACCTTGATATCTTAGTGGACATGGAGCCTGGTCGGAGTCTACTTGACCTTGGAGGTCTACAGTATGAGTTGGAGAGTCTGCTCGGTTGCCCAGTGGATGTCGTGACGGAGCGCAGCCTGAAGGAGCGTGTGCGTACACGAGTGCTTCGGGAGGCTGTTCCCATATGAGGGAACCCACAGAAAGACTGCGCGACATCTTAGATGCAATATCAGCCATCGAGCGTTATCTGCATCTTGGAAGAGAAGAGTTCGAACAGAATAAACTTTTACAAGGATGGTTCGTGTGAAATTTGCAGATTATTGGCGAAGCGGCGCGAGCACTGCCTGAGCATGTACGAGCACAAGACCCGGATATCGAGTGGCACGAGGTTATTGGTATGCGCAATGTGCTTGTGCACGGATACTTTGAGATTGATGTGGATATTGTCTGGGAAACTGTTATTAGTGATTTGCGTGAACTTAAGCCACGTGTCCAACTGCTCCTCCAGCGATTGGAAACAACCGAGTAGTAGGGCTTATACGAGATATACTGTGTGATTGCCCGACTCCCTCTCAGGGTACACTCTTATCGGCGATGAAACGGTACTACATCACGACGCCGATTTACTATGTCAACAGCGTGCCCCACATCGGCACCGCACTCACCACGATTGTGGCGGACGCCTGCGCACGCTACCAAAAACGACGCGGACGCGCCGTCTATTTCCTCACCGGAACCGATGAAAACGCCCCCAAAGTCCACCGCGTTGCCCAAGAGAAGGGCATCCCGACCCAGCAGTTCGTGGACGAAATGGCGGAGGTCTTTGAGAACACTTGGCGCGCCTTGCATATTGAGTACGATGTGTTCATGCGCACGACCGAAGAACGCCACAAGCGCACCGCCACCGAAGTGTTCCGACGCCTGCGCCAACAGGGCGACATCTACGAGGGGCGCTACGAGGGATGGTACTGCGTGTCGTGCGAAACTTTCTTCGCACTCAACAAGGTGGGCGACGAGCGCACCTGTCCCGACTGCGGCAAACCGCTGGAATATCGGGACGAGCCGTGCTACTACTTCCGCCTCTCCACCTATACCGAACGCCTGCGCGACCATATCCTGAGCCACCCCCACTTCATCGAGCCAGAAGTGCGACGCAACGAGACACTCGGCTTTATGGCAGAAGGTCTGCAAGATGTGGCGGTGAGCCGAAGCGGAACCGACTGGGGCATCCCAGTGCCCGACGACTCTTCGGGAGCGGTCATCTATGTGTGGTTTGATGCGCTACTGAACTACCTGACAGCCACCGATTGGCTTGACCGAGGCGACACCTACTTGGATACCTGGCCCCCCGACCTCCAGCTGATGGGCAAGGACATCCTACCCCGCTTCCACGCCACCATCTGGCCCGCGATGCTAATGGCGCTCGGTCTGCCCCTGCCCGAACGCCTGTACGGGCACGGGTGGTGGATTGTGAACAAGCAGAAGATGTCCAAGTCGCTGGGCAATGTGTACGCCCCGTTGGAGGTAGTGCAGACGCTCAGCGAGAACGCAGGCTGTGAGATGCCCTACGCGGTGGACGCCTTCCGCTACTACATGCTCCGTGAAATGCCCACCGACTCCGACGCCGAGTTCAGTTTGCAAGGCTTTGAGACCCGCTACAACGGCGATTTGGCAAACGACTTGGGCAACTTGGTGCATCGCACGCTGTCTATGCTCCATCGCTATTTTGGGGGGCGTGTGCCCGAAGGCGCTCGCATAGACGACACGCTGGCCCATCTGTTTGTCCAGCAAGCCACACGCACGGCGGAGGCGTATGAGGCGGTTGACTTCCCGCGCGGTCTAAGCGAAGCGTGGGCGATTATCAGCGCGGTCAACCGCTACTACGACGAGCAAGCCCCCTGGACGCTCCACAAGCAGGGCGAGACCCAGCGGGCAGGGCAGGTGTTGTACACAGGGCTGGAAGCGGTACGCATTCTCAGCGTGCTGGTGGAGCCAGCCATGCCCCAAGTCGCCCGCGAGATTGCCCGTTTGTTGAATTTGGAGAGTGTGCCTGACTGGAATGCGACCCATCAGGTGGGCGTGTTGGCGATGGAGCATCCTTTGCAGGAGCCGAAGCCCATCTTCCCGCGCCTCCAAGCCAAACCCAACGCGCCCGTGGTTCAGGAGCCTGCCCAGCCCCAACCTGAGCCGAAGCAAGCGCCATCGGACGCGCTCATCACGCTTGAGCAGTTCCAACGGCTCAAAATCCGAGTGGCGACTGTGCGCTCGGCAGAACCAATCCCGAATACGCAGAAACTGCTCAAACTCACGGTGGACTTGGGCGATGAGAGGCGCACCATCGTGGCGGGGATTGCCGAGACCTACTCTCCCGAAGCACTGGTGGGGCGCCAAGTGTTGGTGCTGGTGAACCTTCAGCCTGCCACCTTGCGGGGCGTAGTCTCGGAGGGAATGCTCTTGGCGGCGGATGTGGAGGGCAAAGCGATTCTGCTCAACCCAGACCAAAGCGTACCCAACGGCGCATGCGTGCGATGAGCAACTCGTGGGTAATTTATGCCGATAATCTTCTGAGAGGGAACAACCGATGAAAATCACAGTCGCAGGAACAGGTTATGTCGGGTTGGTCACGGGAGTCGTGTTTGCCGACCTGGGGAACGAGGTGCTGTGCGTGGACATCGACCCCGACAAGGTAGACAAAATCAACAAGGGGAACTCGCCCATCTACGAGCCGGGCTTGGACGAACTGCTCCAGCGAAATCTGGAGGAGAGACGCCTCCACGCCACGACCGATTTGGCGGGCGCCGTGCGCCAGTCGGAGGTCGTCTTCATCACGGTCGGCACCCCTCCGACGCCCACTGGGGAGCCAGACCTCAAATATGTGGATGAGGTCGCTCGCACGATTGGCGCCTCGCTTAACGGCTACAAGATTATCGTGAACAAATCCACTGTGCCTGTTGGCACGGGCGACCGCGTGCGCCGGATTATTGAGCAACACCGCGTAGAGCCTCACGAGTTTGATGTGGTCTCTAACCCGGAGTTCTTGCGCGAAGGCTCAGCGGTTCACGATACGCTCTTTCCCGATAGGATTGTGATTGGGGCGGACAACCCGCGTGCGGCGATGAAGATTGTGGAGATCTACGCCCCGCTGGAGCGCCCGATGCTGATTACGAACCTGCCCACCGCCGAGATTATCAAGTACGCTTCCAACACCTTCTTGGCGCTCAAGATTTCGTTCATTAATGCGATTGCCGACCTCTGCGAGCGCACGGGCGCCGATGTGGTGCAGGTGGCGAAAGCGATGGGCTATGACACGCGCATCGGCTCGGCGTTCTTGCAGGCAGGGCTGGGGTTCGGTGGCTCTTGTTTTCCTAAGGATGTGAGAGCGTTCGCCCACAGCGTCCAACGCTACGACCTCGATGCGACCCTCTACGAGAAGATTCTTGCCATCAACGACGCCCGACCCGTCCAGTTTGTGGAGCGGATTGCCCAACGGCTCGGCGGATTGGCAGGGCGCACGGTAGGGCTACTGGGTTTGGCGTTCAAGCCGAACACGGACGATATTCGTGAAGCGCGCTCGCTGGAGATTATCCGCCTGTTGTTGGAGCAGGGCGCGGTCGTCCGTGCCTATGACCCCGTGGCGATGCCTCATGTTCAGGCGATGTATCCCCAAATTACCTATTGCCGAAACGCGTACGAAGTTGCCGAAGGTGCGGATGCCCTCGCCCTGATAACCGAGTGGAACGAGTTCAAGCAACTCAACTTTGAGCGTATCAAAGCCCTGATGCGCCAGCCTAATCTGTTTGATGGGCGCAACCTGTACGACCCCCAACGCCTCCAAAAGTTGGGCTTCTACTATTACGGAGTAGGACGGGCAAACGGGAATGAGCTGACAAAGCCCGAAGATGCTGAGGGTATTTGAGGGTTGACGGCTCTCCTAACTCATCGAGGGAGTGAACCCCTTACCCTCCCCAGTTCCTGATAAGGGTGCATCTGGTGAGTTCAGTTTTCCAAGATGCCTGCACCGGTTGCACGGAACAGCAAGCTTCAGTTCCGCCCGCGAATCCCACCCTGTCACCCTGAGCTCAGCGAAGGGTCTGGGGTTGGATTTCGTAGAGATTCTTTGCTTTGTTTAGAATGACAAGAGTAAGTGTCCGAATGAAAATCCTGTTTCACGAGACGGTGAGCCGTTGGATGAACCGAGACGCCCACCCTGTCACCCTGAGCGTCAGCGAAGGGTCTCCACTTCGAGTTTCTTAGAGATTCTTCGCTTCGCTTAGAATGACAATCTGCTACTCGTCACCCTGAGTGGTGGGGGGTTGAAAAGCCGCAGCATGGGCGTCCTGCCCGCGTGCCAAAGCAGGTGCGGACACGGTAGCATTATTGGGCAAGATACCCAAGCTACGAAAGTATCGCAAAACCCTGCGGGTGTTCGAAAAATCGTAGCACGGGCATCCTGCCCGTGAAATCAGGATGGGTTCGCTGGGAGCGCAGGCGTCTCGCCTGCACACTCGGTGAGAGCCTTTGGGCAGGATGCCCAAGCCACGCAAGGTAGCACGGGCATCCTGCCCGTGAGCAAAAGCAGGTGGGACACAGGAAGCATGCTTGGGCAAGATGCCCAAGCCACGAGCGGGCGGGACGCCCGCGATCCCAGTGATTTTTCAAACACCCTCCCAAACCTTGTCACCCCGCCCATAGGTTGGGTATAATTCGCTAAGCAAGGAGCCGACATAGCTCAGCGGTAGAGCGGCGCACTCGTAATGCGCAGGTCGTGGGTTCGAGTCCCACTGTCGGCTCCAGTATACCCCTCACTCCCTCTAAGGATTCTGCGCCCTCTGTCCATAATCGCTAATGAGACCCTGCTTTAGGAGGCGCTGATGAGAAACTGGAACAAACTCTCGGTCATGCAAGGCATGCTGTTCGTTGCCGTGGCGCTGTTAGCTGTCGTGACTTGGTTCAACTGGACGACCATCCGCAACTTCACTATCGGAAGCGCTCAGTACAACCAGATAGAGGAGGCAAAAGCGATTGCGATTGATGTCGCTCCGCCACCTTTTTATCTGGTGGAAGCGCGAACGGCGGTTCAGTCGCTTATTTTAGAGATTGCAGCGAAGGACTATCAATCGCTCACTGCCGAGATAGGTCGCTATCGCCAACATCGTAAAGAGTTTCAAGAACGAGCAAAACACTGGCGCGAACAGTACACAGGAACCAGTTTAGAGCCTACGGTGAACCAGGTCATCCAGACGGGCAACAACTGGCTCAGTTTCGTGGATAGCCGCATCCTGCCACTGGTCCAGAAGAAGGAACTGAGTGCCTTGGTTGCCCTGGAAGTGGAGGAGACACAGCTATTTACCGCTCACCGCGACGCAGCGAATCTTCTTCTTGAAGCCAGTGAGAAACAATCTGATGCGACCGAGGCACAGGTCTCAGCCGCAATCCGCACACGCCAAAATGTGACCTTCGTTTTCGGGTTAGTACTGTTAGCCCTCCTGATTTACATTGCTTTCGGTGTGGTGGGTCGTTTTAGGAGCATTCTCGCTTCGGTGGAGCAGCTTGGTCAAGCGCTCACGAAGCTCGCTCAGGGCGACCTCACCGCCCAAGTGCCCACCACCTCACGCGACACCCTACACCATCTGGTAGAGCAGTTCAACCAGACGGTCAGGCATCTGCGCGACTCGTTCCAGAGCTTCGCCCAGACCAACCAGCAGATGATAGGCGAGGCGCAGGGCGTCAGTCAGGGAGTTGTAGAGGTGGAACAGCAGTCGGGTCAGGTCGCAACGCTGGTAGAGCAGTTTGCGAAGGCGATTCAAGAGTTCGCCCAGCAGGTTCAACACGACAGTCAGGCAATCATCGGGCAGGTGATGGAGGTCACCCAAGCGGCGCACGAGGTCGCTCAAGGAGCCGAGAACACCGCTCAAGCGGCACAGCAGGGCGTCTATCAGATGCAGTCCACCTTGCAGTCGGTGCGCAACTTAGCCCAGCAAGCCGAGACGGTTCAGCAGATAGCCCAGCAGGTCTCCGCACAAGTCGAGCAGGGACGGGGCGCCCTGTCCCAGACGAACCAAGCCATCCACAGCATCGATGCACAGGCAGGGCACCTTGCGAAGGAACTGCACCAGTTGACCGAGATGTCCACCAGCATCACTGCCATCTTGCGCACGATTGAAGAGATTGCTCGTCAGACGAACCTGCTTGCGCTCAACGCAGCGATAGAAGCGGCGAAGGCGGGCGAGGCGGGACGCGGCTTTGCGGTGGTCGCTAAAGAAATCCGCGACCTCGCCGAACGCAGCGGCAAAGCCACCCAGAACATCCACGAAATCATCCAAGAGGTGCAACGCAAGACCCAAAGCGCGATGCAGGCGATGGTCGAGAACCAGCAACAGGTGCGCGAGGGTGTAGAACTGGCGAACCAGACCAGTAGCACCTTAGAGGCTATCCTCAGTTCAATTGCCCAAGTCAACGCTCAGGTGGACGCCACCGTCAACGAGCTGGAACGCATTCAGCAAGCCACCGAGCAGACGCTCGGCGAGATTGAGCAGATTGCCGCAATCGCCGAGCAGTCCAGCGCCGCCTCTGAACAGATGCTCGCTGGCGCCGAGACCAGTACCAAGAATGTCCAACATATGATTGAGCAATCCGCCACGATGAGTGAACAGGTCTCGGCGAACGCCGAAGAGGTGTTCCAAGTGGTCAACAAGCAGGTAGAGCAGATTCGCTCCGTTGCCCGCAAGAGCCAGCAGATGGTCGGCACAGCAGAAGCAGTACAGTTCGCCATCGGGCGGTTCCGCTGGAACAACGAACAGGGCGACTTCGCCAGCATGGTGCCCAAGTTCAAACAGGCACACCTGAAGTGGGTCGAGCGTGTTGAGAAGATGGTGTACGAGGGCGTAATGATCCCGCGCAACGAGCTCGTCTCGCACAAGGACTGCGCGCTCGGACAGTGGTACTACTCCGTCGGGATGGCGACGCTGGGACACCTGCAGAGCTTCAAAGACCTTGAGCCTCTGCACGCACGCCTGCACCAGATAGCCTCGCTCGCAGTGGACGCGATGGAGAAAGGCGATAAGACCACTGCTGAGAGCCTGTTAGCCGAAATGCGGGGTATCTCCCAGCAGATTGTGGCAGGCTTAGACCGCTTGGCAGAGGAAGCGAAGTCGGCTACTTCAGGCACTCTGCCCAAGGCGGCGTAGCGCCTGCGCCTCTTGACCGCTTAGGGGCTGAGGGGTTATCTTCCCTTAGCCCTTTTTGCGTTTCGGAATTCGCGGGGTTCAAAATTGCGCCAACCCGCCCCGACCTTGACACCCGTTCGTTAGCCCCTGCACCCTGTGTGTCATTCTGAGCGCAGCGAAGAATCTTAGTGCAACCTGAAGTAGGGACCCTTCGCTGACGCTCAGGGTGACAGGGTGGGGGCTGTCATTCCGAACGCCCCCTTTTGTCATTCTGAGCGCAGCGAAGAATCTCGGTGCAATCCAAAGCAGAGCCTCTTCGCTGGCGCTCAGGGTGAAAAGTCTGGCAGGCACCCAAGCTACAGGCAGTTCAGCGTCAACCTCAAGGTATACTCTAACTGCGAGAGGATGAGCGATGAGGAGCCTAAACCCCCAACGGATTGAGCTGCTACAGACCAAAGCGAGCCTTCTGCGTGTCCACTCTATCCGAATGACCACGCGCGCTGGCTCAGGACACCCCACCACCTGTATGTCCGCCGCGGACTTGGTGTCCGCCCTTTTCTTTGAGGTGTTGCGCTATGAGGTTTCTAATCCCCAGAACCCCTTGAACGACCGCGTGATTTTCTCCAAAGGGCATGCGGCGCCGTTGCTGTACGCGGTTTGGGCGGAGGCGGGCGCGTTCCCGATAGAGCATCTGGACACGCTCCGTCAATTTGAGAGCGATTTGGAGGGACACCCGACCCCGCGCTTTGCGTGGTATGGTGCAGCGACTGGCTCGCTGGGGCAAGGGCTTTCTATCGCCTCAGGGATGGCATTGGGTCTCAAGCGCGACGGCATTCCCGCACGGGTGTTCTGCTTGATGGGCGATGGCGAAACCGCCGAAGGCGCTGTGTGGGAGGCGTGTGCCTTCGCAGCTCACTACGGGCTGAACAACCTGATTGCGATTGTGGATGTGAACCGTCTGGGGCAGAGCCAGCCCACAATGCTCCAGCACGACTTGGACACCTATGCGCGACGCTTTGAAGCGTTCGGATGGGAGGTCGCTACGATTGACGGGCACGATTTTGAGCAAATCCTCTCGGCTTACGGACGCATTCCAGAGGTTCAAAAACCCTATGCGATTTTGGCGCGCACTTTCAAGGGCAAAGGCGCTTTGGCAGTAGAAAACAAAGAAGGCTGGCACGGCAAACCGCTCCCGCCCGACCTCGCAGAGCTGGCGATTGCCGAACTGATGCCCAGCCCCGAAGCGATAGAGCGGGCGCGTAGCCTCAAGGTGGCGCCTCCGGCCGACCGAAGCGCGCCCTCGCTCAGTACCGAGGCACGCATAGACTTCCCTAAATACACTCTGGGACAGATGGTGGCAACCCGCGAAGCCTATGGCGATGCTCTCGTGGCGTTGGGCGAGGCGAACCCTCACATCTACGCGCTGGACGGCGATGTCAAAAACTCCACCTTCTCCGAGAAGTTCTTGGCAGTGTTCCCCGAGCGCTTTGTGGAGTGTTTTATCGCGGAACAGCAGATGGTGGGGGCGGGCGTTGGCTTAGCCGAGTTGGGCAAAATCCCCTTCGCTTCCAGCTTTGCCTGCTTCCTCACGCGCGCCTACGATTTCATTCGGATGGGCGCGATTGGGCGCGCCAATCTCAAACTGTGTGGCTCCCACTCAGGCGTCTCCATCGGCGAGGACGGTCCGTCGCAAATGGGCTTGGAAGACCTTGCAATGATGCGCACTATCCCGGGGAGCATCGTGTTGTACCCCGCCGATGCGGTATCCACCGTGAAGTTGGTGGCGCAGATGGCTCAGTACAAAGGGATGGCGTACCTGCGCACGACGCGCCCCAAGACCCCCGTGTTGTACAACCCTGACGAAGAGTTCCCAATCGGCGGGTGCAAGGTACTGCGCTCCTCGCCGAATGACCTCGTGACGGTGGTGGGCGCAGGGATTACTCTGCACGAGGCGCTGAGGGCACACGAACGGCTCCAAGCCGAAGGAATCGCCATTCGCGTGATTGACCTATATTCGGTCAAGCCGTTGGACGCCGACACACTCATCCGCAGTGGGCAAGAGACCAACGGCATTATCCTGACTGTGGAAGACCACTATCCCGAGGGCGGTATCGGTGAGGCGGTCGCGTCGGCGGTGCAGGGCACGGGCGTTCGGGTGCATCGGCTCGCCGTGCCCGAGGTGCCTCGTTCGGGCAAGCCAGAGGAACTGCTCCGAACCTATGGAATCGACGCGGAGGCGATTATGAACACCGTGCGCTCGCTGTCGGCGATGGTGGGATGAGTACGGTTTACGAGAACCTTCGCACGCTGATAGAGACCTTCGGGGCGCGCCCCGCCACCTCCGAATCGGAAGCGCGCCTGCACGACTACCTCGCCCGACGTTTGCAACAGCAGGGGCTGAAGGTCTTCACCCAACCCTTCCGCACGGTGCCCTCCTTCACGACCGCTTGGGTGGTGGTGTCGCTGATGTATGTGCTTTCGGGGGTGGGTGTTTGGCTCCTGCAAGGTTGGGGAGCGGTGCTGGCGTTGCTCCTGAGCCTGCTGGGGAGCCTGCTCTATTGGGGCTTGGTGAGCGGTCAGTGGGATGTGATGCGCCTGTTCCCCCAGCGCGAGTCGGCGAACCTGATTGCCGTCGCACCTGCCGAAGACACCCCGAAACGGCGCGTCGTGCTGATGGCGCATATCGACAGCACACGGGCGACCCTGCTCTGGCATCCCAAAACCGTCAAGGGCTTCGGCAAAAGTTTCGTCCTCCAGACAGGCGTGCTGGCGCTCCATTCGTTGGGTGCGTTGGGGATCCTCGTGGCGAGCTTTTGGCAGGAGCTTGCGCCTTACGCAGGAGTAGCGCGCTGGCTAACCCTGCCTGGAACGCTGGTCTCGCTGTGGGGGCTATTCGTGTTGATCCACCGCGAGACGGTTCTGGGCTGGGTGCAAGGGGCAAACGACAACGGCTCGGGCACGGCGGTCGTGCTGAGCCTGATGGAGCAACTTGCCGAGACCCCCTTGAAGGACACAGAGGTTTGGGGCGTATTCACGGGCGCTGAGGAAGTTGGCACGCCCGCTGGGGCGTTCGCTTTTGAACACGAGTACGGCTACCCACTGCGCAATGCCGAGTTCGTGATTGTTGACCATGTGGGACTGGGCGAACCGCGCTATCTGATTGCCGAAGCGATGCTCCCGCGCCAGAAAGCCCATCCCGAAATGGTTCAACAGTTTGAGAACCTCGCACGCCACCACCCCGAATGGAACTTGAAGCCGAGCGCGGTGCCTCAGGGCGCCTACACGGACGCACTGCCCTTCCTTATCAAGCGCTACTGTGCGATTGCTCTCTGGTGCGAGCAGGAGCCGGGAATCCCCCCCAACTGGCACTGGCGCACCGATGTCTTAGAAAATGTCAATCCCGACGACTTGGAGCGGGTTCGCCGAGTGCTTGAGGCGTTTCTGAAAGCCTAAACGCCTGCTAAAAGACCCCCTCTCTGTTTCCAGAAAGGGGGCGGGATTTCGTTCAGTGGAGGTTGATCTCAGGTGTTGGCTTTACCGCCAGGGATACCCGACAGGTCGCAGGGTAGTGTGTAGGTATCCACCTCACGGTTGTTATCAATAGAGCGCCCCGGAATTCTGCTGTCGCGCTTGTACCACTTCGCGTGCCCATCGGCGAAGTTGATGTTCATCCCGTCCTTGTGGCGCGGGTCGCCGGGGAAGTTATCCCAACCAAACACACTTGTCGGACGCGGACAGCGTGGGTCAATCAGAGGGTCGGTCGGCAACTTGTAGACCGAGTCGAAGAACATCGTGGTGTTGACTGGCTCTTGCACCGCAGCCAGAGGCACCACAGGGTCATCGGCAAACAGTCCAGGCGGAAGTGCAGGGTCTTGGAACAGGGCGAAGTTGAGCGCATAGGAGGCGTAGCGGAACTGACCGCTGGGGCGCAAGCCCAGTCGTCCCAGAATCAACTGCCAGTCCAAGCCAGGTCGGTTGGAGGGACAGATGATGATGTCGGTGTTCTTCATGTAGGGCATTATCGCATCAAACACGGTGAACACACGGTCGTTGGAGCCGGGCTGGAGGATGGCGCGCTCCATGCTGTAGGCGCTTTGGGGGAAGGTCTCGTCGTAGTCCTGCACATAGCTCAGGGTTGCCATCGCAAACTGGCGCAGGTTGCTCAGACAGCTGGTGCTTCGGGCGCTCTCCCGCGCTTGGGCGAACACAGGGAACAGAATCGCCGCCAAAATCGCTATAATCGCGATGACTACCAGCAACTCAATCAGTGTGAAGCCTGCCTTTCTCATAATGCTCTGTAGTGTACTAACTGGTTGTTTAAGAGCGTGTTAAGGCGCAAGAAAAGGGGGTGTCAGAGCGCTGTGCTTTGAAGGGACTAGGGCTAAGTGTAAAGTCCATTCTCTTCAAGAAACTTTTGCCAATCCTGTTTTAAGGAGTGCAGCTCGCTCAACTTCACCAAGTAGCGCTTTTCGCGCACTGCGCCGAGGTATTCCAGCTCCTGCCCCTGCTCTGTGGGTTCGTACTCTGAAGTACGAAAGTATCCGCAGACAAAGCCTATCAAGTTCGTTTTTACCTCATCACATCTATACTGGCTGACACGGTTGCGGATATTCTGTATGTACCCCTGAAAAAGGGCGTCCTCTTTTGGCACCCGCTCCTCAATGAAATTGAAGAGGCGTATATAACCGCAAACTTCAATAAAGAACTGCAACAGGGTCGCTCGTGGAACAACACACTTGACCATAATACCGTACTCCGATTCAATATCTGCCTCTGCCCATACGCCCGCCAGAGAGGGTGAACTTTTGATACTCACTATATGCTTAGCATTTGGAATGTCACTGGTATATTTCTGGCGATTGGGAGATATTTCCCAGTCCAGTTGTATGTTGGTGTTTGGAAACAAGTTCTCCAAGTACCGCTTCAGTAGTACCTCTCCGAGTTTGCCGATGAACTGAGCGAGTAATATCTCTTCATAGCGACGTTGTTTCTCGCGAAAGCTCTTGGCGGCGGTAGTGGCACGGATACCCCCCTCAAACATCTGATGTGTTATCTCAATACAGAAGACCAATAACCTGAGAATGTCGGGGTCGCTCAGCGGAACAGAGACTACTGTTGAGCAGAGGCTTTTCTCAACTGCATTCATGAAAGTCTCTATCTGGAGAACTCTCCTATTTTTCTCATGTTTCAGAATTGTTTCTCTGTTTTGTCTTAGACGCAGGACAGCAAGCATCAGTTCCGAAAGAGACTCTTCTTCGAAGATGACCCCACATCTCGACGCGAGGCGCTGTTGCGTTTCAGGTAGCAGCTCTCTGATTGCCTCTCTGAATTTTGAAGGGCTATTCAGGACTTGCTTAGTAACATAAATCGGCTTACTCATCACCCCTCCAAACGCTGTCTACCTTTTACGCAACACGACCATATGCTCTGTGCGCATTCGGCTGTCTTCCAGACCTGAAGCGGGGTTGACCTTGGAGTTGAACATCACACGCCCTACAATTTGGTCGATATATGTGACTTCGTGAGTCCAGCCGAAATGACAAAGGTGCTCTACAATGATGTCATCGATGGGAATGGGAGTAGTGCGTATCTTAGCGGGTCCGACAAAGATACAGAGATATTCGTTCACCTGCTCCGCTAATCGAGTGAAGATACCAATTATAGAGTAGAAGTAGTTCTCGTAAAGGGCTACTAAGTGTGGCTCCTCAATCATATCCCGATGCTTTTGATAGAGTTCGGAGCAGATAGTCATCGGTTCTGGGGTGCGGTAAGGTATCTCGTGCTTGCTAAGCCAGCGAATAGTTTCTTCTGAGTGTCCCAACCAGAACAGTTCCAACTTGGTGGAGCGGATGTACTCCTGCGCCTGCAGGTAAGGGGGGGAGGTTACCATAATATCAGCGGGTTGGTCTAGCTGAGTGCGCAGAGTGTCAACCCCTGCACGCACGATGCACCGAACCTGCGGAGGCTTCATCTGGTGATATTCATTCCACTTCCCCACCAGCTTAAAAACCTCGCGCTCCAACATAGTCCAGAAAAGACCCTGCCAATTGTCCTCCAAGAGAGAGGCTACTTTTGCTTTGGAATGCTTAGATTTATATAACTTATGTACTTTCTCATCTGCGTAAGAGAAGTAGCGGGTAACATTCATCATCGGGATAAGAAACAGGAGACGCTCTTTGGCTTCCAGCTGGTGGACAAAACCCCACGCGCGTGCCAGCACTTCCAGAAACGGCTCTGGATGCCAGTACCCCAAGTTTGACCACTGTGGCAGAAAGATATGATTAGAGTGGTGAATAGAATGGAGCAGTTTAGGAGCATCAGGGATTGGAGGCTCAAGTGTCGCCGTATCGTGGATGACTCGCATCAATGGGTTCAGGTCCCAAAGCTCATAGTCGTAGCCATAGACCCTGGATACCACCCCAACCGTGCCATAACCTGCGAAGGGGTCGAACACACGCATTCCGGGCTGAGCGTAGTTGCGAAGGACATAGGCAATCACTTGGGGAATAAACTTCGCTGGATACTTGTAGATTCCGAAGGTTCCAGCGGTTGTGGAGCGGATTTCGGGCACGCTACTGCGAAACAAGATGGGTTGACGCCGATAGGTCGCAAAGGTAGTATCATCTTGGCGCATCTCCTCAAAAGCGAGCTGCTCACGCACACACTCAGGCGGGGTCTGTTCCATTCCTTCTCCCTCAAAGCCTCCCGTAAAGCATACCTCAAGCAAGTTGTTCCCTTGTCTGTGCCCAT
>CAKZQI010000080.1 GCA_937139515.1 uncultured Armatimonadota bacterium | reverse complement strand
AACCCATGAGCGCTGCCAAACGCCAGTAAGCGTTGTCTCGCCACCATAGCGCGTAGAACGGCGAGCGACGCATTAACTCCATCGCATACCTTAACGACATAGAAACCGAATTGTCCAGGACCACCGCGATTGCGGGAGCAATGGCTGTATTGACCAAGAACCACAGTCCCCCCACAAATCCGGCAACGAAAACGAGAAATCCCAGAGGCGTCGAACCCAATCTCATACCAAACGTAAGCCCCAGAAACAAAAGGGACGCGGTCGTGAGCAAAACGACTAGCATGCAGAACACAACCCGCGAGTATCTTTCCCAAGACCACATATCCCGATCCCGCCACACCTCGGCAGCAAGCGCCACATTGTGCTGGAAACAGGCAATCCGGCCCACATAAGCAAACAGAGCCATCTGAAGAAGAAATCCCACAAAGACCAAAAGAAAGACCCAGCGCATGGCCCCCGATGGAGAGTCGGAAGGGCTCGCAAGGATAAGAAGATCGGCCGCTAATGTCGGAAGTCCCGCCAAAGCTCCCAGCAACAAAAAAAGCAGCCCATTGGCCCCCCAAAGCACAAAGACCCGATCAAAAAGCTCGAGCGCACCGAGGGGACGCATCACCCATGTCCCAGCTGCCTCTCTTTGATCAGAAGCTCCCCCCGCCGCACCAACTTCCTGAGGTTCTCTCACGGCTGGCACACGCTCGTCGCCAGAAAGGGCGTCGCTCAGCCCCAACCGACACGCAAAGAAGAGCTGGTCAATCGTGCCTGCGCTCCAAGCCGGGTCCCCCTCATCCAACTCCACAAACTCACTCCGTTCGGGGTGGAACACTCTCATTCTCAGCTGGGGGTCTATCTCTATCCGTTGGTAGCGTTTGAGCGTGAGGTAGGGTAGGTACCGCTCTATGCGCGGTTGAAGCACGGGGCTGAGGTTGCTCAGGTACTCGCGGTTCGCCTCTTCCAGCAGGCTCCGGGCGGTCAGGATGAGGTCAAGGCGGCTTTTGAGGTAGTCGCACTCGGACTGGGCGTTTTTGAGTTGAAGTTCTATTACTTCGGGGTCTTGGTGCATGGGAAGCGACGCCAGTTGCCCTTCCGTGCGGTGGAATTCGCGTTGAATCTGCTCGTGCTGACTCTTGTGCCGACTCAGCTCGCTTTGCAGGCGCAAGAACTCTTCGGCGGGGCGGTTAGCCAGCTCCTTGTGGACGGGGTCGCTCTCCAGTTGTTGGCTCAGCCCGACGATTTTCAGGCTCAGTTCGCGTTGACGCTCGCGCAGTTGGGCAAGCGACTGAACCCTCACCAGCCCCTCATAAACCGCAGAGAGGCGGTTCTGATCGGCTTGGAGTTGGGCGTAGCGTCGCCAGCGCTCGTCAAATCGGGCGCGCGCCGAAGCGAGAGGCACACTCAGGTCATGGTCGCTCCCGTTGCGCTGGGCGCTGGGCGGTGGCACTTCGGTGATGCCTGCTGTATGCAGTTTCTGTATGAGGGCGGTTTCGGCGTTTTTGCGCTCCGTTCGGGCTTGCTGATAGCGGGCTTCAAGGAGCGCGCGTTGGGCTTGATGCTCGGCTTGACCGCGCGGTCGCCACAGTAGTCCGAACCCAATCAGGAGCGCACCCAGCCCAATCATCACACCCCCGAGTAGTTGACTCGTGCCCAGCAACAGTACGCCCGCAACCCCGACTGCCAGCCCCATCACCACCAGCCCGACACGCGCCTTACTTTGCCCAACCGATTGCTGGCTTGCTAAGTTGAGCGACTCTAACTGTTGGCGCACCGATTGTTCCTCACGAAGGGCGCGCTGATAGCGCTGGTACTCCATCTCCAGCGTGTGGGCGAAATCGCTGGGCAGGGCAGTGAAGTCGGCGTAATTGCGCTGTATCTCCTCGGCGATGCGGTCTAACTCGTTCTGAGTGCGTTCGATGGTCTCAATCTGCTCGGCAAGCTGGTGCGCTTCCGTTCGGGCGTTGATGATTTCTGTGCTGAGAGTGCGTACCTTCTGCCAGCGTGTCAACAGAACCTCTTGCTCGGCAATCTCGGCGTCTAAGGTGTTCAGTTGCTCTCGGTAGGATTCCAGCTGATGTCGCAGGGTTCGGGCTTGGGACTCGGCTTGGCGCGCCGAGTTGAGCATCTGCTCCCACTCCCGAATGCGCCCCTCCAGATTGGAGACCTGAGCACTCAGCTCTTTGCGCTGTTTGTCTATCTGTTTGTAGATAGGTTCCAAATCGGTGGCGACGGCGCTTTCGCGGAGCTGTTGCTGGAGGGTGCTTAGCGAGCGTTGGTTGACGAGTGCGCTCATCTGTCGCTGGCGTATGCAGGCGGTCGCCTCGTAGACCTCACGGGGCATCCGCCACAGCTGCTCCCAAGTATGCTGGGCTGGCTCTCCCTTTAGCACTTCGCCGTTGCGCTCCAGCACGAATTCGCCCCGCCTGCGAGGTTCCTCGTTCGGGTGGAACTTGATGAGCTTGATGCGCTCACGGTCATGTTCCACCAGAAGTTCTAAGCGCCATCCGTCGGGGTGTCCCCAGTGGATGCGACGGCGCACCTCTTGAGCCGTGCTGGTCGGGTTCGTGTAGAGCGCGTCCAGCAGGGCGTTCAGGAGGGTCGTCTTGCCCGACTCGTTGGCACCGACGAGGAGGTTCAAGCCGTCCTCAAACCAGAAAGTTTGGGCTTTCTTGAACCGTCCGTAGCCCTCCAGCGTCAGGGCGCGGAACCGTATCACAGCCGTCCTCCCCGCAACAGGTACAGTGCCAACTGGTAAGCGTTTTGGAGCGTTTCGCTGGGTGGTTTAGACTGCACGACCTTCTCCAGCATCTGCTCAAAGGGCGTTTCGGGTTGGAGCCTTTCGCTTTGGAACGCACCTTCCACCTCCACCCAGAGGCAGGCGTCGCGTATTGCCTCCACGATTTCGTGGGGATGCAAGGGCAGGGGCGCCTGCCAATGCCCCACCAATCGGATGCGCGCGACCGTCTCAGGGGTCAGGCGCGCCCGCAGAGCCGACACGAGCTGGCTGACCTCTTCGTAGCCTGAAAGGTCAAAATGTAAAACGCCGTCTGTGTTGGGTGGGTAGACCGCTTCCCCACAGGGCACTACCTGCACTTGGGCAGGCGCTCCGACTTGCAAATCCACCAATAGCACTCCAGCGGGAAGCGACTGGTTGGGCATAATCATCTCAGGGGCACCGCTGTACCAGCAGGGCGTCGCGCCCAATCGGAACTCGCGTGGGGAGTGCCAATCGCCCAGAGCGATATAATCCAGCTGGCTCGTCTCCAGCCATTCTACGGGGAGCATACCCGCTTCACCCCTAACGGGCATAGAGCCGTGCAGAATCGCCATTTGGTGGGGTGCGCCGTTGCGTTCGCGCTTCAGGAGCGGTTGTGCTCGGCGTTCCTGTCCTGCGGGGCATGCGCAGACCTCCAAGTCTAGCTCGGGCAGGCGCAGGCGTGTCGGCTCTAAGACGAG
>CAKZQI010000079.1 GCA_937139515.1 uncultured Armatimonadota bacterium | reverse complement strand
GATTTTGTACCCAACGCCTGTACCCTCGTCAGGAGGGGATGGGGGGTGAGGGCTACATCGTATTTTCAAACACTCTCCCTTCTCGGCTTGAGTGCCGTCTATGAGGTGCCCCAGAATCCATCCGCCGTCGCTACAGTGCGAGTAGAACTGCTTCTTGCAGGCGGGACACCGCCCACAGGAAGTGATACACGAGATGAGCACGCGGTCGCCCAGACGAAAGTTGGCAACCGCCTCCCCAACCGCTTCCACGACTCCAACGCCTTCATGTCCGAGTGTGCGACCGGGCGTGACAGTCGGCACATCGCCTTTGAGAATATGCAGGTCGGTTCCACAAATCGTGGTGTGGGTAATACCACAATCGCATCGGTGGGCTGTTGGAGAGTGGGGTCAGGCTTCTCCTCCCAGTGCTTCTCTCCAATGCCATGATAAACAAGCGCTTTCATGGACTCACCTCCGAATGTCTTGTTGAATACCGATTCACAAATTCCTGCCGATATTTTCTATCTGCCAATCAAAGAGCCAATCGGGGTTTGGGTATCCTACAACAGGGGTGAACGCAGATGACAACAACACTCAAACCTGAACCGCCTGCTTCGGGGGTAGCGCCCCTAACGCACCCTCGCCGTTGGTGCTTCACGCTGGAGCAATACTATCGGTTGGGCGAGTTGGGCATTCTGGGCGACAAACATACCGAACTCATCGGAGGCGACATCTACATGGTTCCCATCGGTCCTGAGCATTCGTTCGGCAAACAGACCAGCCGACGCTACTTAGAAAGGAAGCTTCGCAAAGGGGTACATCTGCGCATAGAAGACCCTCTGCGTATCGGCGATAACGAGCCTGTGCCAGACCTCGCCGTCGTATCGGGCAAGCCGAGCGACTACTGTAAGCAACACCCCACCACCGCCCTGCTGGCGATTGAGGTCGCCGATACCACCTTGGAGTTTGACTACACCGTCAAAGCCAGCCTGTACGCCAGCGCCACCATCCCCGAATACTAGATTATCAACCTCAGCGAGCGCGTGCTGGAGGTGTACCGAGAGCCAGCCCCGATGGAAGGCACGGCGTTTGGGGCGGGCTATGGGCAAGCGTTGCGCTACACGCTGGACGAGACGGTCAGCCCGCTGTTTGACCCAGAGATGCGCCTGCAGGTGAAATATCTGTTTCGAGAGGAAGCCGACAGCTCCCTCTAATGCCGACGCTTCAAGATAGACACCAGCAACCACACGCCCAACACCGTCGCGGACACGAAACCGATGAGGGTCAGTGCGGGCGCGTAGGGTATCTGCTGAGTAGCAGGGAGCAACAGCGCCAGCCCTACGATGAACGCCGCGACCAATACGCTGAGCGAAAGGCGCGTGACCATCGCATCGATGCGGTCTAAGGTCTCTTGGGTGGCGCCTATCTGGGCTTCCACAGGCACCTTGCCCCGCTCCACGCTCTGGAGCCACTGCATCACCATCGCGGGCATCTCACGCAGAAGGTAGCGCCAAGTGTCCACCTGCTCCACCCAGTCGCGCGGGTCTAAGGTCGGGAGCCACGCACTTTTGCCCAACTGGCGCACGAACGGCTTAGAGACCTCAAAGAAGTCGTAGTCGGGGTCCAGCTGACGCCCAATCCCTTCCAACATCGCCAGCGTCTTGCCCACGAGCCACAGATTGCTCGGTAGCCTCAGGTGGTGCTGGTGCATCAGTTCGGTCAGGTCGTTCCAGAAATCGCTAAAGCGGGTCTCGCTGAGGGTACGCCCCCGATACTTGCTGATAAGCCGTTCGGCGGCGCGGGCGAGTTTCGCACGGTCGGTATGCGGACTGATAGCCCCCATTCGTGCGAACACATTCAAAATGGCGTGCGTGTCCTGACGCACCATCGCCACATAGAGGCGCGTAAGATTAATCCGATCGTCCTCGCTGAGTGTGCCCACCATCCCGAAGTCCAGCACACCAATCCGCCCATCCTCCAGGATAAGATAGTTGCCGGGGTGGGGGTCAGCGTGGAAGAAGCCATCTTCCAGCACCTCTTTGATAATCAGGCGCGAGGCGACGCGTGCGATTCGGGCGGTGTCGTGCCCCGCCGATTTGAGCGCCTCCACCTCGTCAACCTTGATGCCCTCCAATCGCTCCATTACCAGCAGGCGTTGGGTACTGAGGTCGTGGTAAAGGGTGGGGATGTGGATGTCCGATTCTCCTGTGAAGTTGCGTCGGAACTGTTCGGCGTTGCGCGCCTCACGCCGATAGTCCAACTCATTCAGCAGGGTGAAAGCGACATCTTCGGCAATCTCTTCTACATCGTACAGTTCGCCCCAAGCGGTGCGCTGTGCCAGCCCTGCAAGGTCTTGAAGGATTTCCAAGTCGCTCTCTACAATCTCGTGGATATTCGGGCGCTGAATCTTGATGGCGACGGGCGTGCCGTCGCAGAGTTTGCCAGCGTACACCTGTGAAAGCGACGCCGAGCCGATGGGTTGGGGGTCAATCTCTGCGAACACCTCGTGGAGGGGGCACCCCAGCTCTTGCTCAATCAGGGGCGCCATCGTCTCCCACGGCTCGGGGGACACATGGTCGTGCAGTTTGCGCAGTTCCTCAATAAACGGCTTGGGGAGCAGGTCGGAACGCGTGCTGAGGATTTGTCCTAGCTTGACATAGGTGGCGCCGAGCTCTTCCAACGCCTGGCGCAGGTGCAGAGCAGGCGATTCGAGCGGTTCACTGGGAGGGCGCAGTTCACCCTTTGAGAGCGAGAGCCGTCTGTGGACGCTGAGATATTCCAACGCGCCCCCGAACCCGTGGCGTGCGAGCACTCCGACCACTTGGCGGTAGCGCTGGAGGCTCCGCACGCGCCGAGCGATCGGGCGCATTATCCGCTTTGCGCTTCCAGCTTGGCTAAGATGGCGTCCAGCTTCTGGTGGAGCGCCTCAAGGTCGGCTTGAGTGGGCAGGTTCAGCTCCTTCAGCACGGCGTGTACTTCGTCGCGCACCAGTTGGCGCAGGCTATTGCGCTCGCTCTCACCGCGTTTGAGCAGTTGCTCCACCATCTCGGAAGCCTCCTCGCGCTGTGCCTGACCCCGCTTTACCATCTCCTCAACCAAGTTCTGGGCGCTTTCGCGGGTCATCGAAATCGCACCCAGCCCCATCAGTACACTCTGCTCCAAAAGCTCTTTCACACTTGCCATCGGTATACCTCCAGCAAGATTATACCGACTTGCAGGAATCCCCAAAGCAACCCCGAACAGAGCCATTATGCGTTCCATAATCGTACTCGGAGTGGCAGGGATCTGGCTCGCTCTGGCAGGTTGGGCGCTTGGCGACAAACCCAACCAGCTCAGCGAGCAGGAGATGAAAGACGGTTGGCAACTACTGTTCAACGGTGAAAGCCTCAAAGGCTGGGAAATCCAAGGCACGCCCGACTCGTGGACCGTAGAAGAGGGCACGCTTCACTGTACCGGCAAGGGCGGAGGT
>CAKZQI010000078.1 GCA_937139515.1 uncultured Armatimonadota bacterium | reverse complement strand
TAAACTTCCTAAAAGACGCCCGTATCAGGGGCGAGCCGAACTCACCACAGGCAGAATGACTTGGCTGGGATAGCGGGGGCTGAAATGAACCGTGTTGAGTGCCACGCGCGTATGCGTGTGCTGGCGCAACGGCTCGCCTGTGTTGGGGTTGGGGTCATAGCCCGGCGCACTGCTGGAGGTGATGTGAACTCTCAAACGATGCCCCTTGTTGAAGACCATCGCCGTGCTCCACAAGTCTATCTCCAAGCGGTAGAGGCGCCCAGGTTGGAGTAGCGGCTCTCGGCTGAGCGAGCGGTGATAGCGCGCCCGAAGAACCCCCTCAGCGATGTTGTACGAGCGCCCATCGGGATACACATCACACAGGCGCACAAAAAAGTCGGTATCGGGCACATTCGTGGAGACCCATAGCACCGCCTTGATGCGCCCAACCACTTCCAGCGGTTCAGAGAGCGGGTCGGTCGTGAACACCAGCATATCGGGGCGATTTTCTATGGGGCGCTGGTCTTTGATGCCTGCTGGAATGGTCAACTCGCGTCCGCCGAGCGTGGGCACGGGGTTCGCGGGGTCATAACGGTAGGTGCGTGTGGCGCCTGCGGTCGGTTGGCTGAACCCAGCGCGCCCATCGGCATACAGGTAGAGCGGGGTCGCACGCGTTGGGAGGGGGGGCCACTGCTCGGCGGTGCGCCACTCGTTGCCCGGAGCGTTGGGTTCGTCCACTGCGCCCATCACATAGTAGACCACGGTCGGCTCCTTGTCCACCCCGTTCGGCTCACCCTTGAGGTGGTGGTCAAACCAGCGCCATGCGTCGTGGAAGGTGCAGGGGGGCTTGTCGGCGTTGGGGAACTGAACATCGCCCACTTTGGTCTGGAGCACACCGTGCGTCCACGGTCCCATCAGCAGTTTCTGTTTGCCACGCGCACTGCGCCCACCCCGTGTTTGATACCCCACGAAGGCGTCTATCGTGCCCTGTGCGAAGATGTCGTAGTAGCCTCCCACATGCACAGCGGGCGCATTGACTTGGGCACTGCGTCGGGTGGCATCACGCGCTTGCCAGAAGCCATCGTAGGCGGGGTGGCGTGTCCACCACTCCAAAGCCGATGGGTCAAACTTCTGCTGGCGGAGCCAATCTTCCGCAAGGGCTTTTTTGAGTACTCCACCTGGAAACAGCGCTTGGTACAGGTTTGGTGTCGCCACCACGAGGTGTTGCGCGTGCAGATGGCGCGTGCCCGTGCCTGCGAGCATCATCTGATTGATGCCCAAAGCCGAGCCGCCCAGCGTGCCGATTTTGCCGTTGCACCATGGTTGGCGTGCCACCCACTCCAGCGTATCAGCGCCGTCGGTACGGTTGTCCCACCACCCGTCGCCCTCAAAGGGCAGGTTCTGCCCCTGCGAGGCAAAGCGCCCGCGCGTGTCTTGGATGACCATCGCATAGCCCCGACGCACGGCGTCTTCGCCCACTGCCTTGAGCGCTTCTTTATTGTAAGGGGTGCGCACGACCAGCACGGGGTAGGGAGGTGGGGTGTTGGGAAGGTACAGGTCGGTCGCCAGCAGGGTCCCGTCGCGCATCGGCAGTTGGAGGTTTGATCGGCTCTCCTGACCCACCTGACTGAGCAACAACGCTGTTGTTAGCAGTGCAACCCATCCCAACGCCCACTTGCGCATGGCGAGATTGTACCCACGAGTAGATGCTGGGGTAGTACTGAACGGCAATCTTGGGGTCAACTCGCAAACCCCACCCTGTCACCCTGAGCGATAGCGAAGGGTCTGGGCTTTGGATAGCTTGAGATTCTTCGCTGCGCTCAGAATGACAAAAGAAGGCGCTCAGAAAGACAATCCCCCGCTGTCACCCTGAGCGTCAG
>CAKZQI010000077.1 GCA_937139515.1 uncultured Armatimonadota bacterium | reverse complement strand
CATATGACCCAAGGCGCTGTAGAAGATCTCCTTCGCTATGCGCGTGCGGTATCCGACGAAAGGCTGACTTGGCGCCCCAGTGAACACGCCCGTTCGGTGCTTGAAATCCTACAGGAGTGTGTGGCGGTGCCGTTGGTGATGGTCTATGCCCTGCAGGAACGTCCTCAACAGCCCGCCGATGTGAACCCCTTATTCGCAGAGGCGAGCCAACTGACAACGGTCGCCGAGTGCGAGCAGGCACTCCGAGCCAACACCAAAAAACTGATCGAGGCAATCCAAGCGACCCCCGACTCGGACTTAGAGCAGACCGTGATGCTCCCTTGGGGCACACCGGCTCCTATCAAGCGGGTCATCAGCGGGCACTATTGGAACCTAACTTACCACTTGGGGCAGATAGCCTACATCCAGCTGCTCTACGGCGACACGCAGTTCTATTGATTGAGCGGATCGCACTGGTTGGATAGGTTTTCGGGGTGCCTGACCTCACCCCCTCTCCGTAAACAGAGAGGGGGAAGCAGGTTCTCCCTCTCTGCCTGCGGAGAGGGGGCTGGGGGAGAGGTTCTCGGTTGCTCTCACTTCCGACGCTGCGGGAGAGGGGAAGCCCAGACCCTTCGCAGTGCTCAGAGTGACGAGGTGGGGATTTGTCATTCTGACACCCCCTTCTGTCATTCTGAGCGAAGCGAAGAATCTCGGCGCAATCCAAAAAAAAGACCCTGCATCTGCCCCCATCAACTGCTTTTGGGGCGCACCCGAAAGTACGCCCCTACAGCAAGTCTGCCCTATTTTCTTACTCTGCCGATAGCCAGGAGTAAGGGTAGTGCGAGTCTTCCAGTTCCAGCGCGGATTTGGTCACCTGAAGCGGGCGGAAAGTGTCCATCATCACCGCCAGCTCTTCCGTGTGGGTGGCGCCCAAACTGCGCTCGACCGCGCCGGGCTGAGGACCGTGCGGGATGCCCGATGGATGAAGCGTGATCGAGCCGACCTCAATCCCGCGCCGACTGCCGAACTTCTTGTTCACATAGTACAGCACCTCGTCGCTGTCCAAGTTGCTGTGATTGTAAGGCACGGGAACCGCCTGCGGGTGGTAATCCAACATACGCGGACAGAACGAGCAGACCACGAAGCCCGGTCCCTCAAAGGTCTGGTGGATGGGCGGAGGCATGTGGATGCGCCCTGTGATTGGCTCAAAGTCGTTGATATTGAACGCCCACGGATAGACATAGCCGTCCCACCCCACCACATCGAACGGGTGATGCTCGTAGTGGTAGGCATAGACGCGCCCGCGCCGATGGATGCGCACCTCAAAGTCGCCCAGCTCGGTGCGGGTCTCCAACTCGGTGGGAACCCGAATGTCGCGCTCGCAATACGGCGAATGCTCCATCAACTGACCGTATTCGTTGCGGTAGCGTTTCGGGGTCTCGATTTGACCGCCAATCGCCTCAATCCAGACCAGTTTCGCGGGCGGGTTCTCCAAAACGAGGCGCCAAATGGTGCCGTGCGGGATGGCCAAGTAGTCGCCCTCGCCGAAAGTGAGGTGCCCAAACTGGGTCTCCAGCCGTCCCTTGCCCTCGTGAACGAAAATCAGGTCGTCGCCGTCCGCATTCTTGTAGAAGTAGTCCATCTGCTCTACGGGACGGCACACCGAGAAGATGACATTCTCGTTGAACATCAGCTCCACCCGCCCCGTGACAGGGTCGCCCGCAGGGGGCATCTCGGCGGTGCGTAGGTGGCGATGTTGGAGAATCGGCTCTTCAATCGGCTCCATCGTGCGCTGATAGCAGAAATGAAACTCTTTGACACGGGTCGGGGGATAGTGGTGATACAGAATCGATTGGATTCCAGAAAAGCCTTCGGTGCCCAACACCTCTTCGGCATAGAGTCCGCCATCGGGTCGGCGGAACTGGGTATGCCGTTTCGGTGGCACTTGTCCCATTCGTACATACCACGGCATTGTGGAGACCTCCCTTGTTGTGTCGGTGCTTCGCCTCGCAAAACACCTCGTGATGATATTATACCTGCTCAGGTAGAATTGCGCTATGCGAATCTACACCCGTACGGGCGATACGGGCGAGACGGGGCTGATTGGCGGACAGCGCGTGCCCAAAGACCACCTTCGTGTCTGTGCTTACGGAACTGTGGACGAACTGAACGCCACCCTGGGGCTGGCGCGCTGTTATCTCTCCGATGAGGATTTGAACTCCCTGCTAGAGCGTATCCAGAACGAGCTGTTTGACATCGGTGCCGAGTTAGCCTCACCCCCTGAGCGTGCGAACCAGTTCCAAGCGATTAGCGACGAGCATATCCAGGCGTTGGAAGAGGCGATTGACCGCTATGAGCAAGAGTTGGAGCCACTTCGCCAGTTTATTTTGCCGGGGGGCGCGCTGGCGTCGGCGCATCTGCATCTGGCGCGTACCGTCTGCCGACGCGCCGAGCGCGAGGTCGTGCGCCTGAGCCACGAGAGTATGGTCAGCGCCGTGATTATCCGCTACCTCAACCGCCTGAGCGACCTGCTGTTCGTGATGGCGCGCCTTTGCAATCATCGCGCGGGCGTGCCCGATGTGAAGTGGGGCGAACCGGGCTGGCGACGCGCCCGCAAGCAAGAAGAGAACCCATGAGCGCTACCTACGAGCAAGTCGCTGAATATGCAGGTTGGCTGAACCTGACCGGCTACGGCATCGCACGCATTCTCGGAGCCGACCGCCTGCGGTTCCTGCAGGGGCAGACCACCAACGACCTGCGCCCTCTGGTTCCGGGCACGGGCGTCCACACCGCCTTCTGTAGCCCCACAGGGCACCTTCTCTCCGATGCGCTGATTTTGGAGAGCGAGGAGAGTTTCCTACTCATTCTGCCCCCCGATACCTACGGCACTATCACAGCGCGCCTCAGCGAGGCAATCATTTTGGACGATGTGACGATAGAACCGCTCCAAGAGGGGCTGGGGCTGATTAGTCTGCAAGGCACTGCATCCGATGAAATGCTGGACGAGCTGGGACTGGAAGCACCCCCCAACGAGAGCCTACACCATCACACACGCCTGTGGCAGAAGGCTGAGGTCATTCTCATTCGCCACGACCGCACTGGTTTCGGTGGGGTGGACCTGCTCGTGCCCTACGCTGTGATGGAGGAGTTCCAGACCGCCCTGATTGCCACCGCCTGCCTGCCGATTGAAGAACCCCTGGCGACCGTCTTGCGCTACGAGGCGGGTATCCCCGCTTACGGAGTGGATATGAACGAGCGCACGCTCGCTTCTGAAATGGGCAAACCGTTTGAGGCGAGCCATATCTCCTACACGAAAGGATGCTATGTGGGGCAGGAGGTGTTGATGCGCATCCACGCTCGCGGGCACACCAACCGCACTTGGGTGCCGATGCGCGTTGAGGGCAATCAACTTCCTCAGCGAGGCAGTCCCATCCGCACGCCTGACCGCCCCGACGCCGGCGTGATTACAGGAGCCGTGCGCTCGCCCACACTGGACGATGCGATACTGACTTGGGGGTTCCTGCGCAACAACTATCTGGACGGAGCGACCCCACTGGAGGTGCTCACCGAGCCACCTCAACCTGCCGTGCTTCTGCCCAGCGCGCCCAGACCTGCGAAGTGGTAAATCGTTAAGGTAGGAACCCACCCCACCCCCACGAATAGGGGAGCCTATGCAGACTCTGTTTATTGCAACTTGGTGGTTTGGCAGGCGCGGCGTGGAACGCGCTTGGGAAGCGTGGCAATCCAGTCCCATTCAAGACCCTCACACTCGCTTGATGGATGCAGTGGTGGCAGGCACAACCGCGGTGGAATTAGACCCCGAGGTGCTCTCGGTGGGCTATGGCGGTCTGCCCAACCGTGAGGGCGACATTCAACTGGATGCTGGACTGATGGAAGGAGCGCGCTTGCTGGCAGGAGCGGTGGGGGGCGTTCGCGGAATCGTGCCCGTGATTGAACTCGCCCGCCTCGTGATGGAGCAGACCCCTCACCTGATGCTGGTCGGGAGCGACGCCGAACGGTTCGCGCTCCTACACGGCTATCGCCCGCGCAACCTCCACACCACCGAGTCGCTCCAACGCTGGCAGGACTGGTACACCCAACAGCATGCGCCCCAAGATGTCTCGCAGGAGCGCGCCAAAGAGACCCCCGATGTGCGCGTGAGCCGAGAATGGCACGCCCGACACGCCGAGTCGCACGACACGGTCGGTGTCATCGGCTGGCATCAGGGACATTTGGTCGTCGCCTGCTCCACGAGTGGGCTGGCGTGGAAACTGCCTGGCAGGGTAGGCGACTCGCCAATTATCGGCGCGGGCTACTACGCCGACGATACGGTGGGTGCGGTGGTCTGCACGGGTGTCGGTGAGGAAATCTGGCGGTTCGCCCTCGCCTCGCGTGCGATAGAGCGGATGCGCCTGGGTGATTCGGCAGGCGTAGCGTGTCGTCGTGTGGTGAGCGATATGCTGGAGCGCAAACCCGAAAACGCCCAAATCCAGTGCGCTTTGATTGCCGTGCGCGCCGATGGCGACTACGGAGTGGGAGCGACCCAGCCCGACCGTTTTGAGGCGCACTTCTGCATCGATGGGGAGCTCGGTGCGCTCAAGGCGTCCGACACGCCTTAGGCGTTAGCGCTCCACCTCTTGGATTTCGTAGCACTCGATGCGGTCGCCCTCTTGGTAATCGGTGTAGCCCTCAAGGGTAATCCCGCATTCAAAGCCTGCGGCGATTTCACGGCGGTCTTCCTTGATGTGGCGCAGGGTCTGAATCTTGCTTTCGTGGACGACCTCGCCGTTGCGCAGGAGCCGTGCAGGGGCGTTGCGCACGATTTTACCGTCCAGCACATAGCATCCCGCAACGACAATCCCTTTGGACAGCTTGAACACGGCGCGCACCTCGGCAGTGCCCAGATGCACCTCCACACGCTCGGGCTCCAGCAAGCCTTTGAGCGCCTTCTCCATCTCTTCCAGAAGCTGGTAGATGATGCGGTAAGTGCGCACATCAATTTTGTTATCTTTCGCCTTCTGTTGGGCGTTGGTCTCCACCTTGACATTGAAGCCAAGCACCACGGCATCGGCGGCAATAGCGAAATCAATATCGGCTTCGGTGATGTTGCCCACATTGGCGTTGATAATCTTCATCTCCACGCCTTCGGGCTTCTCCATTTTCAGCAGGGCGTCGCGGATAGCTTCTACCGAGCCGTAGGTATCTGCCTTGAGGATGATGTTGAGCGTTTGGGTCTCGCCCGCTTGCATCTGTTGGAACAGGGCGGAGAGGTTCACCCCGCGTGTAGGCTTCATGGGTTGGGGTTGGCGCTCCGCCTCGATACGCTCTTCCACAATCTGGCGGGCGCGCGGTTCGCTCTCTACGCGCTCCACCTTGTCGCCGGCGAGAGGCACATCGTTCAGCCCCATAATCTCCACAGGCATCGCGGGGGTGGCACGGTCTACCTGCTTGCCCGTGTGGTCAAACATTGCACGCACCTTGCCCCAAGTCTTATTCACAACAAGAATGTCGCCCCGCTTGAGCGTGCCTTCCTGCACCAACACCGTGGCGACAGGACCGCGCCCCTTGTCCAACTTCGCTTCAATAATCGTGCCTTTCAGGTCGGCGTTCGGGTCAGCCTTGAGCTCTTTGAGGTCGGCGACCAGCAGGAGCATTTCCAGCAGAGTGTCCACGCCCTCTCCAGTAAGAGCCGACACGGGCACGACAATCGTGTCGCCTCCCCACTCCTCAGGAATGAGTTCGTATTGGGTCAGTTCCTGCTTGACGCGTTCGGGGTTCGCCTCAGGCTTGTCTATCTTGTTGATGGCGACGATGATGGGTACATTGGCGTTTTTGGCGTGGTTGATGGCTTCCACCGTCTGGGGCATGATACCGTCATCGGCGGCGACGACCAACACGACGATGTCCGTGACCTGCGCCCCACGAGCGCGCATCGCTGTGAACGCTGCGTGCCCTGGCGTGTCCAAAAAGGTGATTTTGCGCCCTTGCGACTCGGCTTGATACGCCCCGATGTGCTGGGTAATTCCGCCGAACTCCCGCTCTGCCACACGGGTCTTGCGGATGTAGTCCAGTAGGCTCGTCTTGCCGTGGTCGACATGCCCCATAATCGTCACGATGGGTGGGCGGGGTTGCGCGCCAGTGGTGGGCTTTGGAGATCGGAAGAGCACACG
>CAKZQI010000076.1 GCA_937139515.1 uncultured Armatimonadota bacterium | reverse complement strand
TACTCATACGCCGTCGTTTGGTTCCCGTTTCCATGGTCTCGCTCTATCTTCACTACAAGTTTGATTATATACCATTTTATTTAATATTTATTCACCCAATAAGCGTTTCCAACACCCCACCCAGCATCAATCGTAGATTGTACTTTTCCAGTCTTCAGCGACCTGATACGAAATGCCTGAACCTCTGGCAAAAGCCGCCTGACATCCAAATAAGTCGTCTTTGTCAAAACGAATAAGCCGTCGGGAGAGATTGCGACAGGTGTCTCGCCCTTTGGGATGCTTATCACGGAAAAAGAAGAACCGTGTTGTGGATAATATTTTATAATGAGTCTTTCGCTTGGTATATAAACGAGTGCTGTCCCATCTGGACTCCAACCTAGTGCTCGCCCTTGATAGGTTTGCTTCGCTTTCTGCCGAATAGCAGGTAGCACATAGACCCAGCCACCACTTTCCATCAGAATCATCGAGCCTTTGGGAGCGAAGTGAATAGTTTTGGGTTTGGGGATATTTTCAAGAGGATGTATCTGTGACCAAACGATGCGATTGTCAACAATCTTGTAAAATCTAATATAAACTCTCTCTTCAAGTATAGTAAAAGCGTAGTTCTCTCTTAGAGAAAAAGCTACAATCCGTTCACCTGCAGGAACTCCAATGTGGACGGTCTGGGTATCACGGACGTTGTATAGAACGCCAGAATCACCGCAACCAAAGACAACATAATTTGGAGAATCGGTATTGACACACCAAGCATTCTCTGAACAAGGCTGAAGAACCTTTGCTTTTGGCGAGGTTCCTTCTAATGGCTGTATCCATACACCCTTTCCTGTTCCTACCTTCACCCCGCTGCGTATCCCTGCCAAAGTTTGGTTAGGTAAGCGGGTATCAACCGCGAAAATTAGCGAACCTCTCAAGGAGCGGGTATCCCCTTTATTTTGGTATAGAACCGCAACGAGGATAAATGAAATAAGAAAAAGAGAGAAAATTATGAGCCTTTTTCTCATAGGAGCCTCACCTTCCTAATGTATTTTGATAGTACATTGAGAAGAGTCGATAGTAATCCATTCCAAATCGCGATCAATAATCGAACCGCGATCAATAATCACAGGTTCCGGTGGATTGGTCATGCAAGCTCTAAGAACATCCATAACGAAATGTTGACAATTAGATGACCACTCATCATAATTCCAGTTTTCTTGGAGGTAACTGGCATAGCTACAAATACAACGCTTTTCAAATGGCGTCACTGGGATGATGTCGCAATCTGGGAGCAAGTGGTCGCCTGGATGTTTTGGATGGTTAGGATTTAACTTTGGCGTTGAACCTGATGGCACCTCGAAAATCTGCCCACATGCTGCTATAAGCCAGTGGCGAAAGCGGGGACCTAATATAGCGTCGGCACCCTTAGGCATACCAACAAGGGGGAGATTACAGATAAGTATCCAGCTCTCACTCCAGTGCTTTGGGTTGCGTTTAACTTTTTGTAGACGAATTTCTGGGTATATCCTAATCCTCTTGCGGTCTGTTAGTATCAGAATTCGTTCATCAGGTGGTGTAAGGGCGAACAACATGTACCCTGACAAAAATGAATAAACTGCATTCAACCACCATCCAAAGCTACTAGGTTCTTCTGCTAATACTCCCGTATTGGGCGCTCCATATAGAAGAACCGTTGGTGTAAGCAGTCTTTCTTCGTACAACTGCCAACCTCCCGTATCACTTGAATAGACACGATTTGCCGTTGCAGAACAACTTAT
>CAKZQI010000075.1 GCA_937139515.1 uncultured Armatimonadota bacterium | reverse complement strand
GCGACCACCGAGCCTGTGTTCGGCATGCGTGCCTACTGGATAGAACCCCACCAGCGCGAGCAGGCGGAACGGCTCGGCTACACCGTCGTGGAGGCGTCGGCGGTCGCCGCAACCCACCTGACCGAGGTGGTGCGCCTATATTCTGCCGACCTGCTGGGGCGTGCCGAAGTGCAACAACTGCTGGACAATCTCAAGGAGCATAACCCCGTGGTGGTGCAGGAGGTGGTGCCCGACCTGCTCACGCTGGGTGAGGTGCAGAAGGTGCTCCAGCATCTGCTTCGGGAGGGCTTGCCCATCCGCGACTTGGTGACCATCTTAGAGACGCTCGGTGACCATGCGGGGCGCACGCGTGATGTGGAGGTGTTGGGCGAGTATGTGCGCTCGGCGCTGGCACGCACTATCACCCATCGGCTGGCAGACCCGCGTGGCAGGCTCTGCCTGATGGTGTTGGAGCCAGCGCTGGAGGCATACCTGCGCGAACGGGTGGAGCAGACCCCAAATGGCGTCGCGCTCGCACTAGACCCCAATGAGAGCCGTGCGCTCATTCAGGCGGTAGCGCAGAAGGGGCAACAGATGAGTGGTCAGGGCTATCTGCCTGTGTTGGCGTGTGCGGGTGTGATGCGCTTGCCACTCGCAAACTGCTGGGTGAGGAACTGCGCACGGTGCATGTGATTGCTTATCACGAAATCGCCCCGCGCACCGACATCCAGATACTGTATCAGATTAGCCGTGCGGAGGTGCAGGGCACGGCGCTGGCGAATACGGCTTAGCCCGCTTCAGGAGAGCATTCCAGAAGCACTTGATAAAATCTCTGAAAGCTAAGTGAGCGGTTGCGCAACGGGTCAATTCGTTTGCCCATCTCTCTCGCAAGCTCGATTTTGCGTAGTCCTGTCTTGAAGTGTCCTGCTCTTTGCATAATGCGCCCAAGCTCCTCCCAGAGGATTTGTGCATCCTTAAGCATTCGTTCTGCCTGTTCCTTGAGTGTTCGGCATTCGTCGGTGTCTTTATCTAAGAGTATAAAGATTCGGTAATCGGGAGGAGAATAAATTCTAAAAGCTTGTAGGCGGTTGGGTAGTTTAGTCAAAAGGTCTTTCTTTCCCTGAAAAGAGTACATTTGGTAGTTCACCAGCGGAAAACGACTTCTCAGAAGCTCAGTAAGGAAGGCTTCCATCGACGGCTCCTCCACAAAGAAAAACCAAAACGGCTGGTGGCTCATGCTGGGTTGGGTAGGCCGCTTGGCTCGGGAGCATCACGGAGTGGGTCTCCATACTGGAAGAAACCCTCGACCCACAGGTCGCCGAGCAGAGCCTTGCGAGCGAGGTCATGAATATGCTGTATATCGCTTACGCGTTGGATGTGTGCGAAGCCATCTGGGGCACGCCATATTACTTGTATCAGACTTGGGTCATGGATCCCGTTCAGTAGAAAAGGAGACTGGGTGGTGACGAGCATTTGGGTACGCTCGGTGGCTTCGAGGAGCTCCTCTGCAAGTTCAGGTAAGAGGCGCGGGTGAAGATGGTTCTCAGGCTCCTCAATCCCGATGAAAGGAGGCGGTGTGGGTCACGCAGTAGAATCAGGTAGGCTAACATCTTGATAGTGCCATCTGAAGCGAAACGCGCCTGTATCGGTTGTGAAAATGGCTCGTCCTTAAGTTGGAGAAGCAGGCGCCCGTCGGGCATCGCTTCTGTAAGCACTTTCTCCATTTGAGCTCCTTTGCCCGCCCGCGCCTGTCCCAAGCACGGCGTAGGCTGGTCTCAAAGCACTCCGAAAGAAACGAGAACACATCAACAACCGTCGATTTCCCGTTCCCGTTTGGTCCTATCAAGAGGGTCAGAGGCTCCAGCTGAATCTCGACAGACCTCAAGACGCGATCGTTCTTTATTTTGACCGACACAATTCTCGGCGCCTGTATCTGTCTGCTCTTCTTGGTTTTCATTCGTCCCGCATCACCCTGATTGTTGAGGTTCCCTTGAATTGTACCCTGATAGCCACTCCATAGGATGAAACTTGCCCGCCAAACAGGTATACTCTTGTCTATCATGGCTCAGCGAGCGTATGGGGTCACGCCCGAGACCGAAGTGCGCTACTTGAGAGGGGTTGGCGACAAGGTGGCGCAAGTGCTGGCGAAACTGGGCATCTACACCGTGGGCGACCTGCTGTTCCACCTGCCACGGCGCTACGAAGACCGCACCCAGTTCCGCAAAATCGCGCACGCCCGCGTCGGCGAACCCGCCACCTTTATGGGCACCGTCGTGATGGTCGACAATCTGCGCCCGCGCCCCAACATCACCCTCACCAAAGCCTTCCTCGATGACGGTTCAGGAATGCTGGAGCTTATCTGGTTCAACCAACCCTATATGAAAGACACCCTGCTCAAACTGCGCAACAAGAAAATCGTGGTTTATGGCACGGTCAAGGAGGCAGGGTGGGGGCTACAGATTGAAACACCTGAGTGGGAAGAGCTCGGCAGTGAGGACGACCCCAACGACCTGCTTGGGATGAACCGTATCGTGCCCATCTATCCGCTCACGGAGGGCATTCGCCAAAAGCGCATGCGCCAGATTGTGTACAACGCGCTCCAGTATCTGAACCAGATGCCCGATGACCTGCCCCCAGCGATTGTGCAACGCGTGGGGCTGATGAGCCTGCCCGATGCCCTGCGCCAAATCCATTTCCCCGACAGCGCCGAGCAGATTGAACCCGCACGCCGACGGCTCGTGTTCGAGGAGTTCTTCCTGATGCAGGTGGGAGTCGGACTTCAACGCCAGAAGACCCAGCAGGAGCGCGGGATTGCGATGCGCATCGACCCCGACCACCTGATGGAGCAGATACACCGAATCGTGCCCTTTGAGCTCACGAACGCCCAAAGGCGCGTTATCCGAGAGATTTGGGACGATATGATGCGTCCCCACCCGATGAATCGGCTCTTGCAAGGCGATGTCGGCTCAGGTAAGACGATTGTCGCCGCCTCGGCGATTCTGGCGGCGGTGGACAATCACTATCAATCGGCAATTATGGCGCCCACCGAAATCTTGGCGGAGCAACACTACATCAATCTGCACCGCCTGTTCCTACCGCTGGGTATCAGCGTAGAGCTGTTGGTGGGGCGGTTGACCCAACGCCAACGCAACGAGGCACGCGAGCGGGTGGCTTCGGGGCGGGCGATGGTGGTAGTGGGCACGCACGCCCTGATTCAGGAAGGAGTAGAGTTTGCACGCTTGGGGCTTGCCGTGATTGATGAGCAACACCGATTTGGGGTGCTTCAGCGTGCCTCCCTGCGCGACAAGGGCATCTCGCCTCACCTGCTCGTGATGACCGCCACGCCCATCCCCCGCACGCTGACCCTCACCCTCTACGGCGAGCTGGATGTTTCCATCATAGACGAGCTTCCCCCCGGACGCAAGCCCGTCAAAACCCACTGGAAGACCCCCGAAGAGCGCATCAAGACCTACGAGGGCGTACGCAAACTGATTGAGCAGGGGCGCCAAGCCTACATCATTTGCCCCCTGATTGAAGAGTCGGACAAGATGCAGGTGCGCGCCGCCGAAGAGATGGCAGAACACCTTCAGAAGGATGTGTTCCCTGACCTGAAAGTGGGGCTGCTGCACGGGCGAATGAAGCCCGCCGAGAAGGAGGCGGTGATGGAGGCGTTCCGAGCAGGCGAGATGCATATCCTCGTCTCTACCACCGTGATTGAGGTGGGGGTGGATGTACCCAACGCGGCGGTCATCGTGATTGAAGATGCCGACCGATTCGGCTTGGCGCAGTTGCACCAGCTTCGCGGGCGTGTGGGGCGCAATGAGCATCAGTCGTACTGCATCCTCGTAGCCAACCCCAAGTCGGAGGAGGGGCAACGCCGTCTGGAAGTGATGACCCAGACCAGCAACGGCTTCCTGATTGCTGAAGAAGACCTGCGCATTCGTGGACCAGGCGAAATCTACGGCACGCGCCAGAGCGGGATGCCCTCCTTCCGTGTGGCGGACTTGGTCAAGGATATGCGCCTGCTGGAGGTGGCGCGCCAAGAGGCGTTCCGCCTACTGGAACACGACCCCGAGCTGGCTCTGCCCGAACATCGACGCCTGCGCGAGGCAGTCAACCGCTTCCAGCATCGGTTTGTGTTGGCGACGGTGAGTTAGGTGTACTCTCCTAGTGAACACAGAGGGCGCCAGCGGTGCATCTCCGAGTCTAAGATGCGATGCGCCTCCGCAGGACCCTCACTACCCGCCGGATAGGTAGCAAGCGGGCTATCGTCGCTTTGCCACGCTTTCAAAATTGGGTCTAACACGCGCCACGCCCACTCCACCTCGTCAAAACGCAGGAAATGCTGACGGTTGCCCTCCAGCACATCCAACAGCAGGGTGGCATAGGCGTCGAAACCTTCGGTGCCCGACTCACGGTAGGGGGCACGCAGGACAAGCGTGCGCGGGGTCAGCTCCAGCCCCAGCTTCTTCGCCTGAGCCACCAGATAGATCGCTTCGGCAGGCTTCATTTCAAAAACGCACCAGTTCGGCTCCAGCCGATCCAGCGGGGTCTCACGGAACAGGTGGAGTGGAGGCGTCTTGAACTGCACGGCAATCTCGCTGTAGTCATTACTGAGGCGCTTGCCTGTGCGCAGGTAGAACGGCACACCGCGCCAACGCCAATTATCCACATACAGTTTGACCTCTGCAAAGGTCTCTGTGGTGGAGTGGGGCGGTATACCCTCCTCTTCTAAGTAGCCGGGCACCACCTCGCCACTGACCGTGCCCCGCGTGTACTGCGCGCGCACAGCAAAAGCGTTTACCGAGTGGCGTGGGATGGGGCGCACACTCTTGAGCACCTTCACCTTCTCGGTGCGCAGGTCGTCCGAAACGAGGCTGGAGGGCGGTTCCATCGCCGTGAGCGTGAAAAGTTGGATGAGGTGGTTCTGAATCATGTCGCGCAGGGCGCCTGCTTGGTCGTAGTAGCCTCCCCGCCCCTCTAAGCCCGAGCTTTCCGCAGCGGTGATTTGCACATGCTCCACATGATAGCGGTTCCAGAGCGGTTCCATCAATAAGTTCGCAAAGCGGAACACGAGGATATTCTGTACGGTCTCCTTGCCGAGATAGTGGTCAATACGGAAGATTTGCTCCTCGCTCCAGTGGGCACGCACCTGCTCGTCTAACTGGCGAGCGCTCTCAAGGTCGTACCCGAAGGGCTTCTCTATCACGAGGCGCCGATAGCCTTGCGACTCGTCGTGCAGGTAGAGCTCTGCTAACTGCTCCGCAGCGGTGGCGAACACGCCCGGCGGAAGCGCAAGGTAAAAAATCGCATTCCCGTGCAGATAGTCGTGGAGTTGGGCAAGCCCCGCGCGGTCTAAACCACCCTGAACATAGCCCACGAACCGTTGAGCGAAGCGCGCCCAATCCGCATCGTGGCGTCCTTTGAGCGTTTCGGCTTCTACCTCGCTCAAGTAGGTCTCTAAGGTGTAGGGTCGGCGCGCGTAGAGCAGAATCTTCACACCCTCCGGTAGCACCCTAGCACGGCAGAGCCGAAACAGCGCTGGAAGAAGCAGATTACGCGCCAAATCGCCCGTCGCCCCGAAAATCACAATCGTGGTATCGCCCTGAGAACCCACTCGCATAGCAGGTAGAGGATACCCAAGCAAGGTACAATCTTGCCGAGATGGAACTGGCAATCGTGGGTTTAGGGCGAATGGGAGGCAATATGGCGCGACGACTGGTCGCGCGCGGACACCGTGTGGTGGGCTACTCACGCACCCGTGCCACTGTGGATGAGTATGTGCCTTATGGCATCGTGCCCGCCTACTCTCCTGAAGAGGTGGTCTCGGCACTCACCCCACCCCGAATCCTGTGGTTTATGTACCCTGCAGGCGAGCCGACCGAAAGCGCTATCTTCCAGTTTACCGAACGGCTCCAGACAGGCGACTTGGTGGTCAACGGAGCGAACAGCTACTACCGCGACTCGATGCGCTATGCCGAGCGTCTGGCTCAGCAGGGCATCCTGTTTGCCGATGTGGGCGTGTCGGGCGGTGTGTGGGGCTTGGAGAACGGCTATGGCTTGATGGCGGGTGGTTCGCCCGAAGTGATAGCGCGTCTCGAACCGCTCCTGCGCGACTTGGCGCCCGCGCCCGACAAAGGCTGGGTGCATGTCGGACCAGTGGGCGCAGGGCACTTCGCCAAGATGGTGCATAACGGCATCGAGTACGGCATTATGCAAGCCTACGCTGAAGGTTTTGAACTGATGCGCCGTAAAACCGAGTTCAATATTGACCTGGCAAAAGTCGCTGACGCTTGGTGCTATGGCACGGTGGTGCGCAGTTGGCTCTTGGAACTGGTTGCAGACTTCCTCAAAGAAGATGCGAAGCTGGGGGACACCGCGCCGTATGTTGCCGATTCGGGCGAAGGGCGTTGGACGGCACAGGAGGCGATCGAGTTGGGGTGTCCCGCGCCGTTGATTACGCTGGCTCTACACGAGCGGTTCCGCAGTCAAGACCCTGAGGGATACGCCTATCGCTTCTTGGCGCAACTGCGAAAGGCTTTCGGGGGACACGCCGTGAAAAAAGCAGAGGAGCCGAAAGAGTCGTGACGCTGACAAGTCTTAGGAAATTCCTCTACAATGTACCTACTCGCCCTTGAGACCACCAGCACACTGTGTGGGGTCGCTCTCGTAGAAGGCTCTGAGTGCCTCGCCAATCTTCAGGTTCGGCACGGGATGAACCTGTCGGGCACTCTGCTCCACGCCACCGAGTGGGCGCTCCAACGGGCAGGGCTGGAGTTGGAGCAGGTTGATGCCTTCGCTGTGGATGTCGGCCCAGGAGCGTTCACAGGGCTGAAAATCGGAGTGATGATTGCAAAAAGCTGGGCACACGCGTTCCAGAAGCCTCTGATTGCCGTTCGGGCGTTTGAGGCGTGCGCCTGCAGAACGCCTGCACAACGGCTCACTTTGGTTGCGCTCCCTGCACGGCGCGATGCGCTCTATCTGCAGTGGCTTGTTCCCCAACTGGGAGGCATACCCATCCCTGTGACGGAACCTGCGATGGTGGTGCGCAGTGAGTTGGAGCGTTGGTATCAGCGCAGTTTAGCGCAGATTAGCGAGAACCTCACCCCCCGAGCCCCCCTCTCCGCAAGCGACCCTACTTGTCATTCCGAGCGAAGCGAGGAATCTCGGAATAACCTCACCCCCCGAGCCCCCCTCTCCGCAAGCAGAGAGGGGGGAGCCGAAAACAGCGGTTCCCCACGCTTGCGGGGGGAACCTCACGGAAGGGGGAACAATAACCCCCGCCCCAACCTTCCCCCTAAGGCAGGGGGAGGGAGCGTATCGCCGCCCCCCTCTCCCGAAGCTTCGGGAGAGGGGCTGGGGGTGAGGGTTCAAATCATCGGCACTGCCCGTGCCTACGAGGGGCTCCAACCGCTCGTGGGAGGGGAGTGGGTGCTGATTGAATCGCCCCCTGCTGAAGGCGTGGCACAGGTGGGGATGCTGAAACTTCAGGCAGGTGAGACTATCCATCCCTTCCAGTTGGTGCCGTTCTACCTTCAGCCCCCGTCCATCACCCTGCCCAAATCACGATAGCTCCCCGATTGGGGTACAATCGGGGCAACATGGAGGAAAAGATGCTCATAGGGAAGCGGGGCGTCATTTTTGGCGTGGCGAACCAACATAGCCTTGCGTGGAAAATCGCTCAACGCTGTGCCGAACACCAAGCCTCTTTGGCCATCACCTACCAAAACGAACGCTTTGCCGACAAAGTGAACCACTTAGCCAGCGAACTGCCCGACGCGATTACCGCCCAGTGCGACCTCAACAACGATGAAGAAATCGTCAAACTGGTGGAACTGCTCAAGGAACGCTGGGGACAGGTGGACTTCGTGGCACACTGTGTGGCGTA
>CAKZQI010000074.1 GCA_937139515.1 uncultured Armatimonadota bacterium | reverse complement strand
CGCCGCCACCACGGGCGTGCCGCGCAAGCCGACGCACGGGTCGTGGCGGCCTTTGGTGGCAAGCTGCGTCGCCTCCCCTTCCCGCGTGATCGTGTCCTGCGGGATCAGGATCGAGCTGGTCGGCTTGAACGCGACGCGGATATCAATCGGCTCTCCGTTGCTAATACCGCCCTGCACCCCCCCTGAGTGGTTGGTTCGGGTACGAATATGCCCTGCCTCATCCGTATAGAAGGCGTCGTTGTGTTCACTGCCTCGCATCAGCACCCCCCGAAAGCCCGAGCCGATTTCAAAACCTTTGCTGGCAGGCAGGCTCATCACCGCTTTGGCTAAGTCCGCTTCCAGTTTATCAAACACGGGGCTACCCCACCCCACAGGCACATTGCGTGCGACACACCGAATGACCCCGCCCACCGAGTCGCCCTGCTTGCGTATCTGCTCAATATGTTGGATCATCTGCTGGGCGATTTCGGGATGCGGACAGCGAACTGGGTTGCTTTCAACCGCCTCAAGGGTAACGGTATCGGGGTCTACTTCGGCGTGGAGGGTATGAATTTGCTCTACCCAGGCAAGCACTTCCACATTCCATAGCGTTCGCAGTACTTTTTTGGCGAGTGCGCCCCCTGCCACACGCCCGATGGTCTCGCGAGCGCTACTGCGTCCCCCCCCTTGCCAGTTTCGGATGCCGTATTTGGCTTGATAGGTGTAGTCGGCGTGTGAGGGGCGATAGAGATGTTTGAAACTCTCGTAGGCTTCGGGACGCGCATCCTCGTTCCAGACCATCATCAAGATGGGCGTGCCCAGTGTTTGACCTTCGAAAACACCTGAGAGTATCTGGACGGTGTCGCTCTCTCTGCGTTGGGTGACGAGCTTGCTCTGCCCGGGGCGCCTTCGATCTAGCTCGAACTGGATTTCTTCGGGTGTGATGGAGATACGCGGCGGACATCCGTCCACCACGACGCCCACTGCGCCCCCGTGCGACTCGCCCCAAGTCGTGATACGAAAGAGATGCCCGAAGGTGTTCACACTGGAATTGTACCTCTCCTTAGGTCTTCAGCCGCTCCTGCAACAGCTAAGGAGGACAACCATCTTGGGCAAGGATACCCCAGCCACGCAGTGTAGCACGGGCATCCTGCCCGTGAAGGG
>CAKZQI010000073.1 GCA_937139515.1 uncultured Armatimonadota bacterium | reverse complement strand
CGGCATCCTGGGCGAGCAGTTTGAAACGATGGAACAGCAGAACAACGCCTACCTCATCGGGATGTGGGCGTTCATCGTGCAGGAGGTGCTGTTCTTCGGAGCTATCTTCGCGGCGTATGCGGTGTACCGCTTCAAATTCGTTGAAGAGTTCACCATCGCTCACCACGAGCTCAGTGTGTTTTTCGGCACGGTCAACACCTTTGCCCTCCTGCTGAGTAGTTACACGATGGCGCGTGCTGTGCGTGCGGCGATGAAAAACCAGCATGCCCGGCAGATACGCTATCTGCTGTTTACCTTCATCTTGGCGGGCGTGTTCATGGTGAACAAGTATTTTGAATATAGCGCTAAGTTTGAGCACCATCTCTTCCCCAACGCAGGCTATGACGCTCACAAGGTGGTCAAAAATGCCGAGAAGGACGGGTATCTGAAAGTGCTCCCCAACGGCAACTACCAGATTCGGACAGGTGAGGTAAGCCCAGAGGACTTTGAGCATCGCACACGCCTGTTCTTCGGCTTCTACTTCGTGATGACAGGTCTGCACGGGCTTCATGTGCTAATCGGGATGATTATCATCGCTGGGCTGATTGTGCGTGCCTATATAGATCAAGTGAAGAAGAAAGCGGTTGCCGACTTTATGCCTGTGGAGATGACCGGACTCTACTGGCACTTGGTGGACATCGTGTGGATTTTCTTGTTCCCTCTGTTGTATCTAATTGGGAGGTAAGCAAAGATGGCAGGACACGAAGAGCATGTACACCCCATTTCTATGTACGCCAAGACGCTCTGGGCGTTGATGGTGTTGCTGGTGATTACGGTCGCCGCAGGCTATATCAAGGGTGTTCCTATCTGGCTGGCGACCGTGATTGCGCTCACGATCGCGGTGGTGAAGGCGACCATCGTAATTATGTACTTTATGCATGTCAAATACAGTGGGAAGCTGATGTGGCTTTTTGCGGGCGTAGGTTTCTTCTGGCTGTTGATTATGTTCGCCTTCGCCTTCAGCGACTATGTGAGCCGTCCGCTGGAACCTCAGCCTGCGTGGGACGCGGTGGTCATCCGAGAAGAAGCGAAGTGAGGAAGGCGGGAGCTTCGGCTCCCGCTTCTCTCTTTCTGCCCCTATTGCCCCGCAAAAATGGGGTATAATACAGTGGGGAGTAATCCCGAAAGGAGGCAAATGATGAGAGCATGGCTAAGCATCGTAGCTTTCGCGTTCGCAACTGCGCTGAACGCACAGGTAATCTTCACCGATAACTTCGAGTCCTACACGGGACAACTGCCCAACAGTGACCCGAATAACACGAACCCGTTCGATTTCTACAACAACCCTTGTAGCAGTACTGACCCGATTTTCCAGGTGCTGGGCGTGTGGCACGGTATCCCCGCCTGGCCCAATATGCAGTTGGTGAACACAGCGAACCCTTACCCACATCCTGACCCATTTTTCATTCCCCTGAGCTGTTTGGCAACCGACCCGTTCAATCCCCAACCCGACCCAATCCCCTCTGCTCGCAGTGGAGTGCAGATGCTGTGGGCGCGGGCGACGGCAGGGCGCACGCAGTATGTGAACTTCGACCCCACCCAAACCCCGCTGGGGGACGGTGCCTACTTCGAGTTCTGGTTCTATGATGATGGAACCTACGGCAACCCCTCTCGTGCGATGGCGGAGTTCCGTGCCTATGCGAGCGTCAGCTCAGGCGTGCCCGGAACCACCCTTCAGGCAATCCCTTCATTAGGTCCCTACGATTCCGATAGTGAGGTTCCCTCTGGCTCTGGGCTTCGCGGACTGAGCACACGCTACTACAACATTCGTGGGGATGCAATTTCAGGGGTGTCGCGCCCAGCCGACTCGAACCCACGCCACTGGGCGGACTTTCGTCAGGTGGCGCGCTCCACGGGCTGGCACCACGCGGCAATCTGGCTCACGGGCGACGGCTCAGCTGAGAACCCACGCCGATACACCTATGTGATTGATGGCATTACGCGCACCGCACCCCGCCCTGTGCGCACCATGACCACCGTTGTCCTGCGCCGCCTTTCTGACACCCGTCCGGGACGCATTGAGAGCATCTACTTTGATGATGTGGAGGTCGGTATCGGCACACCGAAGGCGTTCAGCGACGCGATGTTCGTGGGGCGTGTCCTACCCGCTTGCTGGCGCACGGACAGCAACGGCTACATGGATGTGGAAGGCTGGATTGTGGATATTGAAATCCGCGACACCAACGGTAACCTCCTGCTCACGCTGGAGCGACGCCTGCCCAAGAAAGACCCCTTCTACAACAATGTGGACGGCACGGAGGACTACACGGGGCTGATTGGCATTCCGGGCTTCCTGCCTGCAGGCACCTATCAGTTCCGTTTCAGCCTACGCAACCGTCCCTTCGTGCCCGCTACCGTGACGCTCTCTACGCCTTCCCGAGGGGAGGAAATTACACTTGCCTGTGGCGATGTTGACCTCAACGGGTGTGTAGATGACGCGGACTTGTTGGCGGTGCTGTTTGCCTTCGGCAATAGTGGAAGTAACCTACCTGAAGACCTGAACGGCGACAGCACGGTCGACGACGCCGACCTGCTGATTGTGTTGTTCAACTTCGGTAGCGGATGCTAATCCGTCCCTTTCCTCCAGCCCCTTCTCGCTACACAGGGGAAGGGGCCTTTCGTTTTACAGTGCTCCCGCCAGCCTGAGGTATACTTCTTGGGGGAAGTGGAAGCGATG
>CAKZQI010000072.1 GCA_937139515.1 uncultured Armatimonadota bacterium | reverse complement strand
TGAGGTAGACCAGCACGACGAACACCAGCAAGGCGAGCGCCCACCCCAGTCGTGCCTCACCAATCGCCGACAGCAGTGGGTACAGAGCGAAAGTGATAATCGCTGCGGAGGCGATGCCCAAGCCAATCGCGAGCTTCTCGTCAGGTTCCGCTTCTTCCAGGTGGCGCGCCACCCGCGCCAAGAGTTGGAAGCTGTGGTTGGCAACCAAAATGCCCATCAACATCCCAGCGGTGGTCAAACCAATCCGCGTCCAGAGGGGTGAGAGTCGTGCCGTGCCCTCCGCGAGCCAGTTGTCCACCGCCTTCAAAAACGGGTCGGCTAACAAAAAACCGATGGTCGCAAACAGCACCATCCCAACAGCCAGAAACAGCCAGTACATCAGGCGGTGGATTGTCATCATACGCCTCCGATAGAATTATACGCTCTCGGACAGGAAAAGTAGCACCTATTCCCAACGGTGGTAGGCAGGGTGCCCCGGCTTGACCGCTATGAACACACCGCGACAGGTGGCGCACACCGTGCCGTCTGAACTCAGCTCGCCCTCCACGACCGCTTTGGAACCCTGCGACTCCACCACCCACGCCCTTAGGTGAACAGGGCGGTCGGCGGGCGTGGGGCGAAGCATTCGGATGGTGTATTCGGCGGTGACGGTGGGCGGGATGTGGTCTAAGCCTTGTGTGCGCATCAGGTGGTACGCTGCCGTCCAGTTGCAGTGGCAGTCCAGCAGAGTGCCAATCACACCCCCGTTGAGCGCGCCCTCGAAGGCTTGATGGTGGGGTTGAGGCATCCAGTCGGCGACCAGTTCTTCGCCCTGCACGAAACTGCGAATGCGAAAGCCATTCGGGTTCGCAGGCCCGCAACCGTAGCAGATGCTCTTGGGTGCATAGGTCTCTTGAAGGCTCTTTTTCTCGTCCACAGCCCAAATTGTTCCACGCGTTTTAGCAGGAGTCCTGCCAACCGAGTGGTATACAAATGTCTACTGCTTGTCCACAGGGATAGGAGGCGTTCTGGGATGAAACGGGATGTGCAGGAGTTTGTGATTGCGTCGGAGCGCACGGGCGAATATCCGTTCACGCGGGAAGACTCGTTCGAGCGCAAACTGCGTCGCCACCGACGACGCCAGCAGGCGCTTGCGGAGCATCGGTCGCCCCAACAGGAGGCAATCGCCTATTTGGAGCGGGTGGAGATAGAGCAGGTGCTGAACCGAGCGGGCTTGACCCCGAATCAGCGCGCCGTGTGCGATCGCTATTTGGGGGGTTGGACTTTGCAGGAGATTGGCGCCCAGCTGGGCGTGACGAAGCAGGCGGTCGCCAAGACGCTCAAGTTTGCGATTGTCAAGTTGCGTCGGGCGTGGTATCGCAATCCCTATTATGGGCTGGCGGAGGTCTACCGCCAAGAGATTTCTCGTTATGGCAAGCGTTAGGGGCGGGATAGTTGGAACCCCCACCCCAACCCTCCCCCTAAACGCAGGGGGAGGGAGTAGAACGCTTCCTTATCAGGCATCCCCTCACTCCCCACTCACTGCCACCAACACGAGGCTGGCGGTGCGGTCGGAGGCACTCAGGCGCACAGTGCGCACCGGTTTCTCAGGATGAGGGTTCTGCCAGCGGATTTGGCGCAGGCGCGCCCAACCGAGATTCGTGCGCTGGCTCCAGACAGGGCGTCCCTCAAAGGCATATCGGGGGTCGTTCCACGCACGCAGGTGGATGCCATAGCGCAGGGGCACGCTCTCGCTCGTGCCGTCGGCGTACTCCACAGTGAGCTCCGCCACCACCGCCCCTTGCTCCACAGAATGCGCCACGGTCGTTAGCAGATAGAGGCAACGAACGGGGCGTTCCAGCGGTATCGTGATGGATTGGGGATAGCGTACAGGGTCGCCGGGCACCAAGTAGCCCCCCATCATCACCCCTTTGGGGACGTTCGGCTCGCCCGCTATCTCGTAGCGATGCCCGCCCAGCCACACGCTTCCTGCAGGCAGATTCTGGAACGCCGAATGCCACTCGGTGAGCGCGTGGTTCGCTAACTCTGCGAGCCTCACGGTGAAGCCTGAGCGTGTTTGGAGTGGGGTCGGTTCGCGTCGGTACCAGTCGTGGAACAGCGCTTCCACATCAAACGGCAGTTGGTCGGGCGCGGGCGCGTTGGTGTCCCACGCGTACAGCCCCGCCAGCAGATAAGCGACGAACTGCCGAAACTCCTGGGTGCGCAGGGTGTTCTCGTTGAGGCTGTAGCCTGCCCAAGTGCTTTGGAGCAGTCCCCCGATGCGCCGTTGTTGGGCGGCGCGGGCGAAGGTGTGGATGTTCATCGGGTCGTACCAAGTGGTGGCAATCAGGTTCGTGAATCCCGCGCGCTGGAGCCCATTCAGGCTGATGTAGCCCTCTGGCTCAGTGGGGGTGTAGTGCCAATCGCAGATGACGAGGTCGGGCAGTTTGCTGAGCCGTTCACGCACATAGCGTGCTTCTTCAGGGCTGCGGGCTTGCGCGCCCCCATCGTGCGCCTCGCCGGGCGCCAACAGCGCATCACCCCACATGTACACCCGCTCTACCCCGCGCCCTTTGAGCTCTTGGTAGAGCCATTCGGCATGCTCGGTGAACAGCTCGGCTTTGGTGGCCCCCTGACTTTCGGGGCGATACGGAAAACGCCCTCGCAAGGCAACCTCGTCCAAGCCGACATGAAAATGGCGCGGCTGGAACAGTTGAAATACCTCGTCGTAGAGCCTCTGAAGGAATGGGCGCGTCTGGGGGCGACGAGGCGAGATTGCCCACGGCGTTTCGGGGTCTTCTGCCAGCTCTAAGTTCGCATCGTTGCGGAACACCCAGTACATGTGCCCCAGCGATTGGACGAGCGGGATGGGCTCCAGCAGGTTGGCGCGCGCGGTGCGCACCGCCTCCTGCAGGATGGGTTTTGGGGCAGAGATGTCCACCCACGCAGGGCGGATGGTCTCCCACTGGGCGTACCCACACTCAATCACCAGATGGTTGAATTTGGCGGGTGTAATCACATTCTGTATCAAACGGGGCAGGAAGTCGGGCTGGGTACTGCCGAACAGGTGAACGCCTCGCCAACGCAGGCTGGGATAGTCCACGATTCGGGCCGGCTGGACGACGAGCGCGCCCAGCGAGGGCTGGAGCAGTTGCACCAGCGTCTGCGCCCCATAGAAGGCACCTTGCGTATCCCTGCCGACGAGGATGATGCCTTGCTCGTCCACCTGCAGGTAATACGCGCCCGCCAGGTCGGGCACCGAGTGGCGTCGCTGGGCATGCGCACTGCCTCCGATGTGGAGGTTGAGTGCCCTCACCCCCAACCCTTCTCCCGACGCTGCGGGAGAGGGGAGTGCGACCTCACCCCCTAATCCCCTCTCCGTAAACGGAGAGGGGGAACGAGGTTCTCCCCCCTCTCTGCTTGCGGAGAGGGGGGGCGGGGGGGTGAGGGCGTTCCGAGATTCCTCGCTTCGCTCGGAATGACAAGTAGGGTCACTTGCGGAGAGGGGGGACGGGGGGGTGAGGTTTGCTGAGGCAGGGTTGAAAACGGAAGAGTCAACCACCACCACGCCCTTCATCCCATAGCGCTCCAACGCTCGCAAAACCACCTCGCTGGCGGGGCGGTACGACTCGTTCTCTATCGTTATCGTGAGGGGCTGTTCGGCGGGTAAGCGTAAAGGCTGGGTGCCCTCTGACTGCCACATAGTCTTCGGTGGGGGTAGGAGGATGGGTCTTTGCGGGCTGGGACGCCAGAAATCGCTGACCTCTACAGGGCGTGCGTTCAGCACCGAGTTTGGATGTGCGCTGGGCAAGGGGCTGGGCTGGATAGAGAATCGGTAGCGGGCGCGCAGAATACTCCCTCTCGGCAACGGATAGCCCGTGATGCCGAGCCAGTAAGCGGGGAACTCCTGCGCCCAAAAGCGTCGGCTCCCACGCCCATCGAACACCGTGAGCTCAAAATCGTCCAGCGAGGCGACCTGCACCTTGCCGAAGCGTGCCTCCACCCCAAACTGACGCCCCTGAAAGAGGCGCTCCTCAGGTGGGGTGGGCGTCTCCGCCTCCAGCACCGTGTAGGGCAAAGGGCGGTCGGCATTCAGGCGCGTCCCAGCAAGTAGCCCCACATTCCAGATGCCCACCGACCACTCCACAATAGCGGGCTGTTCACTCTGCCACTCCACCTCCAATTGCCACTCTAGCGTCTGGGCGTCTATTCGGGTCAGGGTCTCGACCGCCTTGCCGTAGGTCGGGTCTAAAGCGTGGGTGAGCGTGAGGCGCGTTTCGGTGGCTTCCACGCGTGGCGTCAGGCTGGTGGACGAGAAGTAGCCCTGCGCCCAGTTGGGGCTGGCGAACTGGAGCCACGACCCGCGCCCCAATAGCACGCCCGACACCCTCAGTTCCGCACCGCGCCCCGCGCGGTACACAACTTGCCAGCCATCACCCTGTAGTTTCGGTTGTGCGTTCGCCATCGTTGAACTCAACAAAAGTAGCAATCCTACCCACACGCCTGCGTACCCAGCGTACCTCATATGCAAAGTCTACCTCAAACAAGAGTGATAACCCTCTCCACTTGATAAGAGTACAATCGCTGAGCTCAAAATCATCTTCGTCCTTCCCCTTCTCTGTCCCCACTTCTAACCACCAATCCTTGCCTGTCATTCTGAGCGAAGCGAAGAATCTCGGCGAAACCGCCAGTACAGACCTTCGTGGATGCCCATCAGGGTGGGACTTTTGGGGGCGCCTCACGGTTTGCTCGCTAGTGGAGCGAAGAATCCCAGATTCCTCGCCTTTGGCTCGGAATGACAAGGGGGGCGCTGGTTAGGCGATGGGGGTTTTGAAACGAGGCAGGCTTGGGGCGATTTTGTACCTAACATGGTCAAGCTGGCAACGCAGGCAACTCGCCCGCACACAGTCTCCTCAGAAGCATGATAGGAAAGATGCCCAAGCCACGATAAGCGGGCGAGACGCCCGCCCTCCCAGCGGTTTTCTCAACACTCTCACCTCAACACACGGTTCCTGTCGGGTAGAATCTTTGTGAAATGGATCAGAAGGCGATTCGGAACTTCTGTATTATTGCGCATGTCGACCATGGCAAGTCCACTTTAGCTGATCGGCTGCTGGAAGCGACGGGCGCTATTCAACGGGGGACGAATGTTGAGCAGGTGCTGGACACGATGGACTTGGAGCGTGAGCGCGGGATTACCATCAAGATGACCGCCGTGCGTCTGCGCTACACCGCTAAGGACGGCAACACCTACCAACTGAACCTGATTGATACGCCCGGACATGTGGACTTCTCGTATGAGGTCTCGCGCAGTCTCGCTGCGTGCGAGGGCGCCCTGCTGGTGGTGGACGCGGCGCAGGGCGTGGAAGCGCAGACGATTGCCAACACGAACCTTGCCTACAATCAAGGGTTGGCGATTATCCCCGTGATGAACAAGATAGACCTGCCCGCCGCTGAGCCTGAACGCGTCAAAGAGGAGATGGAACACGCCCTGCTGATCGATCCCGACGAGGTCATCCTCGCCAGCGCCAAAGAGGGCATCGGCATCGACGAGATATTAGAAGCGGTGGTGGAGCGCATCCCGCCTCCCAGTGGCGACCCGAACGCACCCCTGCGCGCCCTCGTCTACGACTCGCACTACGACCCCTATGTGGGCGTAGTGGCTTATGTGCGAGTGGTAGACGGGAGCGTGAAAGCGGGCGACAAAATCCGCTTTATGTCCACAGGCAGAGAGTTTGAGGTGGCTCAGGTAGGCT
>CAKZQI010000071.1 GCA_937139515.1 uncultured Armatimonadota bacterium | reverse complement strand
CGCCTTCTCCACGCGCGCCAGTAGGGTATCACCCGCTTGAAGGGGCACATCGGCAATCTGCTCCATCACCGTGGTCTGGCGGTGGCGCAACGCCAGCACGGTCGCCCCATAGCGATTGCGGAACCGTGCTGACTTGAGCGACTGCCCCTCCAGCGAGGCGCCGGGCGTTATCACCACCTCCAGCAGAATCTCCTCCTTCGCCTCCGCATACTGTTCCGCGTCGCTGACGAGCTGTAGCCCATACTCCTTCTGAAGTCGCTGAAGTTTTTCAATGTCACAGCGCACCCTCAACACATCCCCCGCTTGGATGAGGCGGTCAGGCAAAGGCAGGAGCCTCAGCCCCTCGCGCCAGATATCCAACACATCCACGCCCATGTCGCGCACGAAATCGGCGTTCATCAAGATCTTGCCTGCCGATTTGGCGCGGGGGGTCACCACCACCTCTGCCAAATAGTTGCTCAGCAGATACGCTTGGGTGGGGTCAGCGCCCGTTCGTCGGTCGGGCAATAGGCGCGCCCCTATAGTCAGCAGATAGACCATACCCACCCCCGTGAAAATCAATCCCATCGGCGCAAACTCAAACATCCCCAACGGCTCCAAGCCCCTCTGCTGAGCCACCCCGCTCACAATCAAATTGGTGGAGGTGCCAATCAGCGTGCAGACCCCTCCAAGCATAGAGGCGTAAGAGAGGGGCAAGAGCAACTTGGATGGGCTACGGCGCACGCTCTCCGCCAGTGCTAACGCCACAGGGATGAGCAAAGCGACGACTGCCGTGTTGTTCACGAACGCCGAAAGGAAGGCTGTCATTTGAAGAAGGAGCACCACCGCCAGCCAGGGGCTTACACGCGCCAGCCGACCCAGATGACGCACGACCGCATCAATCAAGCCCGAGCGGCGTAGCCCCTCACTCAGCACGAACATGGAAGCAATCGTGATCACCGCCGAGTTGCTGAACCCGCGCAGACCCTGCTCTGGGGAGACCAGACCGCTCAACAGGAGCGTCACCAACAGAATGACTGCCACCACCTCGGGCGGATAGCGACTACTGATGAAGAGCGCAACCGCCCCAACGACCAGCCCCAGCACTAGTGCGATCTCAAGCGTCATAGCATGCCCCGTAGCCCAAGAATGATACCTCTGCCCTCAGCAGTCTCAGAGGCGCACTTCACTACTTGGCGTGGTATAATCTGTACGGAGGCGAAATGATGGCAAAATTTGCGGTACCTGTGGTACTTATTGGGATTGCAGTGCTCCTGTTCGCGGTGTTGCCCTCCCAGTCGGCGCTCCGACGCGGACAGAAACTGCCCGAAATCCAACTCAAAGACCTCGCCGGCAAAGAGGTCAAACTAGGAGGACGCCAGGACAAGGTCTACCTGGTGGACTTCTGGGCGACTTGGTGCGGACCGTGTCGGGAGTCGATGCCGTTCTTCCAGGAACTGCACGACAAATATGCGTCGCGTGGTTTAGAAGTGGTCGGTGTGGCGCTCCAGTCGGGCACGGTGGACGAGGTGCGCGCCTTTATTGAGGCGAACAAAGTTACTTACCGCATCGTGGTTCCCACCAACGAGGCGGAGGTGATGCGACGCTACCGCGTGGAGGCGTTCCCCACCCTGTACATCGTGGACAAGAAGGGCGTCATCCGCTACGCTGAGATTGGCTACAGCAACGAGCTCCGCGAAGACATCCTGCGAGTCGTTGGACAGGCTTTAGCAGAGTAGCGGGTATACTCTTGCGCACAATTTGACAAAAGCGAGGGTGACACTGCCATTCAGAAGGAACTGAGAATTAACAATCGTATCCGCGCCAAAGAGGTGCGCGTGATTGATGTGGACGGTAAGCAGCTGGGCGTGATGCATATTCGCCGCGCCGTCAAAATCGCCCAAGAAAAAGGACTGGATTTGGTCGAGGTCGCACCCAATGCTGACCCACCCGTGTGCCGTATTCTGGACTACGGGCGCTTCCGCTACGAGCAAGAAAAGCTGGCGAAAGAAGCGAAAAAGAAACAGAAGGTCGGCGATATCAAAACCCTGCGCCTGCGACCCAACATCGCCGAAGGCGACATCAAGACCAAAATCCGAAACGCCCAAGAGTTTTTGGAAGATGGCGATAAGGTAAAATTCGTGGTCATCTTCCGCAGTCGTGAGTTCAGCCGCCCCCAACTGGGCGAGCAACTCCTGAAGAAGATTGCCTCGGCTCTGGAAGAGGTCGGCACAGTGGAGAAACCGCCTGCGATGGACGGACGCCAGATGGTGATGGTCATCGCGCCACGCAAAAAGCCGACCCCGAAAGTGAAGCCGAGCGACGAAGGAGGTACAACCAATGCCAAAAATGAAGACGAGCAAGACCGCCGCCAAGCGGTTCAAGCGGACAGCGACGGGCAAACTGATGCACAAGAAGGCGGGCAACAGCCACCTCTTCTTGAGCAAGAGCCCCAGTCGGAAGCGACGGCTTGACCTTGAAGACGAACTCTTCAAGGGCGAGTACCGCCGTATCAATCGCCTTCTGGCAGGCAAATAAGTAAGGAGGAACAGTATGCCACGCGTTAAAGGTGGAATTGTCACGCGCCGACGCCATAAGAAACTGCTCAAACGCGCCGAAGGCTACTACGGCGCCAAAAGCAAACTCTATCGCAAGGCGCACGAGCAAGTGATGAAGTCGCTGATGTATGCGTTCCGCGACCGACGCCAGCGCAAGCGCGACTTCCGCAAACTCTGGATTACGCGCATCAACGCCGCATGCCGACAACACGGACTGCGCTACGGCGAGTTCATCCACGCCCTCCAAGCAAAGGGCATCGAACTGAACCGCAAACAGCTCGCCGAGATGGCCGTGCGCGACCCTGAAGCGTTCGGGATGCTCATCCAAGCCGTGCGCTCGTAGAGCCGATGGAGACCGTCCACCAACTGCTTCAGCAAGCGCAGGCAGAGATAGAACAAGCTCACTCCACCGCCGAACTCCAAGCGGTGGAGTCGCGCTATCTCGGCAAGAAGGGCGAGCTGAGCCTGCTCCTGCGCCAAGTGGGGAGCTTACCCCCCGAAGAGCGTCCCCTGTTCGGGCAAGCCGTCAACCAAGCGCGCGAAACCTTAGAACAGGCTATCGCCCATAAGCGCGAGCAACTTACCCAACAGGAGCTTCAACAGCGCTTGGAAATCGAACGCTTAGACCCGACCTTGCCTGGTGTGCCTCTGCGCCCTGCACGGCTCCACCCGCTCACCCTCACTGCCCGACGCGTCAAGTCGGCGCTGATTGGTTTAGGCTTTGAGTTTGTAGAAGGCTACGAACTGGAGCAGTTTGAGTACAACTTCGGGGCGCTCAACTATCCGCCCGACCATCCCGCTATGGACGCTCAGAACTCGTTCCATGTGGCGGACGGGTGGCTCCTACGCACGCAGACCACTTCCATTCAAGGGCGCATCTTTGAACAGGTTCAGCGCGGCGAGCGGTCACTCCCCCTGCGAATCGGGATTATCGGGCGATGTTTCCGCTACGAAAATGTAGACGCCACCCACTCCCACACCTTCCACCAAGTGGACGCCTTCATGGTAGATGAAGGAGTGAGCATGGCTCACCTGAAAGGCACGCTCACCCAGTTCGCTCGCATTATGTTCGGTGATGAGGTGCGCGTGCGCTTCCGCCCCGACTTCTTCCCCTTCGTGGAACCCGGCGTGGACTTCGCCATCTCGTGGAAGGGGGGCTGGCTGGAGTTGGGAGGCGCAGGACTCATCCACCCGAACATTTTGGAACATTACGGCATCGACTCGGAGCGCTATTCGGGCTTCGCCTTCGGGCTGGGGATTGAGCGCATCCCCATGCTCCAATACGGTGTGGACGATTTGCGACTGTTTTTGGAAAACGACCTGCGTTTCTTGGCGCTGTTCCCGATTTTGTGAACGACGATGCGAGTGCCCATCGAATGGCTCAAGGATTTTGTTCAGTTTGACCTGAGTGCCCAAGCCCTTGCCGAACAGCTCACGATGGTGGGCTTGGAGGTGGAGGAGGTGTTGGAGACCCCTCAGGGCGAAGTGTTAGCGCTCTACATCACGCCGAACCGTGGCGACTGTCTCAGCATCTTCGGCATAGCGCGTGAGGTTTATGCGATGCTCGGCTCGGATTGCGAGCCAACCCCACTGTTCCTACAGCTGAACGAACGGATACTCAACCCTCCCACCCCAGACCCGACCGAGACCGCCCGCTACGCCCAAGTGGAAATCCGCGACCCTGACCTGTGCCCTCGTTATGGGGCGCGCGTGATACGCGGGGTCAAAATCGCCCCCTCCCCTGCCAAAATCCAGAACCGTCTGCTCGCTGCGGGGATGCGCCCTATCTCCAACTTGGTGGACGCCACGAACTATGTGATGCTGGAGCTGGGGCAACCTCTGCACGCCTTTGACTTGGACACGCTCAAAGAGGCACGTATCGTGGTGCGACGCGCCTACGAGGGGGAACACCTCCAAACATTGGACGAGCAGGAACATAGGCTCACCCCAGAAATGCTCATGATTTGCGACGCTGAGCGCCCCGTGGCTGTGGCAGGCGTGATGGGCGGTGCCGAGACCGAAATCAACCCCAGCACTCAAAATGTGCTGATGGAGTCGGCGCACTTCAACCCTTTCTCCATCCGCGCAACAGCGCGCCGTCTGGGACTGCGTACCGAGTCGTCCTACCGCTTTGAGCGCTTCGTTGACCCGAACTTAGTCATTGTCGCTCAGTACCGAGTGTGTGAGCTGATTGAGGAGTGGACGGGCGTACGCGCCGTGGAAGGGATGATTGATGTCTATCCCCACCCTTACGAGGTGAGCGCTTTGAACCTGCGTTTAGACCGCGCTGAGCAACTGTTGGGCTTCCAGATTGTTCCAGAGGAGGCGTATGCCGTGCTGGAGCGGTTGAATCTGAAGCCAAACCCTGACGCTTCCAACCCACGCCTCGTGGAAACGCGCGTCCCGCTCTATCGGAACGACTTGGTGCGCGAGATGGACTTGGTGGAGGAGCTGGGACGGATACTCGGCTACGAGCGCATCCCCGAGTCGCCGCCTGCAGGACACACCACCCAAGGCAAGGACAGTCCTGAGGGTGCCTTCAGTGAGCGCCTGCGTACCCTCTTGCTCAGTGGGGGACTTCAGGAAGTGGTGAGCCATACTTTGGAGCCAGAGAACCCGTTGCAGACCGCTGGCGAGGGTATCGGCGAGCTGATGTACCAGCCCGTGATGCTGCGCAACCCGATGAGCGACGAACTGAGCCACCTGCGCCACTCGCTTCTGTCCAGCCTGGTGCGCACTGCCGACCATAACCGACGGCACGGCATCCGTGACCTCCACCTGTTTGAGATCGGGCGCGTGTTTGCCGAAGATGAACAGAAGCGCTACCACGAGTGGCTCCATCTGGGATTGCTCAGCACGGGGCAACTCCACGCGCCGCACTGGGCACAGAAACCCACCGAAACCGATTTCTACACCTTCAAGGGCTTTGTGGAGCATCTGCTGAGCGGACTGGGCATCGAGGCGCGCTTCTTCCCTGCCGAGGGGCACGACCACCGTTTCCATCCCGGACGCTCCGCCTATGTCCACGATGCGCATCATCAGCGGTTGGGCATTATGGGCGAACTGTACCCTGAGATTGCCCAGCAGTACGAATTTCGCCATCGGGTCTATCTTGCCGAGTTCGGACTGACCACCCTGATGCACAGCGCTCTCCACACAGTTCACTATCGCCCGCTCCCGGCGTTCCCGCCTGTGTTGCGCGATATTGCCCTGTTGGTGCCTCAGCAGGTTGCTGTGGGCGCGCTGGTGGAGACGATTCGGCGCATCGCTGGGAACCGATTGGAGTCGCTTCGCCTGTTCGACCGCTACATCGGTGCGAATGTGCCGCAGGGATGGCACAGTCTGGCGTTCTCGCTGGTGTTCCGCGACCCTGAGCGTACCCTCACCGACGAAGAGGTCAACGCACAAGTTCAAGCGATTTTTGAGGCGTTGGAGCGCGAACACGGCGCGCAAGTCCGAAGATGAGGCTGGTTCGCTCTGCCCCGCCTGAGGCGCTGATTGAGCAAGTCGCCCACGCACTGGTTCAAGCGGTTCAGCAGACTTTGAGCCGTCAAGAGCGGTTCCGTATCGCCCTCTCTGGAGGAAGCACGCCCCGCGCACTCTATGAACGGCTTGCCTGCCCCGATTTTCGTGAGGCAGTAGACTGGACACGAGTGCGTTTCTTCTGGGGCGACGAGCGCTATGTGCCCCACGACCATCCCCAAAGCAACTTCCGAATGGCATTTGAGGCGTGGCTTGGGCATCTGAGCCTGCCTGAGGGCTGTCTGTTCCCGATGCCCACCGACTGCGCCGACCCCAACGAGTGCGCCCGACAGTATGAGGCGACCCTGAGGATGGAGTTTTTTGATTTCACCTCACCCCCTAACCCCCTCTCCGTAAACGGAGAGGGGGAACGCCCTGCTTCGCCCCCCTCTCTGCTTGCGGAGAGGGGGGACGGGGGGGAGAGGTTCTCAGATGCCCTCACCCACCCCAGCCCTCTCTCTCCCGAAGCTTCGGGAGAGAGAGGGAGCCAGCCACTCCCCTCTCCCGCAGCGTTGGGAGAGGGGTTGGGGGTGAGGGCATATGAAAACCCCTCACTGCGTGCGGAGAAGTTCCCCACCTTTGACCTCATCCTACTGGGCATGGGCGATGATGGGCACACCGCCTCGCTCTTTCCGAGCGACCCTGCCCTGAACGAGGGCATGCGGTGGGTCATGCCTGCGACTGCGCCTTTTGAACCGCACCAAAGGTTGACCCTCACCCTGCCCGTTCTGAACAACGCCCATCGGGTTTGGTTTCTTGTGGTCGGTCAGAACAAGCAAACGATGCTCCAACGAGTATTCAACGGCGAGCCACTGCCTGCCGGACTGGTTCAGCCCGCTCAGGGTGAACTAATTTGGTGGTTAGACGAGACACTGGCGCAAACGGTGTGACTCAACTCCCTCTCTCAGCAGGAGATATTCCCAACAAGCCGTAATCTAAATGCAGTATGCGACAGTGGCGAGTTGTTTGTTGGGTTTTAGCATGCGTTACGGCGAGTTGGGCACTGGCACAAGATACTCCTTACCGCCTGCCTCAGGTCTATGCAATCAAGGGCGCGAGAGTCGTCACCGGGGCAGGTGACCCCATCGCGCAGGGCTCGATTGTAGTGCGTGACGGGGTCATTCAAGCGGTCGGTGCCGAAAGCGAGACTCCCATCCCTGCCGATGCCGAGGTGATAGACGGCGCAGGGATGACCGTCTACCCAGGTTTCATTGATGCGTTCACCTCTTTGGGGATGCCTCCTCAGGCAAACGATACCGCTTATGCGTCCTACGAGCGGGGCAACACCTATTCCAACCCCCAAATCCGCCCCGAACGCCAAGCGATGGTTCTACTTCAGCCCGACTCGGCGCAGGTCTCGCGCTGGCGACGCGCAGGCTTCGTGGCAGTCCACACCGCCCCGCCTCACGGGATTATGAGCGGGAGCAGTGCGGTAATCAGTTTGGGCGACGACCCAAACAGCAACTTGGTGATTGTGCCCGACTACGGCGTGGTGCTGAACCTGCGCGGGCGGGGTGCTTTCACAGGTGGAGGAGGCTACCCCAGCTCGCTGATGGGAGCGATTGCGCTGGTGCGCCAAGTGCTGTACGACGCTCAACATCATGCCCAAGTTTGGGCAGAGTATCAGCGCAACCCATCAGGGAAACCCCGCCCAGCGATGAATCGCTCGCTTGAGGCGCTCCAGCCCCTCCTGCGCCGAGAAGTGCCCCTGCTCGCAATCGCCAACAACGCTCAAGACATCCTGCGCGTCTTACGAATTGCCGACGAGTTCGACCTGCGCGTGGTGATTGTGGGCGGTCAGGAGGCGAGCAAAGTCGCCGACGAGCTCAAACGGCGCAATGTGCCCGTGTTGCTCAGCATCGAGATGCCCGAACCCCTGCGAACCTATGACCCGCTCAATCCACCCACTTTGACCAGCCTGCGCAATCGCGCGCTCGCCTACCAAAACGCCGCCATCTTGCACGAGAAAGGCGTGACCTTCGCCTTCACGACCGAAGGGCTTGGCGACCCCGAACGCCTATTGCGCAACATCCGCACCGCCATCCAGAACGGACTGCCCAAAGAGAAGGCACTGGATGCACTCACGAAAGTTCCTGCCCAGCTGATGGGCATTAGCAATCGGCTCGGCACGATAGAACGGGGCAAACTCGCCAGTTTCGTCGTCGTTCAGGGCGAACTATTTGATGCGCGGACTCAGGTGCGCTTTGTGTTTGTGGACGGCAAGCGTTTCCGAACCGACTTGGGTACCCCTGCGTCGGCTTCCCCTGCCCCGCGTTTCCGAGGACCGCGAAACTGGGACGCCGAGAACACCGCCAGCCAGCTGGAAGCCTCCTGTTGTTATGAGCATGCGCGCGGTGGCGTGCAGGTGCATATGCAAAGCCACGACCACGAAGCCCACGCCTGCGAAGACCACTGCTCCGACCACCTGACAGCAGGCGTTCCCCCTCGTCAAGATGTTCCGCAGGAGCCTGCGCTTTCGCGCTCTGATGAACAAGAAACACCGCGCCCTCAAGGCGAGGGAGGCTCGGATGATGCGCCCCAGTTCCCACGCGTCCGCTTGGAACCCCTGATGCCGACGCCTGCTGACGAACATAACACATGGCTCATCCGCAACGCCACCGTATGGACGATGGCACACCCTGCACCCTTGCCCAACACCGATGTGCTGATTGTGGACGGGCGCATCCAAGCAGTCGGCAAGAACCTAACCGCGCCCGCCAACGCCCGCGTGATAGACGCTACGGGAATGCACCTCACGCCTGGAATGATAGACTGTCACTCGCACACGGCTATCAGCGCAGGCGTGAACGAGGGCACCAATGTCTGCACGGCGGAAGTGCGTATCCAAGATGTCATCAACCCCGAAGATACCAACATCTACCGCCAGTTAGCAGGCGGCACAACCTCCGCTCTGATGCTCCACGGCTCGGCGAATGTGATTGGTGGGCAGAGTATCACGGTCAAATGGCGTTGGGGCAAGAGTGCCGACGAGATGATATTTAAGGAGGCACCAACGGGCATCAAGTTCGCGCTGGGCGAGAATGTGAAGCGTTCTAACTTCCGCACCGACAGCACGCGATACCCCGCCTCGCGCATGGGAGTGGAACAGGTCATCCGAGAGCGGTTCCTCGCCGCGCTGGACTATAAACGCCACTGGGAAGAGTACCGCGCAGGCAAGCGTCCCCTGCCCCCTGCACGCGACCTGCAGTTGGATGCGCTGGTAGAAATCTTGGAGGGCAAGCGCCTCATCCACTGCCACAGCTACCGCCAAGACGAAATCCTGATGCTCCTGCGTGTGTGTGAGGAGTTTGGCATACGCGTGGGCACGCTCCAGCATGTGCTGGAGGGCTACAAGGTCGCCAACGAAATCGCCCGACACGGTGCAGGCGCGTCCTCTTTCTCGGACTGGTGGGCGTACAAAATAGAGGTGTACGATGCCATCCCCCACAACGGCGCGATTATGTGGGAGCGCGGGGTGGTGGTCTCATTCAACTCAGACAGCAACGAACTGGCACGCCGTCTCAACACCGAGTCTGCCAAAGCGGTCAAGTATGGAGGCGTGCCGGAGGTGGAATCGCTCAAGTTTGTGACGCTCAATGTCGCCAAGCAGTTGGGTATCGACCGTTACGTGGGTTCCATCGAGCCGGGCAAGCACGCCGACTTGGCGCTCTGGAGCGACCACCCACTCAGCGGGTACGCCGTCTGCCAGAAGACCTTTGTGGACGGTGTGCTGTACTTTGATATCCAGCGCGACCGTGAGTGGCGCCAAAAGCGTGAGCAGGAACTTGAAGGGTACTTAAAGGCTCTGCGTCCCGTGTCGCTGTTCGACCGACCTGAGCGCGAACGCCCCCAAACCCCCACTGCAGAGCGCCCTGCTCCGCAGGCTCTTTCCATCGCTGGTACTTGGCGGGGCAAAATCTTCGGGGCAGACCCATTGCCACCTGAGGGGGTGGAGTTCACGCTGGTCATCCAGCAAGAGGGCAACACGCTCAGCGGAACCTTAGAGACCCCCTTAGGCTCCCAGCCGTTCAGCGGAGTGCCCTTCGACCCCAACAGCAACACGCTCCAGCTCACGGTCAGCGCTCAGGGCATGAGTTTCACGGTGTCGGCTACGGTGGAGGGCAGTCGAATGACGGGCACGGTCTCGGCGATGGGCTTTTCGTTCAGCCTGCAGGCGGAGCGCGTGCCGAACTCATAACCATCGTGTGGGGGCAAGTATATCTGCCCCCGCACGCGCTCACAATTCCCCAAAGTTTTAGGAACACCCCCTCAAGAATGGCGTCTACAATTCCGACAATCTCTGTCAGCACAGAGCAACCTGTTTCACAGGTTGAGGCGAGAGAAACCAAACCTACTCAAATGGAGGACTGTATGCCAAGAAGAAGCAAAACTGAGAAGGTGCCTGTTGAAGAGCGCCCTGTGTCGATTAGCACCGCCAGCTACTTGGTGGGCGTGGAGACCCATACCATTCGGTATTGGGAACGTGAGTTTGCTGAGTTTTTGAACCCTGTGCGCACCACTGGCGGTCAGCGCCGATACCACCGAGATGACATTGAAGTGCTCAAGGAAATTAAGCGTCTGCTCAAAGATGAACTGTACACCATCGCCGGCGCTAAGCGCATCCTCACCCAAAAGTTCGGCGTGCGCAACACCGACACACAAGGCAAAAACGGCAAGCACACCAAGAGTACCAGCAGAGTGAAAGCATAAAACCGTCCTAAGGAGGGCGCTGATGGAACATCTTGTGAACGAAGGCGGATTCTCGTTGTATGTAGAGTGCCATCCCGATCAGACCGCCCTCCCCGAAGCGTTCGGGCTTTTAGTGGGTGGACAGTTTGCGCAAGCCTATCAACAGTTCCGTGCTTGGCTGGACACACACCCGCACGATGAGTGGGCTTATGAGGGCGCGATTGCTTCGCTCCTCCAGCAGAACCTTTGGGAAGATGCCCAAAATCTGACGCTGGAGGGGCTGGAACAAATCCCCGGCTCTCAAGTGCTACGCGCCCGCGCCACCTGGCTGGTAGTGTACCAAGCGCGTGAGCGCGATGCCTACCCCATGGTCAAAGCGCTCTTAGAAGAGGGGTACAGCAACCGCCTCTGGTTGGAAGAGGTGGTACTGCCCTTGCGCAACCACTTGGTGTGTTTGTATGGCGACAAGCGCTTCCCCACTCCTAAGAACCTCTCACGCAAAGCGTTCCAGCGCCAACTCAATCAACAAATCCAACTCTTGGAACACTGGCTAAGCCGACACAAAGTGCCCATCCCCGACGAGCCAGTCGGCACGCGCATCAGCCTCACGATGATCGTGCGCAACGAGGCAAAATTCTTAGCCGACTGTCTGCAGAGCGTGGAAGGTGTGGTGGACGAGATTGTGGTCGTGGACACTGGCTCCACCGACGACACCGTCGCAATCGCCGAGCGGTTCGGTGCAAAGGTTATCCACAGCGAATGGCAGAACGATTTCGCCCAAGCGCGCAACATCGCCCTGCAACACGCCACAGGCGATTGGGTGCTGGTGTTGGACGCCGACGAGCAGTTGACGCCCGAAGCGCGCGCCAAAATTTTGGAGGGAGTTCGGCATCCGCAGTTCGTCGGCTACTATATGGAGATACTGAACTACATCTCCGAGACCCACACGAGCGATGTCTTCTCGCACCGCCTCATTCGCCTATTCCGACGCCTGCCTTATGCTCAGTGGGAAGGCGCTATCCACGAGCAGATACTCAACTCTCTCCAACAACGAGGGGGGAAGTCCGCTACCCTTTATGGTGCGCAAATCCTGCACTACGGCTACCAGAAGTCGGTCGTCCAAGAGCGTCAAAAGGTGGCGCGTAATCTCTCCTTGTTGGAGAAGGCGTTGGCTGATAGCCCCGACGACCCCTTCCACTGGTTCAACTTGGGCAATACCCATTATAGTCAACAAAACTACGAGCAGGCGATTTATTATCTTCACGAGGCGTGCGAGCGTCTTAGGGGATACGAAGATTTCGCTCCCTTCTGCTGGAGCATCTATATCCACTCGCTGAGAGAGTTGAACCGCACTGAAGCCGCGCTGGAAGTAGCCGAGCGCGCCGAACAGGTTTGCCCCTCACCGCAAGTGTACTACGCGAAGGCGCATGTTCTACTCAAAATGGGACGGTTCGAGTCTGTCGTGGACACTCTTCGGAAGGGGCGTGAAGACGCAATCAGAAGAGGATGGCTCCAACCCAGTGGGGTCACTCTCAATCCCTCTACTAACTTCGTGGGCGACACCGCAATCCTCACGCACAAGTGGCGCCTTATGATGGTGGAGGCGTTAGACCAGCTGGGGCGCTACGAGGAGATACACGCACTGTTCAACGAGGCACAGGGTGCGTCTGACGAACCGTATGCCCGCTTCCAGTACGCTCAGTGGCTCACTTTGCACGGCGCCTATGAAGAAGCAGATCATTGGCTTCAGTTCGCCGAGTCCCAGCCGAGCCTTCGTAAAGAGGCGCTCCTCCTTCGGGCGCGTATCGGGTGGGAGGCTCAAGACTACAGCCGTGCCCTGCCCGCTTTCAAGGCGCTTCACGAAATGGAACCGACCAACGAGGACTACTGGCAGCGATGCTATGAGTGCGCCCAACGCACACAGAACCAGGCTGAGATTGCTGGTATTTTCCAAAGGATGGAGCAAGCGGGCTACGCCCTGACCGCCGATATGTACATCAATTGGGGGCGTGCCCTCTGGCAGTTGAAAGAGTATGAGAGCGCCCTCCAGCGCTTTGCAACCGCCATCAACAAAGACCCGCACAACGCCAACGCTTTCTTCAACGCGGGCGATGCCCTGTATCAGCTGGGCGCCTACTACGAAGCGGCGGATGCCTATTCGGCAGGCCTAGAGCGCGACCCGATGAATGCTCAAGCCTGGTTCACGCTAGGCAACTGCTATTTCCAAGTGGGGGTCTATGATGCGGCGCGCATCGCCTTTGAACAAGCCCTCAACTTTGACCCCACTCACCAGCTTGCAAAACACAATCTGGAGTTGACATGTGAGCGCATCAAAATCACCGCTGCGTAAATAAAGAGGGTGGGAGCGTCCACACGCTCACACTTTGACACTTCGAGAAACCGTAGCACGGGCATCCTGCCCGTGAAGGTAGTCCGCTGGGAGCGCAGGCGTCTCGCCTGCACTATCAACCTATTGGACACGGATGCCCAAGCCATGAATGCGGGGGAGATGCACGCGATCCTAGTGATTTCTCAAACACCTTCAGCACTTTGACAGCGCCTTTGACAGTCGATTAGACACCTCAACACCCGCTTCCAAAAGCGAACAGCACTGTTAAAAGGTCTGCATCGTCCACAACCCCATCGCGATTGATATCGGTGTCGCGGTTGCAGCCTGTTGCCCCGAAATCAAATAGCACCGCCAGCAGGTCGGCATCGTCTACACACCCATCATTATTGACATCGCCCTCGATGGGAGGTTGCGCCACGATGAGATAGTCAAACCAAGCCACAGGAGGGTTCGTGCCACTCCAGCCTGCGGTATCGGTGTATAGCCCGATGAAACCGCCGTTCTGGATGAGGTCTTGTAAAATCGGGAAGACACTGGGCGACACGGGTGAGCCATCTAACGGACGCCAGCCTTGACGGTCTTCCAAATCGTAGTAGAACTCAATCGCGCCGTTCGGCTCGCGCTGGCGTATCAACAGACGCACGATGTCGGTGGTGGTGGGCGACCAGCTGTTCGGTGAAATCAGTCCCGCAAACTGGTAGCGTCCCGCCTGTTCAACGCCAGTGCTCACATAGTAGTTGCCTGTGGGGGGATCTAATACAAGGTGGAAGTTGAAGTAGTTGTCGGCGTTGCGAAAGAGTTTCAGCCCCGCCTGCACATAGGCTCCTGATGCGCCATTGCGTTGGAGGCGTACACGCGTCTCGATACGCCAATCGGCACGCAGGGCGCTAATCGGCACGCTGGGTAGGTTGCGAATGGAGTTGAAACCCTCATAGAGCGTGCCGGGCTGGAAGGTGATACGCAAAAACTCGCTTGTGAGCTGGACACGACTGGTGTCTAAGGTATTCAGAGGGCTGTTTAGCGGAACCTGCCATCCCCAATGGGTGGGAAGACTTCCAGAGAGGAAGTCTTCCTCCACCGATTGGGGATAGACGGAGGTACAACCGAACAAGAGCAAGCCTATCAGCAATACGCGTCTCATCATATCCCTCAAAGCGGAATGAACACGAAGCGTGAGATGACCACCTCCACCTCGCGCCCGTTGGTCGGTGGCTGACCATTCAAGAGCCATAGGTTAATACGCGGGTTCTCGTTACCGGGCACAGGGCGCGTCGGACCTGAGTAAGTCCACTCCGCGTGGATGTACTTCGAGTCGGGTGGCGGGAGGCGGTGTCCCCGTACGCTCTGGAACACGATTCGGCTCGGCTCCCATCGGAACCAGTGAACCGATTTGGGTGTGTTCGGGAGCCAGTTGAAGGTATGCTGAGGTGCCGAACTCCCCGTGTACGGCATAATCGTGTAGAAGGCATTCGGACCTGTGGCGCCCTGAAAGCGGGCGAACTCAATGTCGATCTCACGATGGGCATAGGCGGGGTCATCACTCCATGTGAACAGCCCCAACACCACGCGAGGGTCTAAATCGTGAACCTCGCTATCCAAATAGAAGCGATAGGTTCCGTAGCCCAGCGAGCGCGTGTTGATGACCTCGGCGCAGTCCCATCGGTTGCCCACGCGCGTGATTTTGAGGTGGAGCCGACCCCGCGAGTCGACCCACACATTGCAATCAGAATCCGAGAAGAAGTTCGGACCGGGTCCCACTGGCGTGGTGTGTCGTTTCACCCGCCAGGTAAACCCGGAGAACTGGATTGTTCGTGTGTATTGCATCGTCTCACCGAATATTGGGGTCAAAAGCATCGCCCCCCAGTTGCCAGTGGATGGGCTGGATGGCTCCGCGTCGCATCGCCTTCACATGTCCATCTGCCCACACGATCACAGCGACCTTCCCACCATGTCGGTAGCGCACTTGGAACGCTGCGTTCAGGTTCGCGCCCAAGCCGTTGAAGTCGCGGTCGATGGTGTCCCACTGGGCGTCGGTGGCGGCAAAGTCGCCTCCCCAGCCTTGAAGCCGACCGGGTGTCCACCAGAACAACGCCCCACAGTTGCCCGACCATTCTTGGTTTTGCGTGCCGTCTCCATAGATGATGGTCTCGGCAGGACGGTTGAGCAACGCCAGCGGAGCAGGGGTACACGGATTGAGGTTGTTCGAACAGCGCCAAGTGGTCTGGTTCGACAGAGCGACTCCGCTGCCTCCGATGCGCTCGCTCATAGAATAGGCAAGCGCATTACGGTAGGTTGCTGAGGGGCAGCTGCGCACTTGAGGCGCGGGACGTTGACCGTTGGCGCCATCCGCATAGGTTTCAAAGCGCCCCTCACCCATATAGGGCGAAATCAGGAAGTGCCAGATAATCTCGCGTCCCAAAGTGGAGAACGCATTCAGATAGCCGATTGGGTAGACCTCGTCGTAGTCCTGCAGATACATCTGGGTCGCTATACCCACTTGACGGGCGTTGGAGCTACACTGGGTCTTGCGCGCACTTTCGCGTGCCTGCGCAAATACAGGGAACAAGATAGCCGCCAAAATGGCGATAATCGCAATCACCACCAGAAGCTCAATCAGCGTAAAGCCGTTCCTGCGCATCGTTCCTCACCTTGTGAGAGTGGGGAGAGGTGAACCCCTCCCCGGAGCGTTTTTGTTAGCACCCTGTGCCGAACTCGAACAGCACGGTCAACAGGTCAGCGTCGTCCACGACGCCGTCACTGTTCACATCCTCATCCAAGCAGCCGCCAGTGGTTCCGAAGGCGAACAGCACAGCGAGCAGGTCGGCGTCGTCCACCACACAGTCGCCATTCACATCGCCTGCGGAAGCACGCGTCTGAACGGGGAGGTTGGTTTCAAATCGCTCAAAAGACCAAGTCTCGATCAAGCCACTGCCCGCATTATCGGTGTAGACGCCTATACGAACTGTGCCCGCCTGACTGATAAGGTTCCGGATATAGTCGTACTGACGGCTTCCTGCAGGATAGACACCCCCGTTGAAGCCATCAAACAGCTCCCAGCTTCCATTCACCAAGCTAAGGTAGTACAGCTCGATTTGTTGATTATTCGAGTCGTGACGAATACGCAGGCCGAGGCGCTCATCAGGAGGGGATGGAGTATAGTTGACGGTCACGCGCTCGCCCCACTCGAAGTTGTCGTTTTCCTCAAGGTTTGTGGAGCCGTAAACGGCATCGGTCTGATTAAAAGCGTCGCGTGTGATAAGCACCTGGAAATAGTTGCTCGCGTCCGTTGCAATCACGATGCCCGCTTGGACATAGTGAGTGGTGGGAATGCGCGACCAATCGATTCGGAATAGGACTTCTATGTACCAATCGTCAGGTGCAGTGCCTTGAACAATCAGGTTCGGCACGTTCTTGTGGGCGTTGAAGGTGGTGAACATGCCCCCATCACGCATCTGGATTTGCAGGAAGTTGCGTGTGGTGTCAAACGAAACGGCGGTCGGGTCGAGTGTACAAAGCGGGTCATTGTTGGGCAATACCCAGTTCCATCGTAGGGTCGGGTTGAAACCACCGACGAAGTCATCCACATACACTTGCACATACGCTGTGCTGAGTAGGCATAGAGCCGTCGTTAGAGCGATTAAGTGTTTCATCGTTGGACCTCCTTCAGTTGAGAGTAGTTGGGGCGCCTCTGCCCTCCACGCAGGTTCGCCACGGAAGACCGCACTACCAAAGAACCCTCTATCAGGGTAGACGCAACCGAGTTCGTCTCATTCACAATCTGCTGGAACAGCATTTGAGACGCGAGGTAGCCCACCTGTACCTTGTCGTGTCGGACAGTGGTCAGGTTAGGCGCAATCGGGTGGAGCAGGGGTTCGTCGTCAAAGCCTGCTACCGAGATGTCTTCGGGCACGCGGATACGCAGCTCCGTTAACTGTTGGATGAACCCTACCGCCGAACCGTCGTTGGCGCAGATGACGACCGTGGGCAACTTGTTACATGCCAGTATCTGTTGCGCGGCGCGTCGTCCTGACTCAGCGGTGTAGTTGCCCTGAACAACCCACTCCTCGCGGGGGTGGATGTTGTGTTCTGCCAGCACTTGGCGGAAGGTACGCTCGCGCTGGTAAGCGCTCCAGTGCAACGGGTGTCCCTTCACAAAGCCAATCTGCCGATGCCCTTGCGCTAATATCCATTCCACCAGCATGCGCATCGCCCGCTCATTATCAATATCCACATACGGAATGCCGTAGTCAGGAGGGAGCGTGCTTCCCACCGACACCACTGGAATCGAGAGGTGCTGATTCCATTCCAGCAAGGGCGATTCCATCACAGGCGCAAGGAGGAGCGCGCCGTCGATAGCCGCTGACTCAATGCGACACCAGAGGTACTTGGGATGTTCGTTCACAAGGGTGATGATTTTGATGTCGTAGTCCTGTTGAGTTAGGAACTCAGTAGCCCCTTCTAAGATGGGCAGGGCATAGTCGTTGCGGGTGATGCGCGAGTGATGGGGTTCCAACACCAAGCCGACGGTGTGGGTAGTCTGTTTTGCCAGCCCACGCGCCAGCAGGTTCGGTCGGTAGCCCAGCTGTTCCGCTGCCACCAGCACTTTCTGCACCGTTTCTTCACGGTACAGTTCGTGGCGCCCCTGCAGGATGTTGGAGGTGGTCGTCATTGAGCATCCGGCATACCGCGCCACATCGCGTAAAGTTGGTCTCCGAGTCCTCATTGTCCTCAGCTCATAGGAGCGCTTCCATCATCTCGCCTGAAACTTTTGGAAGCGCTTCCATCCCTATTATAGCACATTTTTGGGCGATTGTCAAGGGGGCATGAGGGTGTTTGGTAATGCTGGGAGCGCGGGCATCTTGCCCGCTCGTGGCTTGGGCATCTTGCCCAAGAATGCTCACCGTGTCCGCACCTGTTTTCGTTCACGGGCAGGATGCCCGTGCCACGATTTTTCAAGCACGTTCAGAGGGCATAAGGGGGGTTGAAAAATCGGTTTTGACCTCACCCCCTTGCCCCTTTTCCGTTTACGGAGAGGGGAGACGCCCCGCTTCTCCCCCCTCTCCACAAGCAGAGAGGGGGGAGAAAGTGGGATAAGGTTCTCTGGAAAGACGAGGCGTGAACAAGGTACGAGGACCCCCAGCTATTTTTCAAACATCCTCATCAGTCACTCACGACGCGCAAGCCCAGAACTTGCATAAATTTCGCCAACCAGTCGGGATGGGCGGGCCAAGCAGGCGCGGTGACGAGCTTGCCATCCAGAACCGCCTTGTCCGCAGGCACTTCTTCATAATGCGCCCCTGCCAGCGTCAACTCGGGGCCGACCGCAGGATACGCTGTGGCAGTGCGCCCTTTCATCACACCTGCAGCGGTCAGCACCTGAAGCCCATGGCAGATGGAAGCAACGGGCTTGTTCGCATCAAAGAAGTGCCGAACCATCTCCAGCACCTTGGCATCGCGCCGAATGTATTCCGGAGCGCGCCCGCCGGGGATAACAAGCGCGTCATAGTTCGCAGGGTTCACCTCGTCGAAAGAGTAGTTGAGCGTGAAGTTGTGACCAGGTTTCTCGCTATAGGTCTGGTCGCCTTCAAAGTCGTGGACAGCCGTGCGCACCTTCTGCCCAGCACGCTTGCCGGGGCACACGGCGTGAACCTCACAGCCGAGCATCTGAAGTGCTTGGAATGGGACCATCACTTCGTAGTCCTCTACAAAGTCCCCAACCAACATCAGTATCTTGCGCATAGAACCCTCCTTGAAGCGCTTCGTTGCGCTTCACTATAAATTTTACCTCTTGCAGGATTCTTGAGGACAATCAAGAAACACCTCATTCAGGAGGCACTATGCGCAGGCGACTGAGTGCAAATGAGAAGATACAGATAGCGATTATCGGTTGTGGCGGGATTGGGCGCCACCACTACGGACAGTTCGATCGGCTGAAAAATCAATGTACGATTGTGGCAATCGCCGATGTGTACCAGAAACACATCGACGAGTTCCGCACGATGACAGGACGCCAAGACTTAGAAGCTCACACCGACTACCAGCGGGTCTTAGAGCGCAAGGATATCGACGCGGTGGTAGTCGCCACCCCCGACCACTGGCACGCTAAGATGACGATTGATGCGTGCGAGGCGGGCAAGCATGTGTTCTGCGAGAAGCCCGCGATGCACAACATCGCCGAGGGTCTGGCGATGGTTCACGCTGCACGCGAGCATAAGCGCGTGGTATCAATCGGACTACAACAGCGCAGTGGCGAACACTTCAAAGAGGCGATTGAAATCGTGCGATCTGGCAGGCTCGGCAAAATCACGATGGTACACTGCTGGAATGTGGGCAACGAGACGCCCGATGGAATCGGCAACCCGCCCGATGAACCCACCCCACCAGGACTGGACTGGAATATGTGGCTTGGACCTGCCCCGATGCGCCCCTACAATCGCAACCGCTGTATCTACCACTTCCGATGGTTCTGGGACTATGCTGGGGGGAAGGTCGCCGACTGGGGTGTCCATCTGATGGATATTGCGCTGTGGGCGATGAACGAGACCGACCCGCTGGAAATCAGCGCCACGGGAGGTAAGTTTGCAGTGCGCGATAATCGCGAAACGCCCGACACGGTGGAATGTCTGTACCGATTCAAGGATTGGGTGCTGGTCTACTCGCACCGTGCGGCAAACGGCTACCCGATGAACGGGCGCGGCTACGGCACGATGTTCTTTGGCACGAACGGGAGCCTGTTCGTGGACCGAGGCGGACTGGAAGTTCATCCCGATGGCGACCGAATGCCCGCTTACAAACGCGGTGGCTCGGCACAGAGTGAACCCCACGCCGAGAACTTCCTTGCCGCTATTCGTGAGGGCACCCCTCTGGCGTGTGATGTGGAGGCAGGCGTACGCTCTACGATTGTGCCCCTGCTGGGCAATATTGCTTATCGCACGGGCGAAACGATACGCTGGGATGCCAAACGCTGTCAGGTCATCGGCAGTCGGAACGCCACTGCCCTCTTCAGCAGAAACTGGCGCGCCCCTTGGGGTATTCCGAGGCGGTACATCAAGCCCATCTGAAGACGGGCAGATGTGTGGAGGAGGACTGTGAAGAGAAATCAGTAAACGGTTCCCTCGTGGGGTACACTGGAGAGCGTTATGAAGGCTTTTCAGTGGCTGATGGGGACTTCCGATTTTTCCAGTCCTCTGGCGAACTTTGGTGGTTGGTTCTGCGTCTCTTTTCGGGTTTGGCGATGAGTTTTGCGCACGGCTTCGGCAAGTTTCCTCCTCCTGAGCGGTTCGTAGGGGTTGTAGAAAACTTGGGGTTTCCTGCGCCTGCCCTGTTCGCTTGGCTTGCAGGCTTCGCGGAGGCGATTGGCGGGATTCTGATTGCAGTGGGGTTCCTTACGCGCCCGATGGCGCTGATGCTCGCTTTCACGATGGTGGTCGCAGGGTTTATGCAACACGGTGCCGACCCTTTTCGCGAGAAGGAACTCGCCCTGCTCTACCTTGCGGTGTTCGTAGCACAGTTCTTAGTGGGCGGGGGACGCTGGAGCATCGATGCCTTGATGAGCCGACGGTGGGGAACTTCTCAGTAGTAGGCAAGGTATACTCTTGGTAGCCTGCCGTGTGCGTGATGCCCGAGGTGGGTCGAACCGTCGCCTAAATTGGCGGAGGGTCAAGACCTCAAGCCAAGTGGGAGCGTCCCTGAGACGAATCGCGAGGCAGGTCGGATCCCTCAAATAGGACTCTTGGGGTTCACGACCCCAACGGCACACGGCACGGCGGGTAATAGCAGGAAATCGCTTCCACCCCCCGAATCCTAATCTCTATAGGAGGGCATCGATGCTCAAGTTTGCTTCTGCGGATCAGTTACTGGATATCTGTTTTGAACGCGATGCGTCGGACATCCATATCGTGCCGAACGAGCCTGCGACTTTACGCCTGCACGGACGCCTGGTGCGCTTGGAAGAGTACGGCGAACTCAGTCCATCCGACACCGAGCGCCTGTTCCGCGAGGTGGCACCTCCACGCGCCATCCACGAGTTAGAGCGCGTGCGCACTGCCGACTTCGGATACACCCACGCCAAGGCGCGCTTCCGTGTCGCAGCGTACTACGAAAAAGGCTCCATCGCCATCAACTTCCGATTGATACCCTACCGCTTGCGTGGTTTTGAGGAGATTGGACTGCCAGAGCATGTGAAACGGCTTCTGCACCTCCCCCGTGGACTGGTCTTAGTCACAGGACCGACCGGTTCAGGCAAGACCACCACGCTCGCCACGATGATTGACTACATCAACGCCAACCGTGAGTGCCACATCATCACAGTGGAAGACCCGATCGAGTACTTCCACTCGGCAAAGAAATCGGTCGTGAGCCAGCGTGAGGTGGGGGTGGATGTGCCCAGCTTTGATGAGGGTGTGGTGCGTTCCCTGCGTATGGACCCCGATGTGATTCTCGTAGGTGAGATGCGCGACCTGAAGACCATCCAAGCGGCGATTACCGCTGCCGAGACGGGGCACTTAGTGTTCTCCACCGTTCACACCACAGGCGCCGCACGCACTGTAGAGCGCATCGTGGATGTGTTTCCTACCGAACAACAGGAACAAATCCGCGTCCAGCTCAGCACGAACCTCGTGGCGATTATCTCCCAACTGCTCTTGCCGCGCGCCGACCGTCCCGGACGCGTTGCGGCATTCGAGATTATGTATGTAACCCCCGCAATCGGGCACATGATACGCGACCGCAAGGTTCACAGTATCGAGTCGGCAATCCAGACGGGTCAGCAGTTGGGCATGATTTCGCTGGATAACCACCTACTATTCCTATACCAGCACAAGCTGATTACCCGCGAGGAGATGTACCGCGTCGCACAGAACCCAGAGGACATCGCTTCACGACTTGGCGAAACGCTCCCCGAAACGGCGATGGCACGCCAAGCCACCTGAGCATGCGGTTCCGCAACAAGGTTGTCTGGATTACGGGGGCGTCTTCGGGCATCGGCGAGGCGCTCGCCTACGCATTCAGCGCCGAAGGCGCCCACCTTGTACTAACTGCCCGACGACAAGAGCGGCTGGAGCAGGTCAAAAACGCTTGCAAAGGCGAGGGCAAGATACTGCTTCTGCCGTTTGATATGACCCACCTGGATTGCCACGCAACAATGGTCGGCGCCGTCATAGAACATTTCGGTCAGGTAGATGTGCTGGTGAACAACGCAGGCGTCTCGCAACGCTCTCTGGTAATGGAGACCGACTTCTCGGTAGACCGACGGATCATGGAGCTCAACTACTTCAGCGTGGTTCACCTTACGAAGCAGGTGATTCCGTTTATGCTTCAGCACGAAGGAGGGCATATCGTGGTCGTGAGTAGTCTGCTGGGCAAGTTCAGCACGCCGCTTCGCTCCGCCTACTGCGCCTCCAAGCACGCCCTCCACGGCTATTTCAACGCTCTGCGCGCTGAACTCTACGACCAAGGCATTCGGGTCACGATAGTGTGTCCCGGCTTTGTGAAGACCGAAGTTTCTCAGCACGCGCTTCGGGGCGACGGCACCGAGCATGGGCAGGTTGACCCCTCCATCGCCAAGGGCTTAGAGCCGAACAAGGTCGCCCAGCGGATAGTAGACGCCATCCACAAAAAGAAGGAAGAGGTCTTTATAGCAGGACCAGAAGGGTTCGCCCTCCTCATCAACCGCTTCGCACCCGGTCTGTTTTCTAAGATAATTCGCAAAGCACGGGTGACTTAGAGTAAGTGGAGCCTTTCTTAGGCGAAAATCCTCCGTTTGGTGGGCGATTTTCACCCATTCAGTGGGTGATTTTCGCCCACTGAAGGTATAATCCCCTCATGTTCACGCGGTGGGTTCAGAGGCGGGTTCAATCGCTTTTGGAGGGCTTTCCAGTGGTCTTTTTGCAGGGCGCGCGTCAGGTTGGAAAAACCACATTGGCTCAGCAACTAATCCAACAAGGGCTTCTAAGCCGATACTACACGATGGATGACCCCTTGATTTATGCCTCGGCAAGTCAAGACCCGATGGGTTTTGCCGAGAGTTTGCCCGCTGGCTCTGTTTTGGATGAGGCTCAGCGTGTACCCGAACTGTTCCGTGTGTTGAAGATGCGGGTGGACGCACATCGCCAATCGGGGATGTTCTTGCTGACGGGATCAGCCAACCCCCTCACCGTGCCGAAGGTGTCCGAGAGTCTCGCTGGGCGGATGGCAATCGCGACGCTGTACCCGCTTTCACAAGGGGAGATTGAGGGACAACAAGAGGAATGGCTCCAGCGAGTGTTCTCAGGAGAGACTTCCGTCTCGTCTCAACCTGAACCGATGGGGCTTGGGTTGCGCCTTTTGCGAGGAGGTTATCCCTCTGTCGTTGAGTTGGGGGCTGAAGCGCGCAGTGAGTGGTACCGAGCCTACCTCGCTACGCTCCTCACGCGCGATGTGCAACAAATAGCGGATGTTGAGCGACTTGTAGAGTTTCCACGCTTGCTTCAGCTGTTGGCGACACTGTCCACTCGGCTGCTGAATGTGGCGAGCCTCTCGCGTGAGACGGGGATTCCCCAAACCACCTTGCAACGCTACCTTGCCCTTTTGGAAACGCTCTTCCTGATTTATCGCATCCCAGCGTGGTACGCCAATCTGGGCAAGCGTCTCCTCAAGACGCCCAAAATCCTGCTCAACGACACGGGGCTGTGTGCCTACCTTCTGAATGCCAACGAGGAACGCATAGAGCAAGACCCTCTCCTACGCGGTCAACTCGTGGAAACTTTCGTGGGCTTGGAAATCCTGAAGAAAATCGAGTTCACAGGGCATCGGATGAGTTTGTTCCATCTGCGCACCGACAAGGGGTTAGAGATGGACTATGTGCTGGAAAATGCGAGTGGGGAGTTGGTGGGAGTGGAGGTCAAGGCAAGTCGCACGCTCACTAAAAGCGATTTCAAGAGCCTTGAAGCGTTCCGAGAGATGGTGGGCGAGCGGTTTGTGGCGGGTGTGGTGCTTTATCTCGGTTCGGAGACACTCCCGTTCGGGCAGCGATTGTGGGCACAGCCCCTCTCTGCCCTCTGGAGCTAGAGAGGTCAGCCCCGCCAGCGCACGGTCTCGCCCGGCAGTACAATCTGAAGGCGCAGGTCTTGCGTGCCGAGCATCCCCTGAGACTGGCGCACCTTGCCAGCAACGCGGGCGATCAACACCTGTGCCCGGTGGGCTGTGAGGGTCTCGCCCTGCACGATTGCCCACGCATCCTCATCCACCCCTATCCCCACACATTCGGGATTTTGCAGGAGGGCGCACAACAGGCGTTGCACACGCTGGCGTTTGAGGAAATGCTGGTCTACAATACAGTTGTGCAACAGTCCCAATCCTGTCGCCACTTTGCAGGCGCCTTGTTTCAGGTCACCGTCGGGGGACTGCTCACCCGTGGGCATCAGGCTTCCCATCAGCGAGGCGCCCGCGCTCGTGCCTCCCACCACACCGCCTCTCTCGTGAACTCCTCGTATGGCGCGCAGGAACCGTTCGGAACCACCGAGCCGAGCCATTAGGCGATTTTGGTCGCCACCGGGTATCCACACGGCGCGCGCATCGCTCAGCAGGTCGGCAAGCGCATCGGGGTCGGTGATGATGGGGGCACGCACATTCTGCCCCCCGTTTTCTTGGATGAACTCGGCAGAGCGTCGCCCGCCGCGCTCAATCTCTTCCTGCGTGTGCGCCAACACGACGACCTTAGCGTTCGCGCCACCAGCGAGTTGGAGGATTAATCGTGGAACTTCTGGTGGCGTGCCGCCCCCTCCAGCCAGTATCACAGTGCCCGTTCGCATGACTTGATTCTACTTGATTGGGCGGGTATACTGGAGCTATGGGAGGCGTGCGACACGGAAGTTGGCTTGCTATCGTGCTGATTGCTCTATGCCTGCTTGCGCCCGCTCAAACTGACCGAACTCAACAACAGCAGAAACTCCAAAACGAGCTTCAGACGATTCAGGGGCAGATGGGCAAACTGCGCACCGAAATCGACAAGAAACGCCGAGAGGAGCGCAAGGTACAACGAGACATTGGGGAACTGGATCGCCAAATCAGTCAGGTGACCGACCGCCTCCGACAGACGCGCAACCGGCTCAGTGTCGCCCGAAAGGAGCAAACGGAACTCGCCAAGCGCCTTGAGATGCTCACTCAGCGTCTTCAGCGTCGGCACAATCTGCTTGCCCAGCGATTGCGCTCTGCCTACAAACATCGTTCGGTCTCTTATTTGAGCGTGCTGGCGGGAGCGCACTCCATGCGCGAGTTGAGTAGCCGAGGCTATGTGCTCCGTCAGATTATCCGCACCGACCGCGAACTTTTAGATCAGGTACGCGCCGACCAACAGGCAGTGGCGAAGGCGAAAGCGCGTATGGATGCGCTCGTGAGCCAAATCGCCGGGCTGGAAGGCGACCTGAAGAGCCAAGCCATAGAGCTCGCCGATGCTCAAGCCGAGAAACGCGAACTCCTCAAAGACATCTCCCGCGAGCGAGCGCTCTACGAACGCCAGCTTGCCGAGCTGGAAGCCGAGTCTCAAGCGATTGCACGACGCCTGCGCGCTTTGATGGAGCGCGGTGCAGGACGCGCCCGCGCGGACAAGCCTTGGACAGGGCGATTTATTCGCCCCGTGAATGGACGCCTGACCTCAGGTTTTGGGATGCGTGTGCATCCCATCTTTCGCGTGCGTAAAATGCACACGGGGATAGACATCTCCGCTCCGACAGGAACCCCAATCTTGGCGGCGGACAGCGGAGTGGTCGTTGAGGCAGGGTATATCCGTGGCTACGGCTACACTGTCATCATAGACCATGGTGGGGGGGTGGCGACCCTGTATGCCCACTGCTCTGCCCTGCTGGTGCGCGTGGGTCAGGAAGTTCGGCAGGGACAAACGATTGCACGCGTCGGCAGTACTGGCTATTCCACGGGACCTCACCTGCATTTTGAAGTGCGCATTAACGGTGAGCCTGTGAACCCTGCACAGTACGGTTTTTAGCAAACCTGTTTGCCGTCTTCAAGGAACAGGGAGACGGAAACCTGCTCGACATTTTTGTCTGCGCCCTTGTCATTCTGAGCGAAGCGAAGAATCTCCGTGCCGTGCTAAGCAGAGACCCTTCGCTTCGCTCAGGGTGACACGGTGGGGGAACTGTCATTCCCCAATTTGTCATTCTGAGCGCAGCGAAGAATCTCAACGAAACCCAAAGCAGAGACCCTTCGCTGACGCTCAGGGTGACAGAAGTGGGATTGTCATTCTGGCGCCCTCCTTCTGTCATTCTGAGCGAAGCGAAGAATCTCCGTGCCATGCTAAGCAGAGACCCTTCGCTTCGCTCAGGGTGACAAGAGGGGAAGCGTTACTCCGAGCGAAGCGAAGAGCCTCACTCTGTTCTATTTGCTCCAGCACCCACAACCTCCACATACTCTGTCTCAATCTGGCGATGGAACGGTTCAGGTAAATCTTCCCAGATGTGGAGGTCTACTTTGAAGGGGAGGTCGCTCTCGGCAAGGGCATCTCGGAGTTCTGCAACTGCCCAGCGTTGGCTCTCCTCGGCAAAGACCACAAGGTCTAAGTCGGAGTTGGGGCGTGCGGTGCCTTTCACACGCGAACCGTATGCCCAAACCTTGACGCCCGGCAGATATTCGCTCAGGAGCCGTTCTAGTAAAGCGCGTTCCTCAGGAGCGAGCTGGAGATTGGAACTCATGACCACTGCTCCCCCGTCATTCTTTCATAGAGGGCGATTGCATCGGTCAAAAAGTAGGGAATGACCCCCAAAGTCGCTTTCGCTTTACGCTCGTTGTAGTCATGGGCGGTGTCAATCCGAGCATTTGCGTAGGCGAGCCATTCGTGCAATCGCCCTCCCAGCAGGTTGTTAGCATCTGCTTCTTTAAAAATGGGCTTCGGTGAGTTGGGCACTTCTGCCAATCCCAACACCTCGATAAGGTGGCGCCTGAGCGTCTTCCAGAGGGTGTCATAAGCCGTCTCAAAGCGATGAATGGTTGACTCAGCAATCGCCTCTCGGTCAAGTTGGGTCAGTTCCGAGCGATGGGATGAGGCTTGGAAGTTCGCAAGTTGAACCTCCAACTGTCTCAGTGCCAGTTTGAGCTTAGTGTAGTCAACCATAGGAGGGAGTGTACCTGACAAGGGCACAATTCCTGAGTTCAAAATCACACCGACCCGCCCCTGTTCTGACACCCTCTGTCAGTCCCCGCGCTCCCTGTTGTCATTCTGTCCCCTCTTTGTCATTCTGAGCGAAGCGAAGAATCTCCGTGCCGTGCTAAGCAGAGACCCTTCGCTTCGCTCAGGGTGACAGGGGGGCGGGTTGAACTAGGGTCAAGAGGCCAAAACAGCTCTCCCTCTGTCGGGCAAGGATACTTTCGCCACGAGCGGGCGAGACGCCCGCGCTCCCAGCATTTTTCAAGCACCCTCAACCAACTGCTCCAGATAACTTGGGTCGCTCCCCAACTGGGTGATGCTATCATAGGAAAAGAGGCAGTACCCTCTTGCTCCCAGCTGGCGAGCTACTCGTATCTTATTGCGCGCACTTTCAGGCGAGATGAGCCACGCCCCTACCCCCGCCACCACGGGGCGACCCTCGGCGAGCGCAAGCACCGTCCGAATTCGTTGCTCAAACACCCCCGTGTCGCGCTCATACGCCATCGGGAACAGCACATCCAACCAACCCCTTTGAAACCAGTCTTGCCAATCTTGCAGTTTGCGCTCACGAGCCAACTGAGGCTGGGGCCAGACCGCCGACGAGAGGATGAGGCGCGGGTTGATTTGGCGAGATTGCTTCTGAAACGCTTGCACAAAGAGGCTCACCTGCTGACGACGCCAGCGGTTCCATTCGTTCGGAAGTGCCTGCACCCAAGCGAGACGATTACCACGCCTCGTCTGACGGTCAAGCGCATGCGCACGCTGGGCAGATACCTGTTTATACACCGTTGTACGAAACCGCGCCAAACAGCCCGAACAATAACAGTACTCTTCGTTCGGGTAGCGCACATAGTCCAAGTGAATGCCATCCAGTTGGGGATAGCGCTGGGCGACCTCAGCGTACACTTTTAGCGTGTGCGCCCGCAGGTTGGGGTTGCTGGGACACATATAGATGCCCTCCACACGCCCGCGTGTGGTCATCTGGTAGCGGTTGCGCAGGTCGCGCGCTATCCATTCGGGACGGCGCACCACCAAATGCTGGGCACTGCGTGGCAGGCGCGACTCGCTCCACACATAAAACACATTCATCCACGCATGCACCTGTAGAGCGCGCGGTCGCGCCTCGTCTATCAGCATACGCAGGGGGTCAAAGTCGGCGGGTTGCCCTGCCAGCGCCTGCGCACGCGGTTCTAAAGAGGACCGATAGTAAGCATCGCCCCGCCCCCGCACCTGCGCCAAGATTGTGTTGAAGTCATACCGCTCCGCCAGCGACACTACCCGCTGGACGGACGCGGGCGAAGCCAACGAGGTGCGCACCACCCACAGCGCACGCACCTCCTCTGGCAAGGTCAACTCGTCTCCTTCACTGAGACAAGGCACCACTTGCTATTCCACCGATGAACAAGATGCCATATACCACACAGATTAAAATAATTAACACAGTACCGATGATACCAAGGATACGCCCGCGACAATCTGCCCGCGGTCGTTGGGATTGCCCAACCCGGCGTCTAAATCCCTCAAGGCGTTGTTGCCCAAAATCCAGGCAACAGGAGCGAGGAAGCCACAACATACGATGCCCAAAATGCCCAAAACTAAAATGAGCGTTGCGTTAGGTCCTGAACTGCCGTTTGCCATAGTTACCTCCTGTAGGTACTACCTCCTGTACTGCCCCAAGTTCCCCAACAAATGACCGTCTCCTGCTGATAAAATGCACTGTTTGGGATACCCAAGTGCGCCTTATGTGGAACAATAAGAGTGTGTGCTGAGTCTTATAAGCAACCCATTTGGAGAGGTGATTTCGGTGATTTGGGCATACCGAATTGTATGGATGTTAGGCGCCCTTGCGCTGATTGTAGAGCTGATAGTGTTTTACAACCCGCGCTACCATACCCCACCGCGTTTTACTACGATGTGGACAAACGCCCAGACCGACAAGTACCAGTTTGAGGTGCCCCAGCCGTTCCGCAGGGCTTCGCTCCCCGAGTTGGCGCTGGGGGTGAGCTCGGCACGCGAATCGTTGCGCATCTTGGAAGGCGTGCACATAGAACACAGCTGGCGTGCCAAGATGCGTGCGATGGTCGTCTCGTTCCGCACGCAAGAGAGCGGCGAAGAAGCCCCCAGCACCGCCACGATGGACAACAACGCCTATGAGATGGCGCGCCGTGCCCACCAAGAGTATCTGAGCCTGCTCCAGCAAGACGACAAACTGCGCCAAGTGCAGGCGAAGCAGACCGATGTGGTGCAGGTCAATCAGACTCCTGCCCTACGCACGAACTACTCGGCACAACTCCAACACCGCCTGCCAACCTTTGAGGCGCCTGTGGACGGCTTCGTGATGACTTTCCCTATCTCGGCAAACGAGGCGTTGATATTCCACGCGCACTACCCTCGCGAGCGGGCGAAGGAGTACCGCCCAGCGTTCGCCCGAATCGTGAAATCGTTTCGCGCAAAGAGCAGTTGAGGAGGTTCAACAATGCAATACGACAACCGTTATCGTGGAGCGCAGGTATCATCCTTCGCAAGCAACCGTTCGTCGGGGCAGGGAGGAGGGCTTTCGGTGAATGTGGATGTGCCCCCACCACAGGATGTGAAGTTTCTGTACGAGGTAGAGCAGGGGTTCCCCCTCAGCACACGCTGGGAACGCTTCTTGGCGGGCGCTCTACCCCTCACCGCCCTGCTGATAGGGATGCTGGTGTGGCGCCCCGAATGGAGTTTGTGGTTCAGCATGGCCTACTGCTTCCTCATCGGGCTTTGGCTCCCCCTGTCCTACCTCATCAACCCGCTGGAAGACACCAGCCAATACCGCGACCTATTCGTGGTGCTGGCGTTAAGCTTCGTCGCTTTTGAGAACCCCATCGTGGCGTTCGTGGGTTTCACCGTCGTGCTTCTGGTGAGTCAAGGCTTCATTCAAGGCGCAATCGACTGGCAGACGCTCGGCGTGCTGTTGGGTTTCACGCTCATCCAGCTGCTGGTGTCGGGTGTGTTGGCTTGGATTGGCTACTTAGATAGCGCGTTCTGGCAGGAGGTTCGGCTCGGCTTTACCCTGCCTGCGACCTTGTTCACCCTGCTGGTGGGTTGGTTCTTTGGGAGCGCCTTCCGTTCCGAGTCGCGGGCATAAGGGAGGCTAGCCCACCCATCGGATGAGGGCGCCCTTTGGTCGGGGTTGACCTGCCTCCAGCCAAAGGGGGATGCCCTCCAGCCGTTCTATGCCCACTTTGGTCAATCGGGCACGCACCATCAGCGCACGGCGCGCCCGCGCACTGATGGGGGTGTGAACGAAGTTGCCCACGCTGTACACCGTGTGCATCGCGCCCACCCGCTCGTAGCCCTGCACCACATGCGGATGATGCCCCACACAGAGATGCACGCCCGCCTCTGCAAGCGCGCTCGCAATACGGCGTTGCTTGGCGTTGGGGGTTGTTTTGCCCTCCTCGCCCCAGTGCGGGATTGCAACCAGCACATCGGCATTTTGGCGTGCCTCTTGGAGCGTCGGAAGCACATCCCCCCAAGTGGCGACGCCGGGCGTGTGCGTGCCTGCGGGGAAGCCTCTTGGAACCACCGCTGAAAAACACACCAGCGCCACCCGAATCGCCCCCATATCCAGATAAACCGCCTGACTTGCCTGCGCACGATTGCGCCCCGCGCCTGCCCACCACACCCCTGCACGCCACAAATGGTCTAAGGTGTCCTCAAGAGCGACTGCCCCATAGTCCATCGAGTGGTTATTGCCTAGCGAGACCATAGGGATATTCGCCCACCGCAGGACGAGCGCAAGTTCTGGGGGCGCCCGAAAGGTGTACTCCTTCTCCATCGGCTCACCCCGATGGGTGATACACCCCTCCATATTCGCCACAACCCAATCCGCGGAGTGAAACAAGGGAGCAACTCGTCGGAAGAAGTACTCTAGCCCGTGTGCCCGTGCCAGCGTAGAGACTCCCTTCCCGAAGATGATGTCGCCCGCCAGCACAAGTTCCATCATTTTTGGAGACTGAGGTTGGTGGGGCGCACGATTTGAACCTGTTTGGACGCTTGGGCGGACGGCTCCGCCAAGTAGGCAGGGCGCACGCCCAGCAAAATAAGCCCCAGCGCACACACCAGCAGGCAGACCACCATCGGCACGGGCACACGCCACGGCACGACGGGCGTCTCTCTGGGCTCCGCGTACAGGCTAAACGCCAAACGCAGGTAGTACGCCGCGCCCACCACGCTGGTCAAACCCAGAATGACCGCCAGCCACACATGGTTCGCCTCCAACGCCGATAGGAACAGATACCACTTGCCCCAGAAGCCCGCCGTGGGGGGAATGCCCGCCAGCGAGAGGAGCAGAATCGCCATCATGTGCGCCACGAACGGTTGGCGTCGGTAGAGACCGCTGAGCGCGCTGATGGTCGTCGCATCGCCTGCGCGCGCCATCAGCGTCAAGACCCCGAATGCCCCGACAGTCATCAGGCTATAAGCGAATAGGTAGAAGAGCATTCCCGTCAGCCCCGTCTGATTGGCACTGACCAGCCCCACCGCAAGATAGCCTGCGTGCGCCACACTGGAGTAGGCGAGCACGCGCTTCGCATCACGCTGAATGAGCGCCATTAGATTGCCCACCCCCATCGAGAGCGCGCTGAGCGCCCACAACACAGGCATCCACAACTCCATAAACGGCAAGGTGTTGAATACCACCCGTATCAGCACCGCGAACGCAGCGACCTTCGCCACGGCGGACATATAGGTGGTGGCAATCGTGGGCGCGCCCTGATACACATCGGGCGTCCACATGTGGAACGGCACAAGCGAGGCTTTGAAACCCAGTCCCACCGCCATCATCGCCAAGCTGGCAACCGTCAACAGCCTGCTAAAACCGCTCTCCTCAAACTGCGCCAAGTTCGCCAGCACCTGCTGGAGATCGACCGTGCCCTGCGCGCCATACATCAGCGCGATTCCGTACAGAAAGAAGGCAGAGGCGAACGCGCCCAGCAGGAAATATTTGAGCGCGGACTCTTCCGAGCGGACTTCGGTGCGCGCTAACCCTGCCATCACATACAGCGCGAGCGACATCACCTCCAGCCCCAGAAAGACCACCATCAGGTTCGTGCTGGAGACCATCAGCATCGCCCCTGAGGTCGCAAACAGGAGCAGGGGATAGAACTCGCCGTAGCGTATCTGGCGGGCGCGCAGATAATCGTCCGAGAGCAACAGGGTCAACGCGGTGGCGCCTAAGACAGCGAGGTTCAAAATCGCGCCCAGCGAGTCGGCGCGCACCGTGCCCGCAAAAGTGGTTAGATTGACCTGCCAGTTGACGAGTTGGAAATAGCCCGCGATGCCGATCCCTATCAGCCCTAACAGCACGAGGGGGGTATGGCGTTCACGGGGCAGGAACATCTCGGCGATCAACACCGCCAGCGCAGTCGCCACAACCGTGATAAACGGGAGCATCACGCTCCACTCAATTTCGGGCACAACGAACGCTTCCATGCGCCCCAAAGTATACCTGACCACCCAAGCGGGCATTTCGGGAGAATTCGCGCCGAAACTGGCAGGAAACATCCACCCCATGCAAAAATATGGGGTATAATACGATAAGCATAGTGCCTAGCATCGTCCCTGAAGGACGGAAAGGATGGATTTTCAGATGCCTCGTAGCACTTTGTCTGTGTAGTACTGGCTCGTATGCGTGCGTTTCACAGATGAGGTGGGTTATGCGATACGGGTTCTTGGCAGGGATTTTTATAATCGTTAGCGTCTTTTGGGCACAGACATATCGGACATCAGACGGACATTTGTGGGCAGGAACGACCTTTCAACTGCGTGCAAGCGCAAGCCTTTCTGGACAAGTGAGGGCGCTCTCAGAGCCTGCACAGGTCACGGTGCAGCAGTTTGCCCAGTGGACACTCGTCCATGAGTCCACTCCCCTGCTCAGCGCAGAGGGCGAGGACTGGTTCGTCCTAAGACTGGTCAATCGTGGGAACGGCGTGGACAGCCTGCGGTTGAAGCTCCAGCCGTCCGAGGGTCCAAATACCACTCCTTGGCAGTGGGCGCTCTTTATGCAGTCCGAGCCAGAGCGTGGCTTCAACCAAGCCACGCCCATAGAGAATTTTAGCTTGCCCGTGATGCCAGGCGAGTTTGGACGCCTCTACATTCGGGCGCGTCCGCCTTCCGACCGCAACACCGATGGGGTGTGGCTCCAGCTCTCCGCAACCTCGCTTCTAAACGCTTCCGTGAGCGACTCCACGCTCATGCTCGCAGGTCTCAACACGACGACAAACACCCAACTGGGTTACACCACTTGGACATCCAATCCAATTATCGTGTCCCCCTACCTGATTGAGGGGCGGCTCTGGTGGATTCAGCAGAGCGGGACTATCGCACGGGTGATGTCCACCCCACAGCCGATTGCCCAAGCCGGCACCTTCAGCAACAATGTGCGCTCGGAGGCACGAATTTTTGATTTTACACCCTCCAAGAATAACGCAATTGTAGCAGGGCGATGGTTCATCGTGTCTCAACAAGGCACCTTGGGGGTCTGCTTTATGAGCATGTTTGGCAACGATGCGCGCATCTACCCCACCGTGATTAATCTGCCCCAACAACACCGATTGAACCCCCAAGTGCCCATCGTGGGTCTATACAAC
>CAKZQI010000070.1 GCA_937139515.1 uncultured Armatimonadota bacterium | reverse complement strand
TGATGGCACACGAAAGCCAAGTCGCCCTGATGCCCCGCTTCCTGACCAGCTTCTTGCGCCAAAATGAGATTTTTGTGCTGGCGGAGGCGCCCCGCCACGACTACCGCAACCCAGTAGACGATGGAGCTATGCTCCGATTGCGCCCGAATGCCGACCTGAGCCGAGTCGCTATCGACCCGCACCGTTTCGGGCTGAAAGTGGTTGTGGAAACCCGCAAGCCGTTGGGCAACACGGCGCAACTGGAACTGACCCTGCTTAGCGTGGATGAAGAGAACCGCTGGACCACCCAGCGCTGGTGTGTGGACACTCAATCGCCCCTTGTCTATGCTCAAGAGGGCAATCGGCTCGTGCTATGGCTTCCTGAGGTGGAGTTGAAAAATTCTCTGCGTGCCTACTTGGTGGTTCAGACGCGCCTGTATGGCGTTGAAATTGATCGCAGTGGCGTTTTGCCCATCCCCTAACCCTTCAGAACACGACCAGCGGGTTGACCCATGGGGTCGTGCTGGGTTTGAGTAGGTCGTACCAGATGCGCTGGAAGGTCGGCGTGCCGAGAAAGAGCCAGCTGGTTCCTGCGCTTCCGAGCAGAGCGATGAGGAGCGGAACCCCACGCGCCCCAGCACGGTAGGTCATCAGGACGCCATATGCCAACGCCCCCACCAACCAAATCAGGTACAGAACCGAGAGCATGCGCCCTGTGAAGTTTAGTCCGCTCACCAACAGCACGACGGGCGCCAAACCCAGCCCCGTGAGCAGCGCCGAGAGCAGTCCCGACGCAAACCCCATCGCCAGCCTATAACGCCACGACTGAGCCGTCAGCCAAGGGCACTTCTCCAGCCACTGAGGGAGCCACCAGCGCACATCGGGCAGAGGGCGCTCGGCGATTTGGGGCTTGATCCCGCGCCGACGCAGTTCGCTCAACACGCAGAGGTAATGGTCGCGGTACTGCACAGGGTGGATATGGAAGTAGACATCCACCAACTCTTCATCCGAGTAGTCCATCAGCCGACGGCGATACTCCTGAAGGTTGAACCACCAGCGGGGCGCTATCATTTTCCTAATTATACGCCACTTTAGCCCCATCAGAGCGCCATCGGAGGGAAGGCTCCCCTTTTTCACCCTCCCCCTGCATTAGGGGGAGGGGGTTGAATCTCCGTTTAGGGCAAACCGCAGGCTTAGTCCAACACGGTCTGGATAGCGTTCAGCACGCGCGAGAGGTCGGGCAAAACGGCGTACTCCAGCTCGGGGCAGAAGGGGATGTGGACATCGTAGCGTGCCACCAGCTGGGGCGGAGAGAGCAACAGATTGAAGCGGTCAGGCACGGTCGTCATCTCCGAGATAATCGCCTGACCGAAACCACAGGTTCGGTTGTCCTCGTGGATGACCACCAGCCGTCCCGTCTTAGCCAGCGACTGCTCAATCGTCTCCCAGTCAAACGGCACGAGGGTGCGCGGGTCAATAATCTCCAGCGAGACCCCTTGCTGGGCCATTGTGTCCGCCGCTTTTTCCGCCAGTTCCAGCGTGTTGCCCCATGCCACCACCGTCACATGCTCGCCGTCGCGTCGGATTGCTGCCTTGCCGAACGGCACTGGCTCGTACGCACTGACTGGGCGACGCACACGGAAGATATGCTTGGGAATCAGCAACATCGTGGGGTCTTCATCTTGCAAGGCGGTCCAGAACAGCCCCGCCACATCTTCGGGAGTGCTGGGGATAGCGACCCGAATGCCGGGTGTGTGCGCCCACCAGCCATCGTTGCTCTGGCTATGCCACATCCCGCCCGCAGGCAGGTATGCCCCATACGGCGAGTAAATAATCAACGGGCACTTCCATTCGCCCTTGCTACGCCAGCGCAGGGTCGCAATCTGCGATACCAGTTGATGGAAGCCCGGCGTGATGAAGTCAATAAACTGTATCTCAAACACAGGACGATAACCCATCGCAGCGAGTCCCACCGCCGTGCCCACAATCGTTGCCTCGGCAAGAGGCGAGTTGAACACGCGGTCAGGGTACTTCGTGCTGAGACCCTTCGTGAAGCCGAACACACCGCCCTTGGGGTCTTCTATGTCCTCCCCGAAGAACACGACATTCGGGAAGGTCTCCATCGCTGTGTGGAACACACGGTTGATGGCGTTCACCATCGTGGTCGGTTCCGACTCGGCTTCCATCGGCAGGGGGCGATAGGTGCTGGGAGGCTCCCCAAACAGGTGTTCCAGTACGCCCGCAGGGTCAGGTAAGGGCACGCGCTCCACCTCCCGATAGATAGCATCTACCTCCTGTACGATCGCTTCTTGCATCTGTTGCCATTCGGCTTCAGTCAGCTCGCCGCTTAGGATGAGCGACTCGGCGAACAGGCGGATAGGGTCGCGCAGGCTCATCGCCTCAATCTCTTCAGCAGGGCGGTAGACGCGGTGGTCATCGGCGCTGGTGTGGGAGCTGAGACGGTCAATCTCACACCAGAGGATGGTGGGACCTTCGCCTTGGCGCGCGCGTCGGATGGCTTCGCCCGACTTCTCGTAGACCTCCATCACATCCCGCCCGTTCACCGGCACAATCCAGCGCTCGTCAAACACATTCAGGCGCATCGGGAGCATTCGGGCAGTGGGAGTGCTGATACCGTACTGGTTATCTTCCACCATAAACACAATCGGTAATTTTTCTTGAATAGCGATGCAGACCGCCTCGTAGAATTCACCCTGACGGGAGGCAGCGTCGCCGATACTACAGAAGACGACGCAGTCGTCGCCTGCCATCTTGATGCCCCAGGCGGTTCCCACAGCGGGCAGACACTGGGCACCGGTTGGAGTAGCGACCGAGAACACATTCAGGGCGCGTGAGGAGTAGTGGGCGGGCATATTGCGCCCTTCAGAGCTGGAGCCAGCGCGCGCCATAAAGTCCAGCGCAATCTCGCGGGTGGTCATCCCTCGGGCGAGCATCAGGGCGCGGTCGCGATAGGTGGGGTAGAGATAATCATCAGGACGCAGGTGATAAGCGACCACTGCCAGCGCCTCGTGCCCCATGCCTGGCACTTGGAACCAGCCCTTGCCTTGACGCATCAAAATCCCTTCGCGTCGGTCGCCCTCTCGTGAGAGGAACATCGTTCGGAGAAACTCAACCTTCGGTAATGGGGTGCGTTCCATCGTCATCGGCTTCATCGCCATAAACCTCCACAGTCCGATTATACCCCCTGAAGGGGGTCAGGGTGGGCGGTTTACCTCCGACACCTTCCTCAAACTCCCCTATGGCGCCCATCCGCTCTACGGCTTGGTTGGGGAAGGCACCAGTATCTCAACCAGCTCACTCTCTACGGCACCGTTGCTCACAGAAGAGACCGCAACGCGGTAAGCCCGTGAGAACCAGTAAAGCTCGTCTGGAGCTTGGCGCAGGTCTATCTCGTGCGAGCGGGTGTCGGGATGGAGGGTCGCCACAGGCATCCATGGGCGGTCGTTCAGCCCATCGCTGGACACGCGCAGGTAGACCCGATAGGCGGTCAGGCGGTCAAGATAGTGCTGATCGCGTTGAGGGGGAGCGTCCCAGCTCACGCGCAGGCGATGTTCGTCAATTCGTTCAACACGCAGGTTGCGTGGTGCAGGGGGCGAGTCGGCTGAGCCGTAAGGGGTCTTCAGCGTGATGATGAAACGCTCCCGTATGCCCCGCAAGTAAGCCAAGTTGAAGTCGGTAATCTCCAGCCAGAAGTAGCAGGGGCGATCGCCCAGCGTGACACGCACCAGCATCAGCCCACGATTGCCCACCACATTCAAGTTGCCGAACGGATTAGGGCGTCGGTGATAGTCGTTGAGCGTGCGTACCTCCTTGACAGGGCGGTTGGGAAGCCTTAGCAACCCGTTTGCGTCGGTCGTTCCGCGTATCACGGGTTCCGAAGAGACTGGGTGCCCGAAATCGCCGTCCTCAATCACCTCAAAGTACTGCACGCCCTGTTGTTCGGCGGGAGGAACCTGCGTATCAACCCGCACGCCGCGCTGGAATATCTCCACCGTGGCGTTCGGGACACCCTTACCGTTCACATCCACAATCTGCAAAAAGTTTTCAGCGGGGAGGGCAAAGTAGTAGTCGCCGAAATGCCCGCGGGGCTTGTTCCAAGTTTGGTTGAGATAGCCCGCGCACACCTCAGACCACAGGTGCGGTCCGTGCCAGTGCATCATGGTCAAAAATCGGCGGTAGTAGTGCGTGAGCGGGTCGCCGTTATCGGGCATTTTGTGGTTCTCGTGCCCATGATAGTCCAACGCATAGAGGTCGGTCAAGCCTAACTGGTGTCCCAGTTCGTGGGGGAGCGACCATTCGGTCTGATTGCGCCACTCTTTGGTGGGGGGTTCCCATTTTCGGTTGCGGTCTTGGTCGTCAAACCAAATCCAGACGCCTTGGTCATAGGCGATCCCATCGGGCGAGGCGAAGCGATGCTCGTTGACCTTCTCCATATCGTCCAAATAGACGATGCGGTCCAGCCGAACCCGCGCCTTGATGCCCTCAGGGGCTGACGGATAGATGCTGTGTTCAAACAGCAGGTTCATAATCTCGATGTGCCAGCGGTAGAAGTCTTCCCAAGCGAAGGTTCCGTAGTTGTTGCGATAGTTGTGCCACGCTTTCACCCGCTCTGGATGCACATAATAGGTCAGCCCCCACCCCCAGAGCGGGTCGGTTGCTTTGTTGTTGACTGTGGCAATCTCGCGCTGGTTCGTGATAATCTGGAAGGTCACGGTGTTGAAACCGTCTTGCCACTGCCATTTGTACTCAAATCGGGCAATCTCGTGCATTTTGAGCTGTTCGCGATGGCGTCCGCGCTGAACCTCCTTGCCATTTATTTTCCAGACATACTCAAACGGCTCTGCCTGGCGAAATCCGACATTTTTCACATGGGCGGTCAGCGTGATGGTCTCGCCAGGGGTGTAGCTCAGTTTGAGGTTTCGTACAACGGCTTCGGGCGTCTCGTAAGCGCGCTCGCCCAGGTCGGACAAAGCCCCACCGACAATCTTGGGACGCCCATACTGGTCGTAGTGTACACGCCCGTGAAGCCCCGCAAGCTTGGGGTTCATCTCGATGAAAATCACGCTCAGGTCAGGCAGGTCAGGGCGAATGTCCCACTCATCTCCGCGTTCAATCTTGAACTCTTTGACTTGGGCACGCGGGTAGTCCACCCAGCGGTCGGTTCCGACGTCTTCTAAGCGTTTCCACACTCGGACTCGGACCCCCTCATCGCGGAGATAGCAGTTCTCAATCACGGTGCCGTCCACCAGTACCAGTCGGTCGGCAAAGGCACTTACCCAGAGAGCAAGCACGCACCACGCTACCCAAACTCGTCGCCAGTGACTCATGGCAGGATTTTACCTGCTCATTTCACAACAAGACTCCTGCTGGACAGAGAGTGTTTGAAAAATCGTGGCACGGGCATCCTGCCCGTGTAGCGAAGCACGCAAGCCACGAGGTAGGGTAGGATGTGTCC
>CAKZQI010000069.1 GCA_937139515.1 uncultured Armatimonadota bacterium | reverse complement strand
ATCAAGCCTGCCACCATAGAAACCGCACCCGCCATCGCAAACACATCAATAATTTCCCACTGCAGAGAGTTGTAAGTGCCTCGCACATAGGTGACTGCCAAGTTCGCCACAATCCATCCAATCGTGCCCCACACGCGAATCGGACCGAACTCAATCGCAGGGTCTTTCAGGTTGCGGAACGCCACCGAGTTGGACAGCGCCAGCGTCGGCGCGTAGAAGAGGGTGTAGCCGAGCATCAGCGCAGTCATCGGGATGAGCTCTTTTTGGAACGCCAGCCCAAACAGGAGCGCACCTCCAAGCAGGTGGAACAGTCCCAGCGCCACCTGAGCAGGCATGAAACGGTCTGCTACCTGCCCTGCCGTGAACGGCACAATCAGGCTCATCAGGGGAAGCGCATTATAGATAAACGACAGTGCCAATCCCGAAAAGCCCAACTCCTTTTCAAGGTAGCCCGATAGCGCTACCGACCAAGTGCCCCAGATAGCGTACTGCAGGAACATCATCACCGCCAGTCCGGGGCGCTCTCTCAACACCCGAAACGCAATCGCAAAAGTGTTCTCTCGCCGTGCTTGCATGCTCAAGTTCCTCTCTACAGGCAGATTCTTCAGGTCAAGGGGATTTCCTGCCTCCTTGATTGGCGAGTCTGGGTCTTTTTTACCCCACCTATGGCTAACAAAGGTACATTAATTGAGTTCAGAACCATACCGACCCGCTCCCAGTTTGACACCCATTCTTTAGCCCCTCGCCCCCACTGTCATTCTGAGCGCAGAGAAGAATCTCTATGCAACCCGAAGCAGACCCCCTTCGCTGATGCTAGGGGGACAAAGTAGGGGGTGTCATTCTGAGCGCAGCGAAGAATCTCTGCGTACCCCTAAGTAGAGACCCTTCGCTGACGCTCAGGGTGACACGGTAGGGGTTGTCATTCTGACGCCCCCATTTTGTCATTCTGAGCGAAGCGAAGAATCTCAGTATCGCCAAAATGAGACCATTCGCTGATACTCAGAGTAACGGATAATCTCTTCGGGCGGAAGCGAAGCTCACGAATCAGTGATACATGCTTGCGTCTAAGGCGGACAGGTGAAACCCGTCACCCACCCCAGATCTCCCCCAACCGCTCCCCTCGCCCGCTTCGTCGGGGTGAGGGTTCCAGAGATTCTTCGCTTCGCTCAGAATGACAGAAGGGGATGTTAGGTGACAACAGGGGGCGCGGGGTCTGACGAGGGAGCATCAAAGTGTGGAAAGTGGGTATGATTTTGCACTCAGGGAATGCATCTTTGTCAGGCTTGTGCGAGGGCACCGCAGGGTATAGTATCCGCAGGTGAGAACGATGATGGGTTGGACACGCGTGTTATTAGGGCTGGCTTTGGTCGGTTTGACCACAACGATGATTGCGGACCCCGCTCTGCCCCGAACGAACGCCCAAGATTTAGAGCGACGAATCCAGCGTCTAAAAGGCAAAGTGGTGATTGTGAACCTCTGGGCGACTTGGTGCGACCCGTGCCGAGAGGAGATGCCCGATATGGTGCGCCTCTATAACAAGTACCGCAAGCAAGGCCTGGAAATCTTGGCGGTCTCAATGGACGACCCTGAAGAAGCTGACCGTGTCGTGCCCCCCGTGGTGCGCCAATACCGCGTCAACTTCCCTGTGTTGATACTCTATCAAGACCCCAACCAGTTCGCTGACCGCTTCGACCGCCCGTGGCGCGGTGAAATCCCGCGCACCTACATCTATTCCAAATCGGGCAAGCGTCTGAAAGCGTGGTCGGGCAAGCGCTCCCTGCAAGAGTTCGAGCGCGAAGTGAAGGAGGCAATGCGCCAAAAGTGAGCGGGGTAGCGCTACCGTTTTACAAGGTGGAGGGCACGGGCAACGATTTCGTGCTCGTTCAGGAGAATGCCGTGTCGGGCGTGCCCTGCTCGCTGAGCGAGTTGGCACAGCGCCTTTGCCAGCGTCCTTATGGTGTGGGCGCAGACGGACTGTTGGTCTTGGGGCAGGGCACACAAGCGCCTGTGCGAATGCGTATGTTCAATCCCGATGGCACGGAAGATTTCTGTGGCAACGGACTGCGTTGCACAGCGCGCCTCGCCTACGAACTGGGCGATGTAGAGGAGACCGAGTTCACCATAGAGACGCTCGGCGGACGCTTAGTGCCTGTGAAACTCCATCTACAGGGCGACACGGTGCATCAAGTAGAAATTCACCTGCCCCCGCCCCAGTTCCATCCCCGCCACATCCCGGCACTGGTGGAGGGCGAACGCGTGGACGATTATCCTGTGGTGATTGGCGAGCGCGAGTGGCGGATTAGCTCGGTCAACACGGGCACGACCCACACCGTGCTGTTTGGGGAGCGTCTCCCCAGTGATGAGACTTTCCACTCGGTGAGTCCCCGTCTGGAAACCCACCCGATGTTTCCTGAACGCACCAGCGTGTTGTGGGCGGTGGTTGAGCCGCCCCAGCGGATACGAATTCGGATTTGGGAGCGCGGGGTGGGCGAAACACTTGGCTGTGGTAGTGGCGCCTGTGCGGTCGCCGTGCTCGCTCAGCAGGCAGGTTGGGTGGGCAAGTCGGTAGAGGTGCACTCGCGCGGGGGCATCTTGAAAGTAGAATGGTCGCCTGTAGAGCCGATTGCGCTTAGGGGCGACGCGAATCTGCGTTTTGAAGGCATCTACTGGCTGTAGGATTACTCCGCAGGGTCAAAATCGGGACGGAAGAGCCAAGCGTGCTGACAGCCCTCGCGGTTCGCCCAGAATCTGGTCGGAACTCCTCGCGAATCGTAAGAGTCGAACGGGTCGGTGCGATAGTCCGTGACCGCATTAGCGCCCAGCCGTCGCCATTTCACATGCCCATCCACGAACGCGAAGATTGCCCCGTTAGAATGTATCCACATCGTGGCGCGCGGGCGGAACGCTGTGCCTTGGGGGTAGGCGTTCGAGCCATCTCTGGGACAGCCGTTGTATCGGCAGGGCAAGTTGGGGTTATTGCAGTTCAGGCTGGGGTTGCCTATCGATGCGCCCCCCAGCGCCACTTTGCCCTGCCCCTCCCAAAACACGGGTACATGCGCAGGGTGGGTTATCTGCGCCTTCGGATAGGTGTGGAGCACAGCGTTATAGGTATACGAGGTCTCTGCAGGCTGGGGACCGTTCTGGCGTGGAAAGTAGATTTGTTGCAGGCCCCCCGAAGGACAGCGCAGGATTTGCGTGTTCTTCATATAAGGCTCCAGAGCGTTCGACCAGACCGATTTGAAGGCGGACACCAGTTCAGGTTGGGTGCTGGCGTCAAACCGAAGGTCGGCGGGCACATCCACATAGATCCCCGAAAACCATCCGCCCGAAACGAAGGCAAAGCCGAGGGGCAAGGTCTCGTCATAGTCGTTGATGTACACCAGGTAAGCGGTCGTAAGTTGCTTAAGGTTGCTGGTGCAGGTCGTTTGGCGTGCCTTCTCACGGGTTTGCGCAAACACCGGGAACAGAATTGCCGCTAAGATTGCGATAATCGCTATCACTACAAGCAGTTCAATCAGCGTAAAACCCCGTCGGCGGTTCATAAGGGACACCTCATAGACTATTATACCCCACTTTGAAACAGAAAGGGGGTTGTCGTACGACAACCCCCAGCACTGCTTAGACAGAGCTTGGCTTATTGACCGCCGCCTGTCGCTGCGCCACCCTCACCTGCAGGCGCTGCAGGGGGAGCAGTCGATTCACCTGCGGGGGCAGGGGCTGCAGTTTCGCCTCCCTCCGTGGTGGTCGCTGGCGCACCGCCCTCCGTCGACTCCTGCTGACCGCCGCACGCGCTCAGGGTGAGCATCGCGCTAACCGCAATCAGCGAAAGACCGAACAGCATCCACTTCTTCATATTAGACCTCCTCGTAAAGTTTTTTGTCAGTTGTCCGCACTGACAGGAATCATACCCTATCGGTTGCAGGCAATTTCAAGGGTTCGGCGGGGAATTAGAAGGTGGGTTGCATCATTTGTCCTGCTTGTCCTGCTTGACCAGGTTGCCCCGGCTGAGCTGGCGGGGTGGCGGGGGGCATTTGCGAGGGCGCACCCGCTGTTGGAGGCGGTGCAGGGGTAGTCTCAGGACGCACCAGGAACCAGTAGATGGCTCCGCCCAACAACACCAGCACCACCGCAATAATCGCCACTGCCGTTCCGGTGGAAATCTCTTGCTTCATAAATACCTCCCTTGGACTATAAGTGCGGGGAGAGGCTTCCTCTCCCCGAGAAAGTAAGATTTACAGGCTGAAGTCGTAGTCAGGTCGGAACAGCCACGGGTTGCATCCGTCCCACCAATAGAAGCCGGGGTAACCCTGATTGTCGTAGCCCGTGTACGGGTCGGTGCGCCAGTCGGTGTTGGCAGGCGCAATCTGAGCGCCCAAGCGTCGCCACTTCGCCGAGCCATCGGCATGGGCGAACAGAGCACCGTTGGAGTGAATCCACATCGGACCTTCCAGCACGAACATCGCGCCCGTTGGATAAGCGCTGCTCGAATAGCCAAAGGTGCAGCTGAAGTAAGTACACGGTCGGCTGGGGTCATTACACATCAGGGCGGGGTTGGTGAGGGCGAAGCCTTCTACACTCGCCTTGCCACGACCCTCCCATACAAGGGGCAGTTTGGAGGCGTTGGCAATGAGCGCCTGAGACATCCCATGCAACAGACCGTTGTAGGTGTAGGCGACCTTCGCCGGGCGCGTGAGCGCGTTCGCATAGTCCGAAGGAATGTTCAACTGACGAGGCGGACACGAGGGACACTCGTACAGCCCGTAATTCTTCACATACGGCTGAATCGTGTGCGACCAGTGTACCAAATAGGAAGCATATCGGGGGTCCGTCGGAGGCACGCTG